>DASXMA010000314.1:0-12887 GCA_036495965.1 Mycobacterium sp.
TACCACGCCGCCCGCGAAGAGCAGGGCCAGCAAGAGGCACGCATTCGCCAGCTGCAGGACCTGCTCAACAACGCCAAGGTCGGTGAAGCGCCCAAGCAGTCCGGCGTCGCGCTGCCCGGCTCGGTGGTCAAGGTCTATTACAACGGCGACAAATCCGACAGTGAGACGTTCCTGATCGCCACCCGTCAAGAGGGTGTCAACGAGGGCAAGCTCGAGGTGTATTCGCCGAACTCACCGCTGGGTGGCGCCCTGATCGACGCCAAGGTGGGTGAGACCCGCAGCTACACGGTGCCCAGCGGCAACACCGTCGAGGTCACGCTGATCAGTGCGGAGCCGTACCACTCCTAGCCAGGGCCTGCTCGAGATCGGCCAGTAGGTCGGCGACATCTTCGATACCCACCGAAAGCCGCACGAGGTCGTCGGGTACTTCCAACTGCGAGCCGGCCGTTGACGCGTGCGTCATGGCGCTGGGGTGCTCGATCAGCGACTCCACCCCGCCCAGCGATTCGGCCAGGATGAACACCTTGGTGCCGGCGCACAGCTCCTCGGCGGCTGCCCTGCCGGCTCGCATTCGCACGGAAACCATGCCGCCGAAGCCACCCATCTGCCGGGCGGCGGTGTCATGCCCGGGGTGAGTGGGCAGACCCGGATACATCACCGTGCTCACCGAGGGGTGCCTGGCGAGGAATTCTGCTACAGCCAAAGCGTTTTCGCTGTGCCGCTGCATCCGCAGCACCAGGGTCTTCAAACCGCGCATCGTCAGGTAGGCGTCGAACGGGCCTGGCACCGCGCCGGCCCCGTTTTGGAGGAAACCGAAGGCGTCGTCCAGCTCTTTGTCGTTGGTGACCAACGCGCCGCCCACCACGTCGGAGTGACCGCCGATGTACTTAGTGGTCGAGTGCAGCACCACATCGGCACCCAGCGTCAGCGGCTGCTGCAGCGCTGGCGAGGCAAATGTGTTGTCCACCAATACCTTTGCCGAGTGTTGTTTGCCGAGTTCGGCGATCGCCGCGATATCGGCGATGGAAAGCAGCGGATTGGTCGGTGTTTCCACCCAAATCAGCCGGGTCTGGGGCGTGATCGCGTCGCGCACGGCGTTCAAATCAGACAGCGCTATCGTCGTGTACCCGACATTCCAGTGCGTAAAGACCTTGTCGATCAGCCGGAATGTGCCGCCGTACGCGTCATTCGGGATGACCACGTGATCGCCGGGCCGCAGCATCGCGCGCAGGGCGCAGTCGGTGGCGGCCATCCCGGAACTGAATGCCCGCCCGAAGGTGCCCTCTTCGACCGCCGCCAGCGAGGTTTCCAGTGCCGATCTGGTCGGGTTGCCGGTGCGTGCGTATTCGTACCCGCCACGCAGGCCCCCGACGCCGTCTTGGGCGAACGTGCTGCTGGCATAGATCGGGGTGTTCACCGCCCCGGTCGCGGGATCCGGCCGGTAACCGGCGTGAATGGCTTTGGTGGCTAGGCCGGTGATTTCGTGCTGTCCCTTAACGTCTTCGCTCATCAACGATCAGCCTAATGACGACCGCGGCGGCAAGTTCACCACGGCACGACGGGAGTCATTGTTCGATCGGCAGGACGACCGTGTTCATGATCTTGTCTGCCAGAGTTTGTCGCTTCGCGTCCCACAGCGGGAACAGGAAGCCGATGTAACAGATGATCGCATCGACGAAGTGCGCAAGTTGGCGCACGATGGACAGCCCGAAACCGAGGGGCTGCCCGGTGACTTCGCTGACGACCTTGACCTTCATCACCGATTTACCGAGGCTCGACCCGGTAGTGCCTTGGCGGTAGCCGTAATTCCACAACAGGTAGGCCAGGCCGATCAGCACGGCTAGCGTGTGCGCCAGCCAGCCGATTGTCGAGTTCTGGGTAGCGCAGTACTGGTTGACGTCGTACTGGTTGATATCGGTTACGCAGGACGTCTGCTGAGTGGCGATCATGATCCCATAACCGATGCCATGCACAACGGCGTAGGGGAGGATGTCGATGACGAAAGCCAGCACCCTGGTGAACCACGACGTGTAGGCCTCTGTCGGCAGCGCACGGATGGCGGGCCCCGGTGGTGGCGGCGCATAGCCACCGGAAGACGGAGGAGGCGGAGGGTACGAACCGCCGCCGGGCGGCGGAGGCGGCGGAGGGTAGGAAGAGCCCTGCGCCGAAGGCGCGCCCGCAGGGAAGGAAGCGCCCTGGCCCGGAGGATGCGGTGCCGGTTCATGCTCACCGGATGCCGGTTCATGCCCACCGGACGGCGGTTCATGCCCACCAGATGACCCGGGCGGAGGTGGCGGTGGCAGGTGGGACCCGCCAGGCGGCGGTTGATCGGTCATGGGCAACCTTCCACTGCGGATGAGCTGAACCAGGCCGCATTACAGTACATGAGTTGTTGGCTTCGCAGACTGGTCGGGCGAACCTGCGTCACACGCCGATCGGCGCCACGACGACAATGGGGCCGGGGAACGATGGGTGTCACCGAATCCGTTGGTAGCAACCATAATCCGCGACTTGATCGCTGCGCTAACGGCGCCGCGGCGGGTCGGAGAGAAATCCCAGCAAGTCATACCGGGTGATGACCCCGACCGGTTTGCCCTGCTCCACTACCATCAATGCGTCCCAGTCCCGCAACTCCTTACCTGCGGCACTGACCAGTTCGCCGGCGCCGATCATCCGTAGCGGCGGGCTCATGTGCTCGGAGACGGCGTCGGCCAACTTGGCGCGACCCTCGAACACCGCCGAGAGCAGTTCGCGTTCGGAGACGCTGCCGGCGACTTCGCCGGCCATCACCGGGGGCTCGGCGCCGACGACCGGCATCTGGGACACCCCGTACTCGCGCAGGATGCCGATCGCGTCGCGCACCGTCTCGGATGGGTGAGTGTGCACTAAATCGGGCAGCGCGCCGGATTTCCCGCGCAGCACATCGCCGACCGTGGGCTGCTCGGTCGAGCCGTCGAGGCGGCTGCGGAAAAACCCGTACGAGGACATCCATGCGTCGTTGAAGATTTTCGACAGATAGCCGCGCCCGCCGTCGGGCAGCAACACGACGACCAGTGCGTCGGGCCCGGCTTCCTCGGCCACCTTCGCCGCGGCGACCACCGCCATCCCGCATGAACCACCGACCAGCATGGCTTCCTCGCGGGCCAGCCGCCGGGTCATGTCGAAGGAGTCGGAATCGGAGACCGCGATGATCTGATCGGGCACCGTCGGGTCGTAGGCCGCCGGCCAGAAATCCTCGCCGACCCCCTCGACCAGGTAGGGCCGACCGGTGCCACCCGAATACACCGAGCCCTCGGGGTCGGCGCCGACGACGCGTACCGCACCACCGGACACTTCCTTGAGGTAGCGGCCAGCGCCGGTGATGGTCCCGCCGGTGCCGATGCCGGCGACGAAGTGGGTGACCTTGCCGTCGGTGTCGGTCCAGATCTCCGGTCCGGTGGTCTCGTAGTGGCTGGCCGGACCTTCTGGGTTGGCGTACTGATCGGGTTTCCAGGCGCCGTCGATCTCTTTGACCAACCGGTCGGAAACGCTGTAGTAGCTGTCCGGGTGGTCGGGCGGCACCGCCGTCGGACACACGACCACCTCGGCGCCGTAGGCGAGCAGCACATTGCGCTTGTCCTCGCTGACCTTGTCCGGACAGACGAAAACGCACTTGTAGCCGCGGTGTTGGGCGACCAGAGCCAGACCGACACCGGTATTGCCCGAGGTGGGTTCGACGATCGTGCCGCCCGGCTTGATCAGCCCGCCGGCTTCCGCGGCGTCGATCATCTTCACCGCAATCCGGTCCTTGGAGCTGCCACCCGGGTTGAGATATTCGACCTTTGCCACGACAGTGCCGGCACCGGCGGGGACGACGGAGTTCAGGCGAACCAGCGGCGTACCGCCGATGAGATCACTGATGTGCTGCGCGATTCGCATGCGTTCATCGTCTCAGGCGATTTCGGGCCACGCACACCCACGCCGACAGCCGTCGAGCCCCGGCACCTCCAAGTGCTAGCCGGTGGCTTCGCGGATGTACTCCCCGATCTGGCGCAGCGAACGGATTGCCTCGGGCACCATCGGGGTGGCCACCTGGAAGTCGTGCATCTGGCCGGGCCAGACCCGTACTTCCGCCGGGACACCAACAGCCGCAAGTCTCCTTGCCGCCAACTGCGCGTCGTGCAGCAGCACCTCGGACCCGGACACATGGATCAGCGTCCGGGGCAGGCCGGGTTTGATGTGCTCCAGGGGCTCGTAAATCTCTTCGGGCCTGCAGTTGACTTTGTTCTTCTCGGCTGCGCCAGCAACCAACTCCACGAGCGCATCAAACGCCTTCGCGGGAAACATCGCGTCGGTCTTGATGTTGGGATGGGCCTGTTTGCATTCCTTTGCTAGCTGCAGCAGCGGCGAGATCGCTACCAGCGCCGCCGGTTCCTCGCCTTCCTCCTGCAGCCGTTGCGCGAGGGCGAGTGCGAGATACCCGCCGGCGGAGTCGCCGGCCAGCACAATCTGGTCGGGCTCGTACCCGAGCCGCCGCAGCCATTGGTAGCCATCGTGACAGTCGTCCAGCGCCATCCCGACCGAATGCTTGGGCAGGAGCCTGTAGTTGACCACCAGGACGGGTGAATCAGCAAACTTTGAAAGTGCTTCGACGAGTCGTCCGTGCGAGTTTGCTCCGCAGGTCAGGAAAGCCCCGCCATGGAAGTAGAGAACCATCCGTCGGCTGCCGTCCGCGGGCAGCACTCCGGGGGCGCGCACCAACTGTGCCGAAGCATTTGGCAAGTTCACGGTCTGTCGGACAGTGGCCGACACGGGAAGCAGGACTCGGGAGGCAAAGTCGATGAGGCCCCATGGCCATGGCAGGTTAGGTGCGTGGCTCCCGGCAGCCAGAATCGGCCGGATCGTCAGCCGCGACGCCAGTGTGGCAACTCGCGCAGCAACGCTGGGCCCCGATTCGAGGACCTCGACTGGCGCACCGTCGCTGATCGCGAATTTGCGTGATACATCTCTACGTGCCTTCAGGACATCGTGTGCGCAAACGGCTCTCCGGGGCGAGCCCGATACCTTGCTAGGTGCAGTCATGCTCAACACTTCCTACGTCTTTGTAGTATGTGACGAGGCGGCTAAGCGTCCGGTTCATCTGTTCGCCGAGTCGTTCAGCCAACTCGTTAGTTTTAGCTTGACAGGCCTTTCTGAGTAGAACGTTTGAAGAAGCTGATTTGATACCACATGTGATCCACAACGTGATCACATTGTTTGTCAGCCGCCCGCGCAAACACCGAAGCCGATCTAAACTGATTCTGTGACCATCCGGGTGCCGCGTCGTTCGACGATCGCCCTGGCCACGGCGGGTGCACTCGCCTCGACAGGTACGGCCTATCTGGGCGCTCGCAATCTGCTCGCCGGCCAGGCGACGCACGCGCGCACCATCATCCCGAAGGCCTGGGACATCCCGCCCCGCGCCGATGGCGTGTACAGCCCTGGCGGCGGCCCGGTGGAACGGTGGCAGCGCGGCATGACCGTGGATCTGCACCTGATGATCTTCGGCGACTCGACAGCCACCGGGTATGGCTGTTTGAGCGCCGAAGAAGTGCCGGGTGTGCTGATCGCGCGCGGGCTCGCAGAGCAGACCGGCAAGCGGATCCGGTTGAGCACCAAGGCGATCGTCGGCGCCACCTCGAAAGGCGTTTGCGGGCAAGTCGATGCGATGTTCGTGGCCGGAACGCCACCGGACGCGGCCGTGATGATGATCGGCGCCAACGATGTCACCGCACTCAACGGGATCAGCCAGTCTGCGCAGCGGCTGGGCACGGCGATACGTAAATTGCGCACCCGCGGCGCGGTGGTCATCGTTGGCACCTGCCCGGATCTGGGCGTGATCAGCGCGATCCCACAACCACTTCGCTCACTGGCACACGCGCGGACTTCGCACCTTGCCCGCGCCCAGGCCGCGTCGGTCCGGGCCGCCGGCGGTGTGCCGGTCCCATTGGCGCACCTGCTGGCCCCCCAATTCCGGGCCACGCCCCAACTCATGTTCTCCGCCGACGGCTACCATCCCTCGTCGACCACTTATGCGCTGGCGGCCAGGGCACTGCTGGCCGCGCTCTGCGATGAGCTGGGCGAAACGGTCGACGACCCGGCACCGGAGTCACCGGCCCCACCCCCCGCGCCGGCGCCCGGTACCGCACACTCTCGGCGCAGCGTCATGCCGCGGCTGTGGCAGCGCCCGGGGCCGGGTTCGCCTGCCCCGTCGTCGTCGCAGCCGGTCGGTACCGACTAGATTTGTGCTAGCCCGTCGGGGTGGACGTACCACCCGTTCATTGAGGCGAGGCCGCCCCCTGGGAAGGGATTTGAAGGGAAATAGTCATGCCTGAAGCCGTCATCGTCTCCGCTGCCCGTTCGCCGATCGGCCGCGCCATGAAGGGGTCGCTGGTCTCCATGCGACCCGACGACCTGGCCGTCCAGATGGTGCGGGCCGCGCTCGACAAGGTGCCCGCGCTCAACCCGCACCAGATCGACGACCTCATCTTGGGTTGCGGCCTGCCCGGCGGTGAGTCCGGCTTCAACATGGCGCGCGTCGTTGCCGTCGAACTCGGCTACGACTTCCTGCCGGGCACCACGGTGAACCGGTATTGCTCGTCGTCGCTGCAGACGACGCGGATGGCTTTCCACGCGATCAAGGCGGGTGAGGGTGATGCGTTCATTTCCGCAGGAGTGGAGACCGTGTCCCGGTTCGGGAAAGGCAATTCCGACTCGTGGCCGGACACCAAGAACCCGCTGTTCGACGAGGCCCAGGAGCGTTCGACCGCCGCGGCAGCCGGCGCCGACGAGTGGCACGACCCCCGCGCCGACGGCAACCTGCCCGACGTCTACATCGCGATGGGCCAGACCGCCGAGAACGTCGCCATCATGACCGGCATCAGCCGCGAGGACCAGGACCACTGGGGTGTGCGCAGCCAGAACCGCGCCGAGGAGGCGATCAAGAGCGGGTTCTTCGAACGCGAGATCACCCCGGTGACCCTGCCCGACGGCACCACGGTCAGCACCGACGACGGCCCACGTCCGGGTACCACCTACGAGAAGGTCAGCGAGCTCAAACCGGTGTTTCGGCCCAACGGCACCGTGACCGCGGGCAATGCGTGTCCACTCAACGACGGCGCCGCCGCGTTGGTGATCACCAGCGACACCAAGGCCAAGGAACTGGGCCTGACACCGCTGGCCCGGATTGTGTCCACCGGTGTCAGCGGCCTCTCGCCGGAGATCATGGGCCTCGGCCCGATCGAGGCTTCCAAGAAGGCACTGGAAAGGGCGGGCATGTCGATCAGTGACATCGACCTGGTCGAGATCAACGAGGCCTTCGCGGTGCAGGTGCTGGGCTCGGCCCGCGAGTTGGGCATCGACGAGGACAAGCTGAACGTGTCGGGCGGAGCGATCGCGCTGGGCCACCCGTTCGGCATGACCGGCGCTCGCATCGCCACCACGTTGCTGAACAACCTGCAGAGCAACGACAAGACGTTCGGTCTGGAAACCATGTGTGTCGGCGGCGGCCAGGGCATGGCGATGGTGATCGAACGGCTCAGCTAAGGCCGTTGCTCGCCATCACCACACGGTCGACGCCGCTGGGCGCACAAAAACCGGCACGCCAGTCGGCGTGCCGGTTTTCCGTCAAGCGCGCTAATCGTTCTGCAGGTAACTGAGCAGACGCAAGATCTCGAGGTACAGCCAGACCAGGGTGACGGTAAGGCCCAGGGCGATGCCCCACGCCGCCTTCTCCGGCGCTCCGGCGCGGATCATCTGGTCGGCCGCGTCGAAGTCGATGAGGAAGCTGAACGCCGCGATACCGATGCACACCAGCGAGAAAATGATCGCGACCGTTCCGCCGCTGCGCAGGCCCAGGCCCGTACCGCCGCCGACATGGAACATCGCCAGCACGAAATTGCCGAGCATCAGGGCCAGCACGCCGAACATCGCCGCGACCAGCATCCGGGTGAACTTGGGGGTGACCCGGATGGCTCCGGTCTTGTAGACGACCAGCATGCCGAAGAACACACCGAAGGTGCCGAGGACGGCCTCCCCGATCAGGGCACCTGCGTTTGCGGACGACACCTGGAAGTTGGCGAAGACGAACGAGACAGCGCCGAGGAACAGGCCCTCGAGGACGGCGTAGCTGAGCACGATCGCCGGGCTGTCCTGCTTGCGCCCAAAGGTCGCGACCAGCACCAGCCCCAAGCCGCCGAGCGCGCCTATCAGGGTGAGCGGCATCGCCAGTGCGACATCGGACGCCACCAGGAAGTAGGAGACGATCGCCGCGACCGTCAGCACGCCCAGGGTGATACCTGTCTTGGTGACGACATCATCGATGGTCACCGGACGGGATACCTTGGCCTCCTGGTAAGGAGCCACATAGGGGTCAGCTTGGTGATACCCCTGCTGCACCTGGGCCGGGCCAGTGCCGAATTGCGCGTATCCGCCCCTCTGCTTGGGCAGCGAACGAAATACCGGGTTACTTGTCTCCCGCACTGTCGGATCCTCTCTTATGACTGTGACTTGGAGCTGTACGAACACCTGCTCAACGAGCAGTAACGCGCCCGGGTTCCCAGCGGAGCTGGGGTTTTCTTGGTTGTTCCGGGCTCGGACGTTGTCGTCCTGTTAAACATAAACCTTACCCGCGGGTGCTGCGCCCGTAGTAACGATCTAGATTGCTGGTCGAGGCTCGACGAGGCAGCATTCTGGGGGCGGATTCTCCGCGATGGAAGGCAAAGGCGTGGCTGTGGGCGTGACTGAGGAATCCGACGAGGTCCTGACCCGTGTCGACGGCGGCGTCGGCCTGATCACGCTCAACCGCCCCAAGGCGATCAACTCGCTGAATCAGCCGATGGTGGACGCGCTCAGCGCCACACTCACCCGCTGGGAGACTGACGACGCGGTGCGCAGCGTGGTGCTATCCGGCGCCGGAGACCGCGGATTGTGCGCCGGCGGCGATGTGGTGGCGGTATACAACAGCGCCCGTGCCGACGGGGCGGAGGCGCGGCGGTTCTGGCGCGACGAGTATCTGCTCGACGGCCAGGTCGGCCGGTTCGCCAAACCGTACGTGTCGTTGATGGACGGCATCGTGATGGGCGGCGGCGTCGGCGTCAGCGCACACGCAAACACCCGGGTGGTGACCGAAACCTCCAAGATCGCGATGCCCGAAGTCAGCATCGGGTTCATCCCCGACGTCGGCGGGGCGTTTCTGCTGTCCCGGGCGCCAGGCGCGCTGGGTCTGCACGCCGCCCTCACGGGAGCGCCGTTTTCTGGAGCCGATGCCATCGCAATGGGATTCGCCGACCATTACGTACCACACAGCGAACTCGAAGCATTCGCCGCAGCCATCGTTTCCGACGGCATCGAGAGCGCGCTGGCCGGCCACGCCATCGAGCCCCCACCGAGTGACCTTGCCGCACAACGTGACTGGATCGACGAGTGCTTTGCGGGTGACACTGTCGAAGACATTGTTGCTGCCCTGCGTGGCCACGACGCCGGACCGGCCAACGACGCCGCCAACCTGATTGCCAGTCGCTCCCCCATCTCGGTGTCGGTGGCGCTGCAGGCGGTACGTCGGGCCGGCAAGCTGGAAACGCTGGAAGATGTTCTGATCCAGGACTATCGGGTGTCGAGCGCGTCGGTGCACTCGCACGACCTGGTGGAGGGCATCCGCGCGCAGATCATCGACAAGGATCGCAATCCGAAGTGGTCGCCGGCGACGCTGGCCGCGGTCAGCGCGGCTGACATCGACGCGTATTTCGCGCCGGTCGACGACGACTTGAGTTTCTAGAAAGGCAGGTTTGTGACATCCGCAGGAGATAGGCCCGAGTACGAAACCATCCTGGTCGAGCGCGACCAGCGAGTTGGGATCATCACGCTGAACCGGCCCAAGGCCCTCAACGCACTCAACAGCCAGGTCATGAGCGAAGTCACCAGTGCGGCAACAGAATTGGATAATGATCCCGGCATTGGGGCTATCATCATCACCGGTTCGGCCAAGGCGTTCGCCGCAGGCGCCGACATCAAAGAAATGGCCGACTTGACGTTCGCCGACGCATTCGACGCCGACTTTTTCGCCGCCTGGGGCAAATTGGCCGCCGTCCGCACCCCGACGATCGCCGCGGTGGCCGGCCACGCACTTGGTGGAGGGTGCGAGCTCGCCATGATGTGCGACCTGCTGATCGCGGCCGACACCGCGAAATTCGGTCAGCCGGAGATCAAACTTGGCGTGCTGCCGGGCATGGGTGGCTCGCAGCGTCTCACTCGTGCCATCGGCAAGCCCAAGGCCATGGATCTCATCCTGACCGGGCGCACCATCGACGCCGCCGAAGCTGAACGCAGCGGCCTGGTTTCGCGAGTGGTGCCGGCAGACGACTTGCTGACCGAGGCGAAGGCCGTCGCTACTACTATTTCGCAGATGTCGCGCTCCGCTACCCGAATGGCCAAGGAAGCGGTCAACCGCGCTTTCGAATCCACTCTGGCCGAAGGACTTCTCTACGAACGCCGGCTCTTCCATTCGGCCTTCGCGACGCATGACCAGTCCGAGGGAATGGCGGCATTCATCGAGAAGCGCGCTCCCAACTTCACCCATCGATAGGATGCTTCGATGAGCGAATCGGGTTCTGCGACGAATACCGACGCCACCGACAAACCGGTGGCCACCACCGAGGAGACCACGGGCCCCAAAGCCGGTCCCGAAGGCGAGGTCGAAGCCGCCCCCGAAGCTACCCCCGCCCCCAAACCGCGACCGGCCAGCCGGCCGTGGTGGGTTCGCCGTTACACCTTCACCGGCACCACGGTTGGCCTGATTTTCATCTGGTTTTCCATGACGCCGTCGCTGCTGCCACGCACTGCGTTGTTCCAGGGCCTGGTCAGCGGCGTCTCTGGTGCGATTGGCTATGGCCTGGGCGTCTTCGGCGTCTGGCTGGTCCGTTACATGCGCTCGAAGGATTCCAGCCCACCGGCACCGCTTTGGGCCTGGAAGGCGCTGGTCCCGATCGGCGTGGTTGGCATGGTCGTCATGGCCATCCGGTTCCACGTCTGGCAAGACCAAGTGCGTGACCTGATGGGAGTCAAGCACCTCGAATGGTACGACTACCCCGAGGCCGCGATTCTGTCGCTGGTGGTGCTGTTCGCGCTGGTCGAGATCGGCCAGCTGATCCGACGGCTGATCATCTTTCTGGTGGGGCAGCTCGATCGGATCGCGCCGTTCCGCCTCTCGGCGACCATCGTCGTAGTCCTGCTCGTGACGCTAGCGATCACGCTGCTCAACGGCGTCGTCATCAAGTTCACGATGCGCACCTTGAACAACACCTTCAATTCGGTCAACGACGAAATGAGTCCCAACATCGCGCCGCCTAAATCTCGGCTGCGATCGGGTGGCCCGGAGTCGCTGGCATCCTGGGAGTCGCTGGGCCATCAGGGCCGGATCTTCGTCAAAGCTGGCCCCACCAACAATGAACTCACCGCGTTCAACGGCGCCCCGGCCACCGAGCCCATTCGGGCCTACGCCGGGCTGAACTCCGCGGACGGCATGAGGGCGACCGCGGAGCTGGCGGCGCGTGAACTACAGCGCACCGGCGGACTACAACGCGCCGTCGTCGCGGTCGCGTTCACCACCGGCACCGGCTGGATCAACGAGGCGGAGGCCGACGCGCTGGAGTACATGTACAACGGCAAAACCGCGATCGTGAGCATGCAGTACTCGTTCTTGCCGAGCTGGCTGTCGTTCCTGGTGGACAAGGAGAATGCCCGGCGCGCGGGCCAGGCGCTGTTCGAGGCGGTCGACAAACTGGTCAAGCAATTGCCGGAAGCGCAACGCCCCAAGCTCGTCGTCTTCGGCGAAAGTCTGGGATCGTTCGGCGGCGAGGCGCCCTTCATGAGCCTCAACAACATCCTCGCCCGCACCGATGGCGCACTGTTCAGCGGTCCGACATTCAACAACACCGTCTGGACCCAGCTGACGGCGACCCGCGATCGCGGTTCCCCCGAGTGGCTGCCCATCTACAACGCCGGCCAAAACGTCCGGTTCGTCGCTCGCCCAAGCGATCTAGAGCGCCCGTCGGAACCGTGGGGCAGACCGAGGGTGGTGTATTTGCAGCACGCCTCCGATCCGATCGCCTGGTGGACGCCCGACCTACTGTTCAAGAGCCCGGCATGGCTGCGTGAAAAGCGGGGCTACGACGTGCTGCCGCAGACGCAATGGATCCCCGTGGTGACGTTCCTGCAAGTCTCGGCCGACATGGCGGTGGCCATGGACGTGCCGGACGGGCACGGCCACCACTACGTCGCCGATGTCGCCAACGGCTGGGCCGATGTGCTGTCGCCGCCCGGTTGGACGCCGGAGAAGACCGAAAAGCTGCGGCCGCTGCTGCACTCCGACGCCATCATTAGCGGCTCAAGCGGTTAGCTAGATCCAGCGGCGACCGGTCGTCCCGGCGTCCGCCAGCCCTCCTGGGCGCGGGTCGATCGCACCACCGGCGAGTTGTTCCAGCACACCGGCACCCGCCAGCGCGTGGTAGCCGCCGATGACGTCGGTGGTGCGGTGTAGGCCAATGTCGAGCAGCGCGGCTGCGGCCAGGCTGGAGGTATATCCCTCCGAGCACACGATCAGCCACTCGACGTCGTCGCCGACGGCCTCCGGTAGCCGGGCGTCGCTGGTCGGGTCGCAGCGCCATTCCAGGACGTTGCGCTCGACCACCAGCGCGCCGGGAATCTCACCCTCGCGGAATCGCTGCGCCTGTGGCCGGATGTCGACGAGCACCGCCCCGCGTCGCACCGCATCGGGCACCTCGGCGGCGCGAAGGCGGCGGTACCGACGCCGGGCGGATCTCAAGACAACGTCGATGCGGCTCATCACGGCCCTTCCGGCTGGTCGGTCAATT
>DASXMA010000315.1:0-7465 GCA_036495965.1 Mycobacterium sp.
CCGACGGAGAATTGACGGTGACGGACGCATTGCGGTACCTGCGCGCGCAGTCCCTTGGCTCGATGGACGACGCTCTGGTCGAGACGTTCGTGCGAACCGGCCCGGCGATGCTCGACTTCGTGGAAGCGCACAGCGGCTTACGCTTCGAGATCGCCACCGGCTTCCCCGATTACCAACCGGAGCTGCCGGGAGGACAACCGTCAGGCGGCCGATCGCTCAGCGCGGCCCCGTTCGATCTCACCCAATTGGGCGAGTGGGCCACCCAGATCACGTCTTTTCCCGCCGATTGGTCCAACGTCGGTTTCGATGCCGAGACCCGAGCCCGGTTGCATGCCGCGATAGATGAACGAACAAGCCATCTGTGCGTAGCCGGCACCGCACTGATAGCGGGACTCCTTAAGGGGCTACTGGATGTCGGAGTGACGCCACAGGTGGACGCGCGGGCCGAACACCTCGTTGCCGAGGCCGGAGAAGTCACTGGAGTACGGATAACCTTGCCCGGACAGAGCCTGAGCGTACGTGCTCGCCGCGGTGTCATCCTGAGCACGGGCGGATTCGAATGGGATCCCGTTCTGGCGCAAGCCTTTTTGCGTGGCCCGATGCACGGTGCGGTCTCCCCGCCGAACAACACCGGCGACGGGCTGCGCATGGCGATGGCGCACGGTGCAGATCTGGGCAACATGGGCGAAGCGTGGTGGGTGCCGATCGTACAGATCCCGGGCGACTCCATCGAAGGCAAGCCGCGAAGCCGCAGCGTGCGTCTGGAGCGAACCCGGCCGAGGAGCATCATCGTCAATGCGGCCGGCCGCCGGTTCGTCAATGAGGCATGCGATTACAACTCCATGGCCGGCGCTTTCCACTGCCTCGATCCCCGCGGCGGGTACGTCAATGATCGCGGCTGGATCGTTTTCGATTCAGTACACTTGCAGCGCTACGGATTTCTGGGCGTCGCTCCCGGACAACCGATTCCGGGCTGGTTCTGCGAGTCGGCAGATCTTGCCGAGTTGGCCTCCAAGACCGGCATCGACGCCGACGGCCTCACCCGCACGGTCCAGGAATGGAACCGCCATGTCGCCGCCGGCGCCGATCCTGACTTCGGGCGCGGCTCAAGCGCATACGACGGCTACTGGGGCTACGACAGCGCGACCACACTGGCCGGGAAGACACTCGGACCGATCGACACCGCCCCCTACTACGCGGTGCCAGTGTGTATCGGCGCGATGGGCACCAAGGGCGGACCGCGCACCGATCCCGACGGCCGCGTGCTCCATGTCAGTGGAGAGCCAATAACCGGTCTGTTCGCCGCGGGCAACGCCATGGCCGGTGCGACGGGCCGGGCTTACGGCGGCGCTGGCGGAACCATCGGCCCGGCAATGGTTTTCGGCTACCGCGCCGGTCACACAGCCGCCACCGGGAAGTCTGTTGATCTTCAGTAGCAGGCGCGGGGCCGGTTCACTTCCTGAGTGGTAGCCCACGGGGTGTGCCCCCGGTCAATCCTCCTGCTGAGCCGTCGGTGACAGCAGTCGCTCGGCCGCCGTATAGGGGTCATCGTGGCCATCGACGACTGCTTCGGCAAGCCTGTCGAGATCCGGCTGGGTGCGCAGCCGTGTTTGCGCCAATGACAGGATCTGCGCTCGGGCACGGGCCAGCCGGCGGGCGCGGCTGTCGGTGCGGTGGTGATCGTCAATGGCGGCCACCAGATCCGCAACCCCTTCACCCCGAGCGGCGACGAGACTCACGATCGGGGCTGTGGTTTCGGCTCGCAGATCCCGCACGGTCTGTTCGGCACCGTCTCGGTCCGCCTTATTGACCACCACGATGTCGGCGACCTCCAGCACACCCGCCTTGGCAGCCTGCACCGCGTCGCCTGCCCCGGGATTCAGAATGACGATGGTTGGGTCAGCGACGGCGGCAATCTCGATCTCGGACTGCCCTACCCCGACTGTCTCGAGCATGACCACGTCGTACCCAATCGCCCCCAGCAGGCGGATGGCCGCTGGAACCGCGGCGGCCAGACCACCGACATGGCCACGCGTTGCCACCGAACGAATGAGTACATCGGAGTCGTTGATATGCGCGGCCATTCGAATTCGATCCCCCAGCAGCGCACCGCCACTGAACGGTGACGACGGGTCCACGGCCAGCACGGCCACCCGGCACCCGCGCTCCCGGTAGGCGCCGACCAGGGCAGTGATCGTCGTTGACTTTCCCGCGCCCGGCGGTCCGGTGATACCTATGACAGGGCCGGCGCGAGCCGACGCGGGCCCGATGCTAGCCAGCACCTCGTCGCGCTGCGAACCCTCGACCAGACTGAGTAGCCGACCCGCCGCCCGCGGAGATCCGTTGCGCGCACCGGTAATCAGGTCGGCGATGGTCATTTGCGCATTATGGCGCAGGGACCTCGATGACGGTTGCCGAGCCCATTCCGCCGCCCGCGCACATGGCCGCGACCCCGATTCCGCCGCCGCGGCGGCGCAATTCGTGCACCAGGGTGACCAGCATTCTGGCTCCGGTTGCTGCCACGGGGTGTCCCAGCGAGCAGCCACTGCCGCTGACGTTTACCGTATCCGGGTCCAGATCGAGGATCTTGACGGTAGCGACGCACATCGCCGCGAATGCTTCATTGATTTCGAAGAGGTCCACATCCGAGATCGAAAGCCCAGCGCGGCCAAGTGCTTTCGGGATCGCTTCGACCGGAGCCAGACCGGTGATCGCGGGGTCGACGCCGACGGACGCCCAGGACCGCACGGTAGCCAGCGCGGGCAGCCCGAGCCGGTCGCTCGCGATGGTCAACACCGCGGCACCGTCGTTGGCGCCGCAGGCGTTGCCGGCGGTAATCGAAAAGCCCTCGATTTCCGGGTGCAGCGGCTTGAGTGCGGCCAGCTTCTCCATGCTGGTGTCGCGGCGCGGATGCTCGTCGACCGAAAACAGCCCGTGCGGAGTCTCGATAGGGACGATCTCCTCTTTGAAGCGGCCTTCGTCGATGGCGGCGATGGCGTTGCGGTGTGACCGCAGCGCCCACGCATCCATCTCCTCGCGGCTCACGCCCGCCTTGACCGCGGCGTTCCACCCCACCGTGATCGACATATCGAGGTTGGGCGCATCGGGACGATCCGGGTGAGTCGGCGGGAACCAGTCGACCCACTCGCCATCCACGTGCATCCGTGACCGCGGCGACGTGGATGCCGAGTTCACGCCGCCGGCAATGATGAGCTGATCCATGCCGGCCCGCACACTTGCCGCCGCACTCTGCACCGCCGCCTGACCGGCCGCGCAGTGCCGGTTGTTGGCCAGGCCCGGCACCTGCGGCAGGCCCGCCGTGATGGCCGCGTGGCGGGCTAGCACGCCGCCACCGTAAAGGCCCTCCCCCAGGATCACATCCTCGACTTGTGCGGTGTCGACGGTCGCTGCCGCCTCGCAGACCACGTGATGCGCGAGGTCGAATGCGCTGGTGTCGCGCAGCGTTCCCTTTCGGGCGGTGCCGATGGGGGTGCGCAGGGCGGACACGATGACAGCTTCAGGCACGGGTCTTCTCCAGTTCAGCGAGCGCGTTGCGACGGCTCGAAAGCCAACCGCACATTCATGAGAACACTATTCTCTCATTTTGAGAGTCGCAGTTGCAAGGTGAGGCGCGGGCGGGCCCGCGAGCGGGAGGGACGCGGATTTGCGATGGTGGGTGAATGACTCAGGGCGTTGTCCCGGTCCCCGGCGGGAATGTTTGGTTCAAGCGGGTTGGTGGTGGGGCGGGCCTTCCGCTGCTCGCGATTCACGGGGGTCCTGGTCTACCGCACAACTACTTGCGGTCGCTGGAACGCTTGGCTAACGAGCGCGAAGTCATTTTCTGGGACCAGCTCGGTTGCGGGAACTCGGAATCCCCATCGAATAACCAACTTTGGACAATGGAACGCTCGGTGGCCGAAATGGATGCCGTGGTTCGTGCGCTGGGGCTGAACCGCTTTCATATCTTTGGTAACTCGTGGGGCGGGATGTTGGCGCAACAGTACGTGCTTGACGTCGCATCCGGGGCCGTCAGCCTCACCATCTCGAACAGCATCGCGTCCATACCGCAATTCTCAAAGATGGTTGCCCGCTTGAAGTCTGAACTGGACCCCGCAACTCAATCCGCAATTGACCGTCACGAAGCCGCAGGCACGACCTACTCAGACGAATACCAGGCGGCAATCCGCACCTGGAACGAGACGTATCTATGCCGTGTCCGTCCCTGGCCAAAAGAGCTTGAGGACGCGTTCAGGAACATGGGAACCGAGATCTTCGAGACGATGTTCGGGCCGAGCGACTTTCACATCGTTGGGACCATTCGGAGCTGGGACGTATTTGATCGCTTAGCCGAGATCGCACTGCCGACGCTTGTCCTCGCGGGCAGGCACGATGAATGCGTACCCGAACACATGCGGGAAATGCACCGGCGTATTGAAGGCTCGCGGTTTGAGTTGTTCGAGTCGAGCGCTCACATGCCGTTCATCGAGGAGCCCAACCGGTTCGATCAGGTGATACGTGACTTCCTGCGGCTACACGACGACGATTGAGAACGGTATGGTCTGCGCGTATTCGTTGACATCACCATCGGCGATTGGAGAAGACATTGGCGTCGCAGCGAACCTATGACCTGCTGGCGACTTACCTGGCGGCGAGCGCTGTGGGCGACGCCATTCCGCTGCCGTTCGTCACCCAAGTGCTCGATGCGATCGATTTTCCGACCCGATACCGGTGGACATTCGCACCGATCAAGGCCGCGGCCGCCGCAGGTCTGTTGTCTGCGAGATGGACACCTGGGCTGGCGCGACTCACAACCGCGATGCTGACGGTCTACTTCGTCCTTGCGGTGGGTTTCCACGTGAAAGCCCGCGATCTGAGCGTCGCTGCCGTCGGGGCGGCGGCTAACGCCGCGTTATTCGCGGCATTGACCGCGAAAGGACCCGAGGCGACCACTGCCTGAGTATTGACCAAGCGGAGTCGCTACCCGCTCAGTTCTTGCCCGCCGCCAGCTTGGTGACGATCGACCGGAAGTCCTCCGTTTGGAACGACTGGTTTTCGGCCGACAGCGCATAGTCCAGACTGGCCAGGACCGCCCGCTCCAAATGAATGTTGAGCACCCGTTTGGTGCTTTCGACGGCCTGCTGGGGCAGCTCCATGATCCGTTTCGCACAGGCGATCGCTTCGGTGACCGGGTCGGCCACCACGTGGTTGGCCAACCCGAGTTCGACGGCCCGCTCGGCGCGAATGCGCGTGCCGGTCAACGCGTATTCCTTGGCCAGCAGCAGGCTGATGTGCAGCGGCCAGGTCAGCGGCCCTCCATCGGCGGCCACCAGCCCAACCTGCACATGCGGGTCGGCGAGATAAGCGTCTTCGGCTATGTAGACGATGTCGCTCAGCGCGACCAAGCTGCAGCCGAGCCCGACCGCCGGGCCATTTACCGCCGCCACCACGGGGATTCGGCACCGCGCCATGCCCAGCACGATCTCACGTCCGTCTCGGATGGTCTTGGCGCGCAGCTCGGCGTCGCCCGCCAACTCCTCGAGATAGGTGAAATCACCGCCGGCCGAAAACGCCCTGCCGGCCCCGGTGAGTACCGCGGCGCGGGCCGTGGGATCGTCGGTCAGTCGCTGCCATATCCGCGCAAGTCCCGAATGCAGGTCGTCGTTGACCGAATTGAGAGAATCGGGCCGGTTCAGGGTGATGATGCGCAGAGCGCCTTCGGCACGGACGTCGATTTCGGCAGGCATGTCGTACACGTCAGACTCCCAATCCCAAGATTCGCGAAGCGATGATGTTCTTCTGTATCTGTGATGTCCCACCCATGACGCTCTGTGCACGGCTGTACAAGTAGGCGCTGAGCAGATCGGGATCGCGGGTGCCGGCGACCGCCACTGCGGCATGCCCTACGGACTGTTCGACCCAGGTCATCAGCAGCTTGTCGAGCGACCCTTCGGGCCCGTGCGATACTCCGTCCAGTTGTTCGGACAGCCGCCGCCGGACGTGATGAGTCAGCATCTCCGACTGAACGGCGGCCCATGCCAGCTCTTCGCATACCGGACCATCGCTGCGCGCCAACAGCTCTCGGACAAGCTTGCCGTATCTGGCCGCATAACCCAGCGTGGACGGTTCGCGCTCGTGCCCGACGACGGTCATCGCGACCGCCCAGCCGTCACCGGGAGCACCGACCATCCGATCTGCCGGTACCGTTGCACCGTCGAAGAATACCTGACCGAATTCGTTGGTGACCCCGTTCATCATGCGAAGCGGGCGCTGTTGCACGCCAGGCTGTTTCATTGCGATCACGAACGCCGAAAGGCCCCGGTGGCGCTTGGCATCGGGATCGGTGCGGGCCAGCAGCAGACACCAGCCGGCGACATCGGAGTAGCTGGTCCAGACCTTGTGTCCATGTATCACGTAGTGGTCGCCCTCACGGGTGGCGGTGGTGGTCAGCGAGGCCAGATCTGAGCCGGCGCCGGGCTCGCTGAAACCCTGACACCAGCGCTCGGTGCCACTGATGATGCCGGGCAGGAAGCGTTTGCGCAGCTCGTCGCTGCCGTGCCTGCCGATGCCGTGGACCAGATAACCGACGCTGGGACGCGGCGGAGCGCCGGCGCGCACCAGCTCTTCGTCGACAATGACGTCGTAAACCGGTGGCAGATCTTGCCCGCCGTAATCGTGGGGCCAGGACAGTCCGAAGAAACCGCCCTCGTAGAGAGCGCGATGCCACTCGATCTGGCGCGCCCAATACTCGTCTCCTGAGCCGGAAAACTCCTTGGCGTGCACGGAAAGCCACGATCGCAGCCGCTCCCGGAACGCGGCCTCCTGCGATGAGTCACGAAAGTCCAAGGTTGATCTCCTTCAGCGTTACCGGCCACAACTCGGTCGATGTCAATGCGCGCCGCAGGTAGACATGCACCAGGCACTCCCAGGTATTGCCGATGCCGCCATGCACCTGCACAGCGGTCTCACAGACCGTCCGGGTGGCGCGCGCGCAGTAGATCTTCGCAACCTGGGCGGCTCGGATGGCTTCGGCGGGCGTCAGTTCGTCGACCGCCCATGCGGCGTGGCGGCACACGCTCAACGAACCTTCAATCAGCGCAAGGCTTTCGGCCAACAGGTGGGCGATAGCTTGGTAGGAGCCGATCTGTTTACCGTACTGTTCGCGAATTTTCGCGTAGTCGACCGCGACGGCATGAGCGCCCCGGGCAGTTCCGACCAAGTCCGCTGTCGTGGTGACCAGCGCGAGCGCCTGCCACTGTGCGGCAACGTCAGTGGATACCTCACCGAGCGTCACCGGCGATCCCACCATGCTCGCTTCGGCCCTGGTCAAATCGGCTTCAGTTCGGCCGTCGCGCAGGTCCGTCGCCAAAACCGCGGTGCCCGAGAGGAACAGGGCCCGTTGAGCGCCCCGAGCGTCGATCACTCGGTCATCCACGGCGATGGTCACTCCCTGCGCATCGGCATCGAT
>DASXMA010000316.1:0-3328 GCA_036495965.1 Mycobacterium sp.
GCGTTGGCGCGGGCATCGGCCAGCATCTTGTCCGACTCGGCCTTGGCGGTGCCGGTGAGCCGGTCGGCGGTGTCCTGAGCCAGGCTCAGCACCCGAGCGGCCTTCATGGCCTGCTCCTCATTGGTTCCCGCCGACGCTGCCACGGGCGCCGGCTTGACGGGCTCGGGTTCGGGGACAGGAATCGCCTGGGTGGGCTGGGCAGCGATAGATGCGCCGGCACCGGCGCCGCCTCCGGCGGCCAGCTCCTGGTCGAGCTCCTCGATCCGCTGGCGCAGATCGGAGTTCTCTTCGATGAGCCGCGTCAGCTCGTTCTCCACGAGGTCGAGGAAGGCGTCGACCTCGTCTTCGTTGTAACCGCGCTTGCCGATTGGCGGCTTACTGAACGCCACATTGTGAACGTCGGCTGGTGTAAGCGGCATTGTTCGTTCCCCTCAAGTTCCTGTCAAACGTTCTGGAAAGTGTAGAACGGAGTGGTAGCCGTTGTGCAACTGCGGTCCATCCTGTCACACCAGACCCGGCGGTTGCCGATTAGGCCAATAAATAAGAACCAATTTCAAACACTAAGAGCAATAAAATCCCAATCCTTAAAATTTTCAAATTGCGCGCATCAAACCGACGCCGAACCGTGGCCGAACCGTCGCCCAGATGCACGCGCTTGCGCAGGGGTGAGTCACGCCGCGGCGCCGAAGGCCAGCTGCATGCCGATGAACGCGACCAGCAGCAGCACCATGATGGACAGGTCGAAGCGCACGGCTCCAATGGTCAGTTGAGGTATCAGCCGACGTAACAGCTTCACCGGCGGATCGGTGATCGACATGATGATCTCCAGGATCACCACGGTGATGCCAGTGGGACGCCAGTCACGGCTGAACGAGCGGATGAACTCAACGACGACCCGTGCGATGAGCAGCAGCCAGAAGATGAACAACGCAAACCCAAGGATCTGAAAGAACAGCACCAACGAGAGCCCCGACCTTACCGATGAGATGTCAATCGCCGCACGCTAGCGCGGCAATCGCCAGCGTACCGACTGCACGCCCGGTCACACATCAAGTGTGGGCCTCATCGCAACCCGGGGTGAGTGCCTGACCCCGCCGTCTAGGTGGGCGAACGTGTCTATTGGTAAGCGTAGAAGCCGGTTTCGGCGATCCGGCGACGCTCCTCCGGAGTCACGTCCACGTCGGCGGGCGACAGCAGGAAAACCTTGGTCGCGACCTTGTCGAACGAGCCGCGCAACGCGAAGGCCAAGCCGGCCGCGAAGTCGACCAGCCGTTTTGCGTCCGCATTGTCCATCGACACCAGGTCCATAATGACCGGGGTGCCGTCCCGGAACCGCTCGCCGATGGTGCGGGCCTCACTGTAATCCTTGGGCCGCAGCGTGGTGATCTTCGACAGCGGGTGACCTTCCTCGAACATCATCGTCATGCGGCGTGGATCCATCGCCAGCGCGCCGCGGGTGGAATTACGCAACCAAGACCCGAGGCGTGGCCTGCTCATCTCGGACCGCTCGAAGTCGCGGGGATGAACTGGACTGTAGCGCGGTTCCTCGGGGTAGCCGCCGCGATAGCTACTGGGCGGCGGATAGTCCGGCTCGCTGCGCGGATCGTCGTAGTCGCGGCCCTCGTAGCGGCCGTACCCGTCGTCGAATCGAGGGCGCGGGAAGCCGCGCGACGGAGCGCGGTCGTCGTAATACTCGTCGTCGTAGTCGTCCATCGGGGCCATACCGAAATAGGCCTTGACTTTGTGCAGTGTGCTCATTGCGTTGACCCCTTCTAGCCCCTGAGAGTATTGGTGTCTGTGATGAAGGTGTGACTACAGTGACTACTCACGGTGACGGTAGCCGCCGCGGGCCTAATAGCGCGGTACCGACACGCACACACGTCGAACCATGTTTGACGGCAATTTCCAGATCGTCGGACATGCCGGCCGATAGTCCGACCGCGGTGGGGTGCGATTCGAGCACCCGGCGGTGCTCCGATTGCAGCCGGTCAAAGGCCTCGTCCGGGTTCCAGTCCAGTGGCGGAATGCCCATCAACCCGAGGAGCTCCAGGCATTTCGACTCCTGGACCTGGGCGCACACATGGTCGACGGCCCCCGGCGTCTGGATGTCGACGCCGCCGCGCGACGTGTCGCCGTCGAGGCTGACCTGAACGTAGACCCGAAGCGGGTGGTCGCGACAGCCCGCGGCCAACGCCGCCGCTATCGCCCGATCGAGCGCGGTCACCAGCTGCGCGCTATCGATCGAGTGGGCGGTATGCGCCCAGCGAGCCAGTGAACGGGCTTTCTTCCGCTGAATCTGGCCGACCATGTGCCAGTGCACTTCCCGCCAATCCGTGCGCGGAGAAGCCTCTTCCAACCGAGCGAGTTCGGCCACCTTTGCCGAAGCTTCCTGCTCCCGCGATTCGCCAACAGACCGACAACCCAATCGAGACAAAATCGCGACATCGGTTGCTGGAAAGAATTTGGTAATCGGGAGAAGTTCAATTTCGCCGACATTGCGACCGACCGCTTCCGCGGCCAATGCAAGTCGCGAACGCACCGCCGCCAAGGCATGAGTCAATTCCGTTTCGCGGTTTCCTTCGGCTGCCATGTCCACCGCCATGGCGGTCACTCCATCCAGACCAGCGATGCCAGCCGCCCGGTCGGCGCACCCCGACGATGGCTGAACAGTGTCGGGTCGGTCACTGTGCAGCGCGGATCGATGTCGATCGACGTGACGCCCAAATCCCGTAGCTGGCAAGCGATTCCGGCTCGAAGGTCGAGTCCGGCAGTCCCGGCCGCCGTGGTGGTGCGGCTGCCCGGCAACGCCGCCTCGACCTCGGCGGCCATCGCCGCCGGCACTTCGTAGTTTCGACCACTGACCGCTGGGCCGAGCAGGGCCGAAATGTCGCCCGCTTGCGCGCCCAGCCGCAGCATTGCCTCCACCGCGCGCGCAACGACCCCCCGCTGAGCGCCGACGCGACCGGCGTGCACCGCCGCGGCCACACCGGCGCGCGCGTCGGCCAGCAACACGGGCACACAGTCGGCCGTCACCACCGCCAGCGCCAGTCGGGGCGTAGTGGTCACCAACGCGTCGGTGCCGTCGACGGCGGCATCCCGCGGCCCGCCGACCACCTCGACTCGATCACCGTGAACCTGGTTCATCCAGACCACCCGGTCGGCGCCGAGGCCGATCGCGGCGGCCAGTCGCGTCCGGTTGGCGGCGACCGCCGCTGGGTCGTCACCGACGTGGTCGCCCAGGTTGAAGGTGTCGAACGGCGCCACTGAGACACCACCCGCGCGGGTGGTGGTCACCCGCCGGATGCGAACGCTCACATGTTCAGTATCC
>DASXMA010000317.1:0-3480 GCA_036495965.1 Mycobacterium sp.
ATCCTCTAATCATGTCCGTTGGTCGGCACGGGAAGAATTGCAAATACCGCAGGCGGAGTTCATCACGTCGATCCCCGCCGTCCTCAGGGCTGAAGCCGTTCGACACGACCGCCGACGACCCGGATCCGGTTGTGCACCCGGTTTTCGCGGCCCTGCCAGAACTCCACCACTTCTGGTGCGATGAGGTATCCGCCCCAGCCCGGCGGCACCGGGATGTGCTCGTGGTCGGCGAAGCGCGCGGTTACCTCGTCCAGCTGGCCAAGCAGCGCCGCGCGCGACGCGATGGGCTGGGACTGGCGTGATGCCCACGCGCCCAGCTGTGAGCCGCGCGGCCGTTTGGACCAATAGTCCTCGGTGACCTGCGGGTCGATCTTGGTCACCGGGCCGCGGATGTGCACCTGTCGCCCCAGCAGGTACCAGGGAAAGGTCGCGGACGCGTACGGCGTCGCCGCCAGCTCGATACCTTTGGCTGAGTCATAGTTGGTGAAAAAGGTGATCCCGGTCTCATCCACGCCCTTGCACAACACCGATCGGCTCATCGGCCTGCCCTCTGCGACGGTCGCGAGCACCATGGCGTTGGGCTCCGGTACTCCGAATCGTTCGGCGTCCTCAATCCACTTGCGCAACAACGCAAGCCAACCATCGTCTAGCCAGTCCGCGTCGAGGTCGGGGCCGCCGTCCCTCTCCACGGACCCGTACTCGACTCGCATTCGTTGCAGGTGTTCGTCGTCTGGTCCTGCCATCGCGCCAACGCTACCCGCGGGGTGCTACCGGCCGGTAGCATCGGCCCGAAGGTGAGGTGCGAGAATTTTCCTATGACTGCGGTCCCGGAAGATTTCGTCCCTGGCCTCAATGGCGTCGTTGCCTTCACCACCGAGATTGCCGAGCCGGACAAAGACGGTGGAGCGCTGCGTTACCGCGGCGTCGACATCGAGGATCTGGTGAACCAGCGGGTCACGTTCGGCGAGGTGTGGGCCTTGCTGGTGGACGGTGAGTTCGGCCACGGACTGCCCCCGGCTGAGCCGTTCCCGCTCCCAATCCACACCGGCGACGTCCGCGTGGACGTGCAGGCGGGTCTGGCAATGCTGGCGCCAATCTGGGGGTACAAGCCACTGCTGGACATCGACGATGCCACGGCCCGCGCGCAGCTGGCCCGGGCGTCGGTGATGGCGCTGTCCTATGTAGCGCAATCGGCGCGCGGCATCTACCAGCCCGCGATTCCGCAGCGACTTATCGACGAATGCTCTACGGTGACGGCACGTTTCATGACTCGCTGGCAGGGTGAGCCGGATCCCCGGCATGTCGAGGCGATTGATGCCTATTGGGTGTCGGCGGCCGAGCACGGCATGAACGCCTCGACGTTCACCGCACGGGTGATCGCCTCGACCGGCGCCGACGTGGCGGCAGCGCTGTCTGGGGCGATCGGGGCGATGAGCGGGCCGCTGCACGGCGGGGCGCCGGCCCGGGTGCTGCCGATGCTCGAGGAGGTCGAGCGCACCGGCGACGCCCGCGGCCTGGTCAAGGGAATTCTGGACCGCGGCGAGAAGCTGATGGGATTCGGGCACCGGGTCTACCGTGCCGAAGACCCGAGGGCGCGAGTGCTGCGGGCGGCGTCGGAACGGCTGGGTGCCCCGCGCTACGAGGTGGCGGTCGCGGTCGAGCAGGCTGCGCTGGCCGAGCTGCGCGAGCGCCGTCCGGACCATCCGATCGAGACCAATGTCGAATTCTGGGCCGCGGTGATCCTGGACTTCGCCCGGGTGCCGGCCAACATGATGCCGGCGATGTTCACTTGTGGCCGTACCGCCGGGTGGTGCGCGCACATTCTCGAGCAGAAGCGGCTGGGCAAGCTGGTTCGCCCGTCGGCGATCTATGTGGGGCCCGGACCACGCCGCCCGGAGGATGTCAAAGGCTGGGACCGGGTTCTCACCACGGCCTGAGTCGGCCGGTTGTCGGTGCCCGGCGATTAAATAGTGATCGCCGCGATGAGTTTGCGTCGCGGGCGCAGTCAATAACCGTTAGCAAGTCTCCGCTCGGGGCTGGCTCGCGAGACCGACAAGGGAGGCCACAATGGCGATCAATATCGAACCCGCAGTATCCCCGCACCTCGTGGTTGACGATGCCGCAGCGGCGATCGACTTCTACGTCAAGGCTTTTGGTGCCGTTGAGCTAGGTCGAGTGCCCGGTCCCGACGGCAGGCTGATCCACGCCGCGCTGCGCATCAACGGCTCCACGGTCATGCTCAACGACGACTTCCCGGAAACGTGTGGCGGCAAGTCGATGACCCCGAAGTCGCTGGGCGGAACTCCGGTCACCATCCACCTGACGGTCACCGACGTCGACGCAAAGTTCCAGCAGGCGCTGGACGCGGGCGCCACAGTGGTGGCTGCGTTGGCGGATCAGTTCTGGGGAGACCGCTACGGTGTGGTCGCGGACCCGTTCGGCCACCACTGGTCGTTGGGACAACCGGTGCGCGAGGTCAGCAGCGAGGAGATCGCGGCGGCAATGTCTGGGCAGGCAGGCTAGAAGTCGCGCAGCCGGGCCAGCAGCCGGCGTCGCACCGGCGGCGCCGGAGGCGCTGTGGCCGCCGCGGCGAGCATGTCGGCGACATCGGTGAACTTGTTGCGCGGCCGTCCGTCGTCACAGCCGCGTGCGATCTCGGCGGCGTCGATGGCAGCCCACCCCGCGGAGTCGACGGCGTCGGGCTGGCGGGCATGCACCAGTCGGTCCAGCGCCTCAGGCTTGGCCATCGGATCGGTCAACTTGCCGGCGTTGAAATCGCCAACCAGGGCCCGGACGGTTTGCAAGGAGCAGGACTTGTTGGTGCCGATGAAGCCGGTGGGTCCGCGCTTGATCCATCCCGCGAGGAATGCGCCGGGCACCGGTTCACCCGAACCGGGATCGACGACACGACCATCCTCATTCGGCACAACGGCCGCGGTCTCGTCAAACGGAAGATCGCGAATCGGCTTGCCGCGGTAGCCAATCGACGTGAGAACTAAGCCGGCCTCGAGCCGGCGCACCTCACCGGTGCCGGTGACCGAGAACTCCACGCCGGTGGCGCGCTGCTGGCCCAGCACGCGCCGCGGCGTGAGCTGGTAGGTCAGCCGGATTCGTGGACGCCGGGTACTCGAACGCGGCGCCGAAGCATCGCCGAGTTTGCTCAAGATCTCCAGCTTGTTCCTGGTCAACGTGTCTGAAACAGACGCGAGATCGCTTGCCACCAGCTGGTGTTCGGCCGGATCGAGCACGACGTCGGACGTGCCGGTGAGCCCGATCAGTTCGGGCAACGTGAACGCCGAATGGGCCGGCCCGCGCCGGGCAGCGATCACGACTTCGCGGACCGCGGAGCCGCGCAGTGCTTCCAGCGCATGGTCAGAGATGTCGGTACGGGCGAGGTCGTCCGGGTCTGCCGTGAGCACACGGGCCACATCGAGGGCGACATTGCCGTTGCCGATGATCACTACCCGTTCGTGGCTGAGA
>DASXMA010000318.1:0-2354 GCA_036495965.1 Mycobacterium sp.
CATTGCCCAGGTCGTGGATAGCCGGCTTCAATCCGCCAGGCGTGACGTCGAGCGTAGCAAGCGTGATCGGCAACCTAAAACGTCGCCTGCCCGCGCTTCCGGGATTCAAGTAGAGTACGCCGTCGACCGTATCGACCTTCGGTGCATGGGAATGGCCGGAAACGATGACGTCGATCCCGAGCGCAACAGGATCGATCCGCAAGGCTTTCAGGTCGTGAACGACGAAAATGGAACGATCGGCCAAGCGTAGCAGTTCGGTAGGGGCATATTTCCGAGCCCATTCGCCTTTGTCGGCGTTTCCTCTGATTGCGGTCACAGGCGCAATCCGGCGAAGAGCGGCAATGATGTCGGGATTTCCGATATCTCCGCCATGAACGATGTGATCGACGCCAGCGAGACGACTTTCCGCTTCGGGCCTCAACAGCCCGTGCGTATCTGAGATGATTCCGATTCTGAACGTCATCGATCGATCCGTACGGTGCGTCGACTGCCCCTCTCGCTCACGTCTCCTTGGATGACTCCCGTCCGGTCTCCGCGTCGACGAGCCGGTCGATGAGTTCCACCTGCCCTGATAGTATTTTCGTTTTCGCGGTCTCGACATCGAACCATTCTGCACGGTCAACTTCCGGAAACTCCCGACGGTGGCCGCTCCTGGGTAGCCACTCGATCTCGAACGTATTGCTGGACAGAGACGCCGGGTCGAAGTCGGCTTGTCCGGCGAACGCGATGACCCGTTTGCCGCCGCGCTGGCGGATTTCGCCGAGGGGCTGCAGCGGACCGATGCTGGCCGACGGACCGAGCTCTTCCGCGAACTCGCGACGCGCAGCCTGCTCCGGATCTTCCGCCGCGCCAATTTCACCCTTCGGGATCGACCAGACGCCGTCGTCTTTGTTGCTCCAGAACGGACCACCTGGATGGATGAGCAGCACTTCAAGACAATCGTGGCCGCCGCGATGGGCGAGGATGCCCGCACTCAGGTTAGATTTCGGCGAAATGCGCTTCGCGGATGGCATGAAGTGGGGACCGTTTTGCGGAACTTGCGCATAGTTTGACATCGCGCGCGCTGAGCCGCAATCGGGCCGAAGACGCACGCTCGTCTCCTCAACTACATCACCTCTGACCTTGGTTCAGACATCGCAAGAGTTGACGAAGCGCGTTCACGGCATTCCGCATTCCGAAATCGGTGACGACCTACAGCCGCTTTACGACGATATGCCCGCGGCCGCCAGCGTGCTTGGAAAGGAAGTCCACGGCAGTTCGTAACGGAGGCCGCCCCGGCAGACCTGTTCTCTGACCGCTCCGGAGATGTGCTGCAACCACGCTCTGGTTGCCGCCCCGCAAGGCGGTGCGCTGTGCGTACTCTCGCAGCAGGCGCGCCACTGCGCGATTGTCGAGGGAGGACATTCAACGGGCCTCCTTTTCGCCGCGTCGCGCCCCCGATGTGGCGAAGCGACCCTGAGTGGCAGGTTGCTCACCTGGTCGGCTATCGAGGGAGCTCTCGAGCTTCCGGGCTGCCCGAAAATCCGCGAGGTGCTGCGTGTTGGGGCCGTAGGCAGCCTCTTTCTTGAGGAGATTGTAGATCCGGCCGGCCACCAGCTGCAGATGCTTCATCCTGCCCCGGGGCATGGATCTCGCTTTGCAGAGGGCTCGGACGGCGTAGGCGCGGAAGTAGTCGAATGCGTCTGACATGATGTCAGTAAACGCCGGCTGTCGCCGGGAGTTCGATGCGCTACGCAAGGATCGGCGGCCTGTTCGGGGCTGCACCCGTGGCGGCCTGAGGGCCGATAATCACCTTCAGGCTTACTGCGCCGAGGTTCTCGCTTAACCACCGCGTCAGATTCGGCTGGAGAACCGCGTAAACGCAGTCAGCGTCTGCAGTCGCGGTTCCACGTCGCGCAGATAGATCTCGGTCCGAAGAAACGCGATCTCGTCCTGCAGCATGGTCTCACAGACGTCGACGTACCAGCTCTTCGGTCTGCCGTCGCTGCCATCGGACCACTTGTAGCCGCGGCGCTTCAACGAGTTCTTCAGTTCGAACGGCGACTGCTCGGCCCATACGCGCACCGTCGGCTTGCGAGCGGTCTGCAACAGCAACGCGAGCGCTGGCGCGCCGGTGGTCGGCAGTTCGAACGCGAGGACTTCGAGCAGGGCGTGGCAATCGTCGACGGCACGGTGGGCGGCATGGAAGTAGCCGGCGCCGTTCAGCAGATAGCCCAGTTGCGCGCCGGCGAAGCCGTGCGTGCGCCATGCGATCTCGGTCGCTGAGCACGCCCAAGCTTTGTGTTCGAAGACTGGCCAATAACGTTCGACGAACTTCCTGTCGAACCCGCTGTTGTGCGCGATGACGATTACCG
>DASXMA010000319.1:0-11062 GCA_036495965.1 Mycobacterium sp.
GGGAGCTCCGAAGATGGCGAGCGACGCGTCCCCCTCGAATTTGTTGACCAGCCCACAATGCCGGTCCACCTCCTCGACGACAATCGCGAAGAAGCGGTTGAGCACTTGAACGACTTCGGACGGAGGTTTGCTGGTCACCAACTGCGTGGAGCCGACGATGTCAATGAAAACGACTGCGACATGGCGTTCTTCGCCGCCCAGTTTCGGTCGCTCGCGTTCTGCGGCCAAGGCGACTTCACGGCCGACATGGCGGCCGAAAAGATCTCGGACTCGTTCGCGCTCACGTAGACCGTCGACCATCCGGTTGAAGCCACGCTGCAGCTCGCCGAGCTCGGTCCCGTCGAACACCACCAGGTCGCCGCGCAGATCGCCCCGCTCGACACGCTGGAGTGCCGCACGCACCACCCGCACCGGTGTCGCGGTGAGCCAGGCCAGGATCCACGTCAGGATGCATCCGAAGATCAATGTTGCGATCGACACGATCACCACACCCACCGCAAACTGCGTCTCGGTCATATTCCGCATCAATGTCTGGAAGATCGCCACCAGGGCAATACCGATGATCGGGAGGCCCGAACCCAGGAACCAGACCATCATGGTTCGGCCCATGATGCCCGCGGTCAATCGCCGTGGCGGCCGTCCCGCCTCCAGCGCCTGCGCGGCGACCGGGCGCAGCGCGAATTCGGCGAGCAGATAGCTGCCGGTGGCAACCAGGACACCGCAGATGCTCACCGCGAAGAGGAACCGCGGGATGAACTGGGTGTTGGCCATGCCGAAGAGCGTCGTCAACACCACGGTCCCGCTGCCCCACAGGATGAGGTCAACGAGCGCGATTCGCCACGGGGCCAGGAAGGTATTGCGCTCGTCCATGCGGCTGGGCTTGCGCTCCTCGATAGCCCAGCGCAGCGCCATCACAGTCCGTCGGGTAATCCAGTAGGCGCCCACGGCCAGCGCCAACGCGACGTAGGCAGGTGCGGCCCCGAATGTGATCCACGCCGGTGCGTCGTCGAACACGCTTGGTTCGGGAATGGCGACCGTCACCACCAGCAGCGCGACACCGATGCCGATCAGGTTCGCACCCAGAACCAGAACGGTCATGATGATCTGGATGCGTATGCGACGACGCCGTTGGCTTTCCGATACCCGCCCAAGCAACAGGGAGCCGTACGCAGGCGTTTCGGGCAGGCGGCCGCTTTGACGGGTGACCGTCTCGAGCACCCGGCCTATTCGTTGTGCCACGGACTGATTGGCCGACATGGTGGCGCCAGCCTAATTTGTCGGCCACGCTCTAAGGTGAGTCGGGTGCGTTTAGTGATCGCCCAGTGCACCGTCGACTACATAGGCCGACTCACTGCGCATCTGCCCTCCGCGCGTAGGTTGCTGCTGTTCAAGGCCGACGGGTCGGTCAGCGTGCATGCCGACGACCGCGCCTACAAGCCGTTGAACTGGATGAGTCCGCCGTGCTGGCTGAGCGAAGACCTCAGCGGCGAGGTGCCGGTGTGGGTGGTGGAGAACAAGGCGGGCGAACAACTGCGCATCACCGTTGAGCAAATCGAGCATGACTCCAGCCACGATCTCGGTGTGGATCCCGGGCTGGTCAAGGACGGCGTCGAGGCTCACCTACAGGCGTTGCTCGCCGAGCACATTCAACTGCTGGGCGAGGGATACACGTTGGTCCGCCGCGAGTACATGACCGCGATCGGGCCCGTCGATCTGCTGTGCCGCGATGAACTCGGCGGCTCGGTCGCGGTGGAAATCAAGCGGCGTGGCGAGATTGACGGCGTCGAGCAGCTCACCCGCTATCTTGAGTTGCTCAATCGTGACAGCCTGCTCGCGCCGGTGAAAGGGGTGCTCGCCGCTCAGCAGATCAAGCCCCAGGCGCGAACGCTGGCCATTGATCGCGGGATCCGTTGCTTAACACTGGATTACGACAAGATGCGCGGGATGGACAACGACGAGTACCGGTTGTTTTGACTTACCGGATTAGACTGACGGCATGGCTCGACGCCGCACACCGCCACGAGGGCGGCGTCCGACATCCTTATCGGCGGTCTTTCGCCGAATCGAAACAGGCCCGGACGGCCACGAATACGAAGTGCGCCCGGTCGCGGCGGCCCGGGCGGTCAAGACCTACCGCTGCCCCGGTTGCGACCACGAAATACGTTCCGGCGCAGCACATCTGGTGGTGTGGCCAACTGATTCACCGCACGGGGGCGTCGAGGACCGACGGCATTGGCACACGCCGTGCTGGACCAACCGCGCGACTCGCGGTCCTACCCGAAAGTGGTCTTGATCAGCTGGCTTCAGGAAGCCTGATCGACCAACTCGATCAGCACCCCGCCGGCATCCTTGGGATGGATGAAGTTGATCCGTGAGTTCGCTGTGCCACGCCTGGGCGCTTCGTAGACCAGCCGCACGCCTTGTGAGCGCAGTCGCTGGCTGAGGCTGTCGAGATCGCGCACGCGGACGGCCATCTGCTGGATGCCCGGGCCGCGCTTGTCCAAGAACTTCGCGATCGCAGACGAGTCGTCGACCGGGGCCATCAACTGGATCTGCGCAGTACCGTTTTGGGCACCGGGCACCGAGAGCATCGCTTCGCGGATTCCCTGGTCGTCGTTGACTTCCTCGTGCACCAGAATCATGCCAAGGTGGTCGTGGTACCAGGTGATTGCGGCGTCCAGGTCCGCGACTGCGATGCCGATGTGATCGATCGCCGTCACCAGAGCGGTGGACAGGAGCTGACGGGCGTCAACTTGATCGGTCGTCATCACATAACGGTAACCTGACGGCAAAGATTGCGCATTTTCGGGTAGGCCCACTGGGCCGTCCGCGCACGCTGAGGAGGTAGTGGTGACGACGTCGGTGATAGTTGCTGGAGCGCGGACACCCATCGGCAAGTTGATGGGTTCGCTGAAGGATTTTCCGGCCAGTGATTTGGGTGCCATCGCGATCGCCGGCGCGCTCGAGAAGGCCAACGTTCCGGCTTCGGCGGTCGAGTACGTGATCATGGGCCAGGTGTTGACGGCCGGGGCCGGCCAGATGCCTGCCCGGCAGGCGGCGGTGGCGGCCGGCATCGGCTGGGACGTTCCGGCGCTGACCGTCAACAAGATGTGCCTGTCCGGTATCGACGCCATCGCGCTCGCTGACCAGCTCATTCGTGCCGGTGAGTTCGATGTGGTGGTGGCCGGCGGTCAGGAGTCCATGACGAAGGCCCCCCACCTGCTGATGGACAGCCGCTCCGGCTACAAGTACGGCGATGTGACGGTTTTGGACCACATGGCCTACGACGGCTTGCACGATGTGTTCACCGACCAGCCGATGGGCGCGCTCACCGAGCAGCGCAACGACGTCGACAAGTTCACTCGCACCGAACAGGACGAGTTCGCTGCCCGGTCCCACCAGAAGGCGGCCGCGGGGTGGAAGGACGGCGTCTTCACTGACGAAGTGGTGCCGGTGAACATCCCACAGCGCAAGGGTGATCCGCTGCAGTTCACCGAGGATGAGGGGATCCGCGCAAACACCACCGCCGAGTCTTTGGCCGGTCTCAAACCGGCATTTCGCCGCGATGGCACCATTACCGCCGGTTCGGCGTCGCAGATCTCCGATGGCGCAGCTGCGGTAGTGGTGATGAACAAGGACAAAGCGCAGCAGCTCGGGCTGACGTGGCTGGTCGAGATCGGTGCGCACGGTGTTGTGGCCGGACCCGATTCGACGCTGCAGTCGCAGCCGGCCAACGCGGTCAAGAAGGCGCTGGCTCGCGAGGGCATCTCCGTCGACCAGCTCGATGTGGTGGAGATCAACGAGGCGTTCGCGGCGGTGGCGCTGGCCTCGACGCGTGAACTCGGAGTGAACCCCGAGATCGTCAACGTCAACGGCGGCGCGATCGCTGTCGGGCACCCGATCGGGATGTCGGGAGCCCGGATCACCCTGCATGCGGCGCTGGAATTGGCGCGCCGCGGCTCCGGTTACGGCGTCGCAGCGCTATGTGGGGCCGGCGGCCAGGGCGACGCGTTGATTCTGCGGGCCGGTTAGCTGGACCCCGACGGCGTTGCTGGGGCGCACTGGGTCGGGTGTGTTTGTGATCTTCGTCATATGGGCCGATCCAGGGCCTTTGAGGGAGGATTTCGGCGGATTTTGCCTGGCCATGGGCGCCGCCGCGACCGGGTGGATCGGTAACCGAGGCGCATGACAGACTTGACGGCGTGACTCGTCCGCGACCCTCGGTCGGACCCGCTTTGACCGGTGCAGTCGATCTGTCGGGTCTCAAGCAACGAGCTCAGCAGAATGCCTCGGCGAGCGTGCCTGCTGGGCAGACAACGTCGTCGGTGCCGGGCGCCATAGAGGTCACTGAGGCCAGCTTCGAAAACGAAGTCCTGATCCGGTCCGACGAAGTTCCCGTGGTTGTGCTGCTGTGGTCACCCCGCAGCGACGTTTGCGTCGAACTGCTTGAGACGCTGGCCGGCCTGGCCTCCCAGGACGGCGGCAAGTGGTCGCTTGCAACGGTCAACGTCGACGTGGCGCCCAGGGTGGCCCAGATATTCGGTGTCGAGGCGGTCCCCACCGTGGTGGCTTTGGCCGCCGGGCAGCCCATCTCCAGCTTCCAAGGCATGCAACCCGCCGATCAATTGCGTCGCTGGCTGGACTCGTTACTTTCGGCGACAGCCGGCAAGCTGAAGGGCCCAACCGGTTCCGAACAACCCGAGGAAGTCGATCCGGAGCTGGCGCAGGCCAGACAGCATCTCGAGGCCGGCGACTTCGAGGCCGCCAAGAAGTCGTATCAAGCGCTACTGGAGGCCAATCCCGGCAGCGTCGAGGCGAAGGCCGCGATCCGGCAGATCGACTTCCTAACTCGCGCAACGGCGCAACGCCCGGACGCCGTCGCCGTCGCCGATGCCGCGCCGGGCGACATCGACGCGGCGTTCGCGGCCGCCGACGTGCAAATCCTCAACCAGGATGTTAGTGCGGCATTTGAGCGGCTGATCGCGTTGGTGCGCAGCACATCTGGCGATGAGCGCACCTCAGTACGTACCCGGCTGATCGAGCTGTTCGAACTCTTCGATCCGGCTGATCCCGAGGTGGTCGTCGGTCGGCGCAACCTCGCCAACGCCCTCTACTGAGACCCACTGGGGCGCTACATGTTTAAGCCAGTTCCAGCCACAACGCCGACGTGGGCGGCAAGACCAGCACCGCCGAGGCGGGGCGACCATGCCATGGGTCCCCGGTGGCGTCCACGCCGCCGAGGTTGCCGATCCCCGAGCCGTTGTAGACCGTCGCGTCGGTATTCAGCACCTCGCGCCAGCGGCCCGCGCTGGGCAACCCAAGCCGGTAGCCGCTGTGCTCGGCGCCCGCAAAGTTGAACACACAGGCCATGACCGAGCCGTCGTTGCCATAACGCAGAAAGCTCAAAACGTTGTTGGCTGAATCGTTCGCATCGATCCAGGAATAGCCTTCGGGGGTGGTGTCCTGGCTCCACAGCGCTGGATGACTGCGGTAAATGTCGTTGATGTCACCGACGAAACGCAGAATGCCGTTGGAAAAACCCAACTCGTCCAGTTGCCACCAGTCCAAGCCGTGCTGCTCGGACCACTCGGCGCGCTGGCCGAATTCCTGGCCCATGAACAACAGCTGCTTACCCGGATGGGCCCACTGGTAGGCCAGCAGGCTGCGCAGCCCGGCGGCTTTGACGTGATTGTTGCCCGGCATCCGCCCCCACAACGTGCCCTTGCCGTGCACCACCTCGTCGTGACTGAGCGGCAGCACATAGTTCTCGCTGAACGCGTAGAGCATCGAGAAGGTCATCTCGTGGTGGTGGTAGCTACGGTAAATGGGATCACGGCTGATGTAGTCCAGCGTGTCGTGCATCCAGCCCATGTTCCACTTCATCGAAAAGCCCAGACCGCCAAGGCTGGTTGGTCGCGTCACCCCCGGCCACGATGTCGATTCCTCGGCGATCGTGACGATGCCCGGCGCTGCCTTGTGCGCTGTGGCGTTCATCTCCTGCAGGAACTGCACCGCTTCCAGGTTCTCCCGTCCGCCGTAGATGTTCGGGGTCCAGCCGCCCGCCGGGCGCGAGTAGTCCAGGTACAGCATCGACGCGACCGCGTCCACGCGTAAGCCGTCGATGTGGAATTCTTCGAGCCAATACAATGCGTTCGCCACCAGGAAGTTACGTACCTCCCGACGGCCGAAGTCGAATACGTAAGTACCCCAGTCGAGTTGCTCTCCGCGCTTGGGGTCGGAATGTTCGTACAACGGGGTGCCGTCAAAGCGTCCCAGAGCCCATGCGTCCTTGGGAAAGTGCGCCGGTACCCAGTCGACGATGACACCGATACCGGCCTGGTGCAGGGCGTCGACCAGCGTCCGAAAATCGTCGGGTGTTCCGAATCGCGATGTGGGCGCGTAGTACGAAGTGACCTGGTATCCCCATGATCCGGCGAACGGGTGCTCGGCTACCGGCAGCAGTTCTACGTGGGTAAACCCATGCTCCACAACATAATCCGTTAGCTCGCGAGCAAGCTCGCGATAGCTGAGTCCAGGACGCCACGAGCCGAGATGGACCTCGTAAGTGCTCATCGGCGCGAACACCGGGTTGCGCTGTGCACGCCGTGCCATCCACTCGTCGTCATCCCAGTGGTACGCACTGACCGTCACCCGCGATGCGGTGTGCGGCGGCACTTCGGTAGCGAAAGCGAACGGGTCGGCACGCTCGGTGACGACGCCGTCGGCGCCGTGAACTCGGAACTTGTAGAGACCGTCCAACGGGAACCCCGGCCAGAACAGCTCCCATACTCCGGTCGAGCCCAGCACGCGCATGGGGGCCTCGTAGCCGGTCCAGCCGTTGAACTCGCCGATCAGGCTGACGCCCTTGGCGTTGGGCGCCCACACGGCGAACGACACCCCATCGACAACACCGTCGGCCGTGGTGAATGAGCGAGGGTGGGCACCAAGGACTTCCCAGAGTCGCTCGTGGCGGCCTTCGGCGAATAGATGTAGGTCGACTTCCCCCAACGTGGGCAGGAATCGGTAGGCGTCCGCGATGGTGTACCGGTCGGAACCGTCGTAGCCGATCTGCAGTCGGTAGTCGATCAGGTCGACGAACGGCAGCGCCACGGCGAACAAACCTGAATCGATGTGCTGCATCGGGAACCGGTCGTCACCGACGATCGCGACGACTTCCGCCGCGTGCGGGCGGAATGACCGGATGACGGTGTGATCGCCGTACTCGTGGGCACCCAGGATGCCGTGCGGGTTGTGGTGGGCACCTGCCACCAGACGCGCCAGGTCGGCAGAGTCAGGCGCTAGGTGCGCCCCGGCTAGTTGGTCAGCTCGGCTCACGTTCGCTCACCTCCTGCGTAGCAACGTGATTCGGGATTCGTACGGTATGAGCGGCATATTGATAATGTGCGCGACCGCCTGAGCAGGGTCGATACGAATGTAATTCGCTTGCCCCCATTGGAATTCCTGGCCAGTTATCTCATCGCGTACCCAGAACCGTTCGTAGGGTTCCATACCCAATGCGGCCATGTCTAACCACAGCGTCGCCTCCTCGGGCCCGAACGCGTTGAGTGTCACCACGACCAAAACGCAGTCTCCGGTGGCCGGGTCGAACTTGCTGTAGGCCATTAGCGCTTCGTTATCCACGGCATGGAAATAGATGGTGCGCAACTGCTGCAGCGCCGGATGTAGCCGACGAATCGCGTTGAGCTGCTTGATAAACGGCTCAAGTGATCTACCTTCGGCGAGCGCGCCCGCGTAGTCGCGGGGACGAAGTTCGTACTTCTCCAAATCCAGGTACTCCTCGCTGCCTTCCCGCACGGCGCGGTGCTCGAACAGCTCGTAACCGGAGTACACGCCCCAGGCCGGACTCATGGTCGCCGCCAGTACCGCGCGGACGGCGAACATACCAGGGCCGTTGTGCTGCAGGATGGCGTGCAGGATGTCGGGGGTGTTGACGAACAGGTTCGGCCGGCGGAAGTCGGCGGTTGCGGCGATGTCGTTGCCGAATTCGGTGAGCTCCCACTTGGCTGTGCGCCAGGTGAAGTAGCTGTAGGACTGCGTGAAGCCGAGCTTGGCCAGCCCGTACTGGCGCGCCGGCGGCGTGAAAGCCTCCGAGAGGAACAGCACGTCGGGGTCGGTGTCCTTGACCTGACCGATCAGCCAGGCCCAGAAGTCGGGCGGCTTGGTGTGCGGGTTGTCGACTCGAAAGAACTTGACGCCGTGGTCGATCCAGTGCCGGACAACGCGCAGCACCTCGTCGTAGAGACCCGCGGGATCATTGTCGAAGTTGACCGGATAGATGTCTTGGTATTTCTTCGGGGGGTTTTCCGCGTATGCGATCGTGCCGTCCGGCAATTCGGTGAACCACTGCTGGTGATCGCGGGCCCATGGATGGTCCGGTGCGCATTGCAGCGCCAGATCCAGGGCCACCTCCATACCCAGATCTCGCGCCGCGGCGACGAAATCGTCGAAGTCGTCGATGGTGCCCAGGCGGGGGTGAATGGCGTCGTGGCCGCCCTCATCGCTGCCAATCGCCCACGGAGATCCCACATCTGTCGGAGCGGCGGCCGGGGAGTTGTTGCGGCCCTTGCGGTGTACCTTGCCGATCGGGTGGATCGGTGGCAGGTATACGACGTCGAAACCCATCTCGGCGATACGCGGAAGCTCCGCGGCGGCCGTGTCGAAGGTGCCATGCACCGGCTTGCCGTCGGCGTCCCACCCACCCGTTGAGCGTGGAAACATCTCGTACCACGAGCCGAAGCGGGCCAGCGGCCGATCCACCCAGATCCCGAACTGCTCTCCCCGGGTGACGATGTCGCGCAACGGATAGTTGGTCAGAAGTTCATCGATCTCGGGCGCCAGCGCCAGCGCGGTGCGCGTCACCGGGTCGCCAGGGGTCCGCAACGCCTTGGCGGCCGCAAGCAGCGGATCGCGCCCCGCGCGCGGCACCCCGGTCGCGGCACGCTGGAACAGCGCAGCACCGATCAAGAGATCGTTGGACAGTTCCGTCTCGCCCTGGCCCGCGTCCAGTTTGGCAAGAAGCCCATGCCGCCAGGTGTGGATCGGGTCTCCCCACCCGTCGACGCGGAAGGTCCACAGGCCGACCCGGTCGGGGGTGAACTGACCGTGGAAAACGTACGGTTCCTGGCCCATCGTCATGGGATGCAGGAGCGGCTTGACCCGCTCGGTCGCCTTGGTGTCGGGCGCCGATATCGGCCTTTCCGGGGCCTGGACCGCCTTGATCCGGCGGATTTCCGTCACCTGCGGATAGCGCGGCCCCAGGTAGCGCACCACCAGGGTTGCTGCCACGGCCTCGTGGCCTTCCCGCCATACCGTCGCACTGACCGGGACCATCTCACCGACCACGGCTTTGGCGGGGTACGCGCCGCATGAAACGACGGGCTGGACGTTATCGATCTCGACACGACCGGGCACCACCACTCCGTTCCGATTGTGTGCGGCCAAACCGCGGAGTGCTGCGTCGCGGAATGCCTAACGTCTTGCGAAATTCCTCTCGGGGGGAACTTTCTTTGGTGGGGAAGCATCTTTGCGGCCCCGATAACTACCCGATACCCACCCTAGTGTCCGGTCACACACGCGGGCTAAAAGCGGTCTCTGACGTCGTCGTGCGCGCGGGGGAATCCTCAGTAAGGTAGAGACGCGTGAAAGCCCTCCGCCGGTTTACCGTCCGTGCCCACCTACCCGAGCGTCTTGCCGCGCTGGACCAGCTGTCGAACAATCTGCGGTGGTCGTGGAACAAACCGACACAGGATCTTTTCGCAACCATCGATCCGACCTTGTGGGAGCGGTGCGGCAGCGACCCGGTGGCGCTGCTGGGGGCGGTGAAACCGGCACGTCTCGACGAGTTGGCGCTCGACGAAGGCTTCCTGCGCCGGTTCGACGAACTGGCGGCCGACCTGAACGACTACCTCAGCCGTCCACTCTGGTATCAGCAACAGCAGCGGGCCGGCTTGGAAAACGGCCGAGCGATGCCGACGGCCATCGCGTACTTCTCGATGGAATTCGGCGTTGCCGAGGTGCTGCCCAATTACTCGGGCGGCCTGGGCATCCTTGCCGGTGACCACCTGAAGTCAGCCTCGGATCTCGGCGTGCCGCTGATCGCGGTGGGCCTCTACTACCGCTCCGGCTACTTCCGGCAGTCGCTGACAGCAGACGGCTGGCAGAACGAGACCTACCCGTCGCTAGACCCACAGGGGCTCCCGTTGCGGCTGCTGACCGACGCCACCGGTGATCCCGTGCTGGTCGAGCTGAGCCTGCCCGACTCCGCGCAGCTGCGCGCCCGGATCTGGGTCGCGCAGGTGGGTCGGGTGCCGCTGCTGTTGCTGGATTCCGACGTCCCTGAGAACGAGCATGAACTGCGCGGTGTGACCGATCGCCTCTATGGCGGCGATCAAGAACACCGGATGACCCAAGAGATCCTGGCCGGCATCGGCGGGGTTCGCGCGATCCGCGCCTTCACCGCCATCGAAGGGCTGCCCGCGCCCGAGGTATTTCACATGAACGAGGGGCACGCCGGATTCCTCGGAGCCGAACGCATCCGCGAGCTGATCACCGAATCGGGATTGGATTTCGACACCGCGTTGGCGGTCGTGCGGTCCAGCACCGTGTTCACCACGCACACCCCGGTGCCCGCCGGCATCGACCGCTTCCCGGTCGAGATGGTGCGGCTCTACTTCGACGACCACCTCGATGACAAGAATCGAGGGGCCAGCGCGCCTGTGTTGCTGCCTGGCGTGCCGACCGCCCGGATCGTCGCGCTCGGCGCGGAGGACGATCCGGAAAAGTTCAACATGGCCCACATGGGTCTGCGGCTGGCCCAACGCGCCAACGGTGTCTCGTTGCTGCATGGTCAGGTGAGTCGGGCCATGTTCAACGAGCTCTGGCCCGGATTCGACCGCGGCGAGGTACCCATCGGGTCGATCACCAACGGCGTTCATGCGCGCACCTGGGCGGCTCCGCAATGGTTGCAGCTGGGCCGCGAACTGGCCGGGTCGAACTCGTTCAGTGACCCAGGCGTGTGGTTGCGCCTGCAGGAGGTCGACCC
>DASXMA010000320.1:0-4330 GCA_036495965.1 Mycobacterium sp.
CCGCCAGCGATTGGGGTGAGCGGCGGACGGTTCGGTAAGCTGCTCGGCGGTGGCGTGTCCGAGCGGCCTAAGGAGCACGCCTCGAAAGCGTGTGACGGCTAACACCGTCCGAGGGTTCAAATCCCTCCGCCACCGCCAAAGCCAGCGGCGAGAAATCGCAGGTTGGAGTACATTTCGCTGTTTGCTAGGGTTGTGCCTGCACGCCGTGTGGCCACATTTTGGCCACAACCTCGGGTGAATACCGGTGATCCAGAATCGTGGCGACCGCGTCGAGATCGTCGTCGAAGAGGTCGCTGTAGGTATCCAAGGTGGACTGAGCGGTCTTTGCGACCTTTGGTCGGTCCCACGGCGTGAGTGACGCCGAGTTGTAGGGCGTTCTCCGATATCGAGAGTCGCCGTCGTAGGAACTCGATGTCCTTAACCCGCAAGGCCACCGCTTCACCCCACCGGATTCCGGTGTAGGCGAGGAGCAGGACAAGTGTGCGATGCTGAGCGTCAGGGGTAATAGTCTTCCCCACCTTCACTCCCCCTGCCCACGGTGCGGGTATGCGACCCGGTACAAGCAGTGGTCCATTACATGCGCCTGTTCCAATGCCCAACGGCAGCAGATCCGTACCACCCCCGCTCCTCATGTCGTTGAAATCTGGGCCGAGCAGGAGCGCATGAACGCCGAGCTGCGCATGATCGACAACAGTCAGATCTCGCCCCTGCGTATCGCCGACCGGTATGCCACTGGGAGGCCCAGGGCTCCGCGGCGCAGGGCTTCGAAGGCGATTCGCTGTCCAAGTTAAAAGCAGCTCAAGGATTTTTGCGGTGACCGGGCATTACCGACCCGATTGGAAATCAGCGCTGGGTGAGAACGAGGTCTTTCCAGGTCTTCGGGACCCCTGTTGCCGCGAGGTTTGATTGCGCGTAGAGCTGACCGTTCGGGGCGACATATTGACCGGCGCCTGGATCGTACTGTGCGACAGCGACCGAGGGGCCAGGCCGTGAAGGGTTGGCGTGGAACGAACTCGGAGCTGCTGGCTGCCCGTCGCGCGTTTGCCCAGCAGGCGGCGGTGGAATCTGCGACGGGATTGGGGGCGTGCCCGCCGACGGGGAGGGAGCGCCGCCAAATTCGCCCGGCGGTGACGGAAGATCTGGACGATCCAGGGGCGCAATGGACGGGATGTCACCCGACTGTGGCGCCATAAGCGCCGCCGGTGGCGGTGCGGCTCCCGGTGATCCCGGCGGCAGTGGCGTTCCCTCAACCGGGCCGTATTCGTGGTCGCTGAAAGTGATCCGGTCATCGGGCGGGATGCCCTGGGAGATCAGATTGGGATCCAGTGGGTAGGGGCCGGCGAAATGCTGGCGCATGGCCAGCGGCCCGTAGGGTTTATCGCTATCGCATATCTGCACGGTTGGTGCGCGTTTTCCGGGATGCCCCATGCAGGGATAGTTGCGGGCACCGCGCACCGAGATCGGTGAATCCTGAGGGAGTTTGCAATAGAGGTCGTCAGGGGTGTCGATGGTTGTGGTGTCGGCCGGCGAACGCCACTGCGACGGCGGTAGGAAGCCGACCGTGCAGCCTATCGGGTCCCCGTTGATCGCGGAGAACTCGGCTACGGGAGAGCCAGTCGCGTTGTTGTGGGGCGAGCCGTAGGACTGGAGGGCGGCAACGTAGGGCGGGAGCAACACCAGTAGCTGCTGAAGCGAAGGGTTATATGTAACGCCGACCTGGCCGATGGTGGTGAGATTGGCGAGCAACACTGGCAATGTGGGTTTGACCTGTTCGAGTAGGCGGGCCACCTCTTGCGCGAAGCCGGGCCCCGTTTTGAGCAAGTTGCGTATCTGGGGGTCGTCCGTTGCCACCTGCTGGGTGACTCCAGCCAGACCGCGCGCCCAGATCCGGAGCGCATCGGCGGTCTGGGCTTGCGAGTCCAGCAGCGGCCCGCTGTCGTCGATGAGGGTCCGGGCGCGGTCGGCGACCGCGTTGAGGTCGCCGGCGATCGTGGACGTCGAGTCAATCAGCGAGCCGAAGTCGTAGCCGGCGCCGTTGAGGCCCTTGAACGATTCGTCGAGCAATGCGCTGAGCTTGTCTTTGGGAATGCTTTCTACCAGAGCGCTGACCTGATCCAGCATGGGCCCCACCGCCTGGGGGACGGCGGTGTCTTTCGCGGCGATCACCGACCCGTCGTGTAGATAGGGCGGCGAGGCGGCACGCGGGAGCAGGTCCACGTACTGTTCGCCTACTGCTGAGACGCTGCGCACCTGGGCTTGCAGGTTTGCCGGAATCTTTGGCGAGTTGTCAAGAGACAGGGTCGCTTCCGCGCCGGCGCGCGTGAAGTCGACGCCGGTCACCTTGCCCACCTGCACGCCCCGAAGGGTGACGTTGGCAAACCGGTATAGGCCACCGGAGTTGGGCAGTTCCAGTTTCACGGTGATCCGGCCTATGCCGAGCAATGTCGGTGCCTGGATGTAAGTGATGACCATTGTGGTCACAGCGATAATCGACGCGATCGTGAAGATGATCAGCTGGATTCGAACGAAACGGGTCAGCATTATCGGCTCGCGGGTGGCGGTGTGGCCGCCTCCGGGGGCGCGGTGGTGGCCGGTGTTTCGGGCTCCTGGTTTGGCGGCCCGTCGGTAGCAGGTGGCGGCGCTTCGGCCGGCGTCGGCACGACGCCGGGTGGCGCGGGCGCGGCGGGTGGCGGTGGCGGCGCCACGCCGGCACCGAGGGGATCCAGCGTGTAGCGCTGATACCAGGGGTCGCCCGGCGCGGGCACCAGTTGTGCGCCCTCCTGCCCCCAGCGGGTGCCGAGCAGCAACGTTCGCTTGAGCCGGGGAATGGTTAAGTCAACGACTGCGAACACGTTCACGTAATCGCCTTTGACGCCGCGGTCAATGAAGTTTTGACTAAACGGGAACGTAGTCGCGTACGCCAGGATGGTGTCGAGGTCGGGGCCAAGGTCGGCGAGCGCGCTGATCGTCGGGGCGAGGTTGTGCAGGTTTTTGACCAGGTCGCCCTGTGAATCGTTGACGAACCTAGTGGCGATGTCGCTAAAGGCCCCGAGCTTGGTCAGTGCGGTGGTGATGCGAGGGCGTTCTCGGGCGAGGACATCCAGGGCGGGCGGTATGTTGTGGAGCGCTGAGGTGATGACGTCGGTATGTTCGGCGAACTGGCCGGCGAACCTATCCAACGCCTCGATAGTGGCGATGATGTCGTCGCGCTGGTTATCGAATGTGCCCGCGAAGGTGTCCAGGCGGGTGAGCAGATCGCGCAGCTGGGGTTCGTGCCCGGACAAGGCGGCGTTGAAATTGTGAATGATGTCCCCGATTTGTCCCAGTCCCCCCGCGTTGAGGACGACCGACAGGGAGGACAGGGTCTGTTCGGTCGACGGGTAGGTCGACGATTTGTTGAGCGGGATGGTGGCACCTGGGGTCAGCCGTCCGTTCGCCCGCTGGCCCAGCGGTGGATTGAGTTCCACATGCATGGATCCCAGCAGGCTTGTTTGCCCGACACTGGCTACCGCGTTGGCGGGTACCACCGTGCCTGGCCGCACGGACAGTTCCACGTCGGCATGCCAGTCTTTGACGGTCATCTTGCCGACGCTGCCAACCACCACGTCGTTGATCATCACTGGTGAATTCGATTCCAGCGTAGCGACATTGGCGATTTGGAGATGGTAGATTGCCGCACCCGGGCCGCGGCCCACCGCGCCAGGCAATGGCAGCGAATTCAGACCGTGGAACGCACATCCCGTCGCGGTCACCGTGACACAGCTGGCTACGGCCAGCAGACGGCGCAGGACACTGGTTCGCCCGCTCATGATCCCGGTGTCCCTGCAGCAGGCGGCGGTGGTGTGGCCTGCGGATCGACAGGCGCAGGCGGCGGTCCGGCGGGCAACACCATGTCCTGCCAGCTCTGCGGTGCTAGCGGTATCGGCGCTCCCGGGTACAGCGCAGGCGAGGGCGTCGCGGGCAGATGATCAGGAGCGGACGGACCCGGCCCGACTGCGGGCGGCTGGCCGTAGCCGGCCGGCGGAGGCACATCGCCGTTTTGACCGGTGTACGCCGAAATTGCGGGTGGCATCTCCGGTGGTCCGGGCTTTGGGCCCGCGCCGCCGGGTGCCAGTCCCGGCTCGGAGTAGCGGATGTTCTCGGGGCTGGCCGATTTCGCCAGATAAGGGTTGAGCGGAACCGGCAGGTAACCGAAGTTGAACAGCCGCAAGGCGGGGCCGAGATACTCCGCGCACAGTTTCCCCGTTTCGGACGCGGTGACGTTTTCCAGGGCACCGATCGCATTGCAGAACAAGTGCACGGGATTCGAGAAGTTGTTGAACACGAATGA
>DASXMA010000321.1:0-7762 GCA_036495965.1 Mycobacterium sp.
ATTCCTGACTTGGGCCACGATTTTGGTGTTGCCTTGATTGCAGGTCGCTGATCTGTCGCTTCGCCTGGCGCTGCAAACGTGCGCACTAATGAACCGTCCCCGGTTTCATGCGCACATCGAGGAATGGAATCGCCTGGTTCCTAATCACCCGGCCAGCCCGCTCCGGCTACCGGGGCGGGCGCGCTGAAAACGGTGCCGTCCCAGGCGGTTTGATCCTTGAAATGCTGCACTCCGGGCCACTGTGCGGCGCACACAAACAGGGTCGAGCGGTCATCGCCGCCGAGCATGCAGGCGAACGCGCCGCGGTCGAGTTGCACTCGATCGAGTACCTCGCCACCTTCGCCGACGCGCACGCAACAGCGATCGCCAACATCGGCATACCAGACCGACCCTTCAGCGTCGAGGCAGATGCCGTCTGGCGAGTGGTGCCCGACCTCCGCCCAGACGCGCCGATTCGCCAGTGAGCCGTCTGCGCCGATGTCGAACGCGGTGAGCCGGTGGCGGTATGACTCGGCGACGACGAGGGTCGAGTTGTCCGCCGTCACTGCCATCCCGTTCGGGAAGGACAGATCCCGGGCCACGCTGCGTGCTTCACCGTCCGGGGTGACCAGGGCAACGAACCCGGGAGCAGGCTCACCTTCGGGCGGTCCGGCGGCGAAGTCGAAGTTGACGTTGTTGACGTAGATGTTGCCTCGACCGTCCGCGACGATGTCGTTGCTGCCATAGGGCGACAACCCCGACAAGTTCGCGTATCGAATCAGCGCACCCCCCGGGGACGCCTTCAGGATGGCCCGCTCTGGTCCCGACGCGATAACCAACGTCCCGTCGGGAAGAAAGTCGAAGCAGAGCGGCAGTGAGCGATGTTCGATCTTGACCTCGGTGGTCCGCGCGCCGCTGAGGGTCCGGATGGCCCCAGCGGTCCAGTCCGCGTACCACAGTTTGCCGTCGTGCCATCGTGGTGATTCCAGCTGACCCAATCCGTTTAGTAACACGTCCATGACAATCCCCTGTCGATTCTCGAATCCTGCCGGGATAAACGGCGCATCCGTTAGCCCTAACCCTCGAGCACCTCGGGTTCACATATACAGATCAGCAGACGGACGCTAAATCATCGCAGCGAGGTTGGACCCACTCCCAGGAAGCGCGTTTCGCGGCCGAAATCGGCGAATCCACGGGTAGTCGACGACCTCAATTGATGCCCTCGAAAACGTGCCTTGACCTGCAATGACTCTGGTGCGCTGGGATTGACCAGTGGCACACCGCCAATCGAGCACGCGCTCGGTCGCCTCGCGGCGTTCATCCAGCAGCGCATCCGCCACGTCTATCGATAGCAGCGGCCCACCCGACTCCCGAGCCGCACGGCGAAGAGCCGCCACCAATCGCAGCTCGGAGTCGATAGTCTTGATGTCGCGGATGGTCGATCTGCGTCTACGCTCGTTCGGCGAAGTTCAATTCACTCACCCGGGGCGGCTTCCATTAAATCGCCGATCAGGCGTTGTTCGGGATAGGCCAGCGGGGGGAGGCGTGACCTACGGCAGCAGAGGCAACCGCCAAGGTGGCATCCCGGGATCGAGCAGCCACAACCGGCGTCACGGTCAGCCGCAAAATGCGCAGCGCGGTGGTGATCAGGATGACCGCCAGCGGCAGTTCGACGAGCGTCGCCGTCAGCGCGGATACCCACAGGTCGTGCGGGCCGGCCATCATCACGTCGAAGCACGCATCGCAGATCAGCAACACAGCGGTCGTGAACGCGGTCAGCGGCACCAACTGCCGACGAAGGAAAACGAGCACCGCGGTTGTGACCATGAATGCGACAAGCAAGACATCTAATCCCAGCGCGACGTAGTTCGCCGGCAGGGTGATCACCAAGAACACGATCCACGGGATCAGCCCGATCGCGCCGCCTACCATCAGCGCCAAGCGCAGTCGTCGCATTCGCGCCACCACCGGCGCCCGGACCAACTCCTCGAGCGGCCTTTCCAACCGATGTGTAGTGAGCTCGTCAAAGGGCGATGGTGCGGTGTACATGGTGGGTTGGGTCCTTTGCTAGATTGTAAACGGTTACGTTCACTATTTGAAGGAGCATACTCTGCTCGGTGAAGGAACGCTAGCGGCTACTAAAGATCGTCTGAAGGCATGTGGATACCTCTGGCGGGGGACCGGCTCCACATCGGTTTGCACTCTAATGAGCCGCCGTGGGCCTTAGACTGGGGAAATGAGCGCCTATCAGACGGTTGTGGTCGGCACGGATGGCTCGGACTCGTCGCTGCGTGCGGTGGACCGCGCAGCCGCGATCGCTGCGGATCACGGCGCGAAATTGATCGTTGCGACGGCGCATCTCCCCGTCCCCGAGGAAAAGGGCCGCTACGCCATCCCGCCGGGGAGCACCCACGGCCAGGACTACCGGTTGGTGGGCGAGGCCCCCTTCTACGGGATCCTGCAGAACGCTAGGGAGCGGGCGCACCAAGCCGGGGCAAAGAACGTGGAGGAAAAGGCGATCGTCGGTGCCCCCATCAACGCGCTGGTGCACCTGGCCGAGGAGGTCCATGCCGACCTGCTGGTCGTCGGCAACGTCGGGCTCAGCAGCGTCGCCGGGCGGCTGCTGGGATCAGTCCCATCCGAAGTCTCCCGCAGGTCCAAGACCGACGTGCTGATCGTCCACACCACCGGCTGAGGCACCGCTAAGAATCGTTCGGCGTCGGACCACAACCTGTATCTCAGACCAATTGTCTGCCCAATTGTCCTGGTATCGTCTTGGCGATTTGTTGAGCTAGCCTAGATACCTCATCTGAGCTGTATAAACGTTGGTGCGCGATACTGGGATTGAACTAGCGACTCACCGCTAATTGCGTACGCGCATTTAATTCGTGTCGTGCGGACGATGTAACGGCGAGATCCCATTGCAACACGTCAACTTCCACGATCAGTAGTCATCCGAAAATCGTTGGAGCGCAACGCAACCCACCTCTCCCGAAAATCGGAGCGAGAGGTGGTTTAGCAGCGCCACGAAACTGGGTCACGACTTTTTCGCACGCGGGCTTTGAAATTTTGAAGACTAGCAAATTTGTTGCGAGACAACAGATTTCAGAAACGCACGAATTCGCGAAATGCGTTGTTTTCAACACGGGACCTCCGATATGTCTCCACCACATACGTATCGGTTAATGAAGGCCAGGCCTTCATCGGTGACCTCGTACTTGTGCTGGGTTGGCTCACCCCGTTGGATCATTGCGGGCGTTGGTTCAACTCGTTTCAAAAGCCCGTCGTTGACCGCATGCGCGAGGAGGATCTCGAAGCCCGCCTCGACAATGAAGGATCTCTGTTCGGTCTCGGCAATCTGATCGAACACCCGGCGCTCGAAATCAGAGTAGCGACTGTTCAAGATCGCGAGATTGCGCTTATACCCGCGGATCGACTGCCGATCGATTTCTTGGTTTTGGCATTTCGGGCATAACGCGATGAGGTTCGCGAACGAGTCGTCATGGCCCTGTGACTCAGGCAGGATGTGAGCTATCTCGTGCGTTGGGTGCCGACAGGTGGGGATGGCACATCTATAGCCCGCCTCGACCAGCGCCATTCTTTTTCGCGCCATTAGCACACCTGCGAACCCATCCCGGCCGAAACCTCGCCGGGGCGGCCACAGTGCGCTAGCCGTCAGGGGCGCGCTCCATATTTTTGAACGATGGATCAACCAGGCGACAAAGCACACTGCTATCACCAACACCCCGTAGTGGAGCGCCGAGTGCCACCAGGGTGGGGCCTGTGGGATGGGCTCCGCGTAAGCGGCCACCACCTCCGCCTGTGCCACACCGGGTGTGGCGGCTAGCACCGAGAACGGTGCGAGCGCTATGGCGGCTGCCGCCGCCGCGATAACCTTGCCCATTCCGCCCTGGCCGATCAGCATCGGCAGCCGGTAACGCTCGAACGCCATCTCGCCCACTGGCCTTTCCCGCACCACACCTGGTCGGACATGTTAGGGACCTACCAATTAAAAATACTCCTACCTGGGTTCCCTACGCCGCGTTGCGGATGATCGAACTCGCATCGGCAGCCTGACGGGTGTGTAGCTACGGTCGCCGCAGTCGCAACCCGCAGCGCCGATCTCGATCTCGACAGCGGCCTCGAGCCTCAAGCACGCTCAATGGTGACGACCGTCAGCCTTCGTCCGAGGGACATTGAATGCCGTGGCATACGGTGCATCCATCTACGGCGGAAGGTCGATGCATGCGAATAAGCCTGATAACCGGCCTCAACAACGGGTCGCCGGTCGAATCCCGTGTCCGCGACTTGACGCAAGCGTGAGACGAAGGTTTCGCTTGGCTGTGGATCACTCAGCTGCCTGACGACGTCGACCTGCTGACGGTCTTGGCCGCCGCATTACCTGCAGTTCCCGGTATCGAAGTGGCCAGTGGCGTGGTGCAGATCCAAAACCAGCATCCGACGCTGCTTGCGCAACGTGCCTTGACGCCGGTCGGCGCACCGCGGGAACCGTAACGTGGATGACGGGCCCCAAAACGCTGCGCGAACACGTAGGACCCACACTCCGCGGCGCGGCCGCCGACGCGGGCCGCGGCGACGGGTCAGTCGCGGTGGCCGCCGCGCTGCCGGTCGCCGTGACCGACGACGTCGCGAAGGTCCGATCGCTGGCCGCCCAGCAATTCGCGATGTATGGCCACCTGCCGTCGTATCGCGCGATGCTTGACAGGGAGGGCTTCTCCGGCCCGGAAGACGCCGCCCTCATCGGCGACGAGTCCAACGTTTCGCAGCAACTCGACGAGCTACGCGATGCCGGCGTGGACGAATTCGTCGGCATTCCCTTCGACCCGTCGGCCGAGGCAGGACAGCGAACCCGAGCCTGCCTCCGGACATGGGAGTCTCGATAACGCCCTTATTGCGGGGGTAGCGGACGGGAACGCACCAGTGTTGGCCACCAGAACCACTTCCCGAGGATGCTGAGGACGCACGGCACGACGAACGAACGCACGATCAGCGTGTCGAGCAGCAGGCCGATGCACACGGTGGAACCTATCTGACCGATAGTTCTAAGCTCGCTGGAAAGCATCGCCAGCATGGTGAACGCGAACACCAAACCCGCGGACGTCACCACACCACCCGTGCTTCCGAGCGCGCGAATGAGACCGGTGTGCAACCCGGCGTGGAGCTCCTCTTTGACTCGGGCGATCAACAGTAGGTTATAGTCCGAACCCACCGCCACCAGGATGATGAACGTGAGCGGCAATATCAACCAGTGCAGGTGCAGGCCGATGAGGTGCTGCCAGAGGAGCACGGAGAGCCCGAACGCCCCGGCGTAGGAGAAGGCCACCGTGCCGGGGATGACCAAGGCGGCCATCAGACTTCGCGTGATGAACAACATGATCAAGAAGATCAGCACGAAGGCGGCGACCGCCACGATAGCCAGATCGGATGCGCTGTATTCCTTGATGTCCTTATCGGTCGCTCCCGTGCCGCCGATATAAACTTTCGCGCCGGCCAACGAGGTCTCTTTCAAGATCGTGGTTATCGCGTCGGGGAACGCGTTGACATGCTGCACGCCTTCGGGGCCCATGGCGTCCCCCTCGTGGGTGACGATGAACCGGGCAGCCTTGCCGTCCGGCGACATCAGGAGCTGCATACCAGTCTTGACGTCTTCGTTGTCGAAACCTTCATGGGGGATGTAGAAGAAGTCATCGCTCTTGGACTGGTCGAAGTCGAGGCCCACATTGACCTGGTCGAAGAATGTCTGGTCGGTCTGTTTGGTCTGCAGGGCCGACTGGCCGTAGGTGCTGTTTAAAAGACCCGTGATTTGCTCGGTGTCATCGGCCGTGAGCTTCAGCTGCGTTATTATTTGCGGCAAGAGCTTGTCTATTTCCACGAGGGAGGTTCTGGCCTCCGTGATATCATCGGCCAACTTGTCGATGTTGTCGAGCGTATCGAATAGCGATCGAAATGCCCAGCACATGGGAACGTCGAAACAATGCTTCTCCCAATAGAAATAGCTCTTGACCGGCCGGAAGAAATCGTCGAGATTTGAGATTTCCTCATTCATCTCATGGGTGACCTTTTCCAGATCCTCGATGGTGAGAACCGTCTGGTGCAGCTCATCCGACGTGCTTTGGAAATAGTCGATCTCTTTCCGCAAGACCTTGACAGTGTCCGCGTTGACCTGTGCCTGCTGGTTGGTATTGGCGTTTTGCTGCATGTTGAACGGGTTCTGTTGACCGCTGCCGCTGCCTGACGTGGTCCACAAGTACGGCAGGGTGGCATGTTCCAATGCCCGGCCCATCGGCCTGGTGATGCTTTGCACCTCCGCGACGCCGGGAAGGCGAATGAGAGCCCTGGCCACCCGGTCCAGCGAGATGAAATCGGCCGAGTTTCGCATGTCATGATCCGTCTCGACCATCAGCATCTCGGAGAACAGTTTGCTCTTCGAGAAGTGCCGATCCGCCGCCTCGAAACCCTGGTTGGAAGCCGTATTGCGGGGCTGGTATTGACGGTCGTCGTAGTTCACCCGATACGACGGCACGAAGATCGCCCCCAGCATGACGGCGGCGGCGCTGGCCGCCAGAATCGGCACCGGCCAGCGCACCACGCTCGTCCCGATCCGCCGATAAAGCAGCCCCTTGGCTGTCCCTCTCGGGTCCATGAGCCCGAAAAGGCTGCCCAACGTCAACAGGGCCGGGCCCAGCGTCAGCGCGGCGGCGATGGTAAAGAGCATGGTGATGGCAACGGCGGGCCCCATGGTGTGGAAGTAGTTGAGTCGGGCGAAAGTCAAGCAGTAACACGCCCCCGCGATCGTCAGCCCCGAGCCAAGGATGACGGGCGTGACCCCCCGATAGGCGGTGTAAAACGCCTCCTCCCTGCTTTCACCGGCTCGTCGCGCCTCGTGATAGCGGCCCATCAAGAAGATGCCGTAATCCGTCCCCGCTCCCAGGGTCAGCGCGACGACGATGTTCACCGCGAATGACGAGAGCTCGAGGTACCCGAGAGTCCCCAGTGTTGAAACGACTCCCTTCGCGACCAGCAGTTCGAACAGAACGCCGTACATGGGAACCGCCAGGGTAGAAACCGAGCGATACACCAAAAACAACATCACAAAGATCAGGATGATCGTCACGATCGTGATGTCGTTCAAGCTCGAATTGGCAATATCCAGTTCGTCTGTGGCCAGCGGAGCCGCGCCGCTGACATAGACCTTGAGCCCGGGCGGCGGCGGGTCCTTCGCGACGATATTCCGAACGGCCTTAACGGAGTCATTCCCTTGTATCGTGCCGATATCGCCCGCGGTACGCACCAGCACGTAGGTGGCCTTGCCGTCGAGGCTCTGCACCCCGGCCGCGGTGATCGGCTTCCCCCACAGATCCATGACGTACTGGACATGCTTGGGGTCTTGCTTCAACCGGCGCATCAAGTCGTCGTAGTACCGATGGTTCACGTCGCCGGGCGGGCCCAACGGTCGGTCGGCTTCCAGCACGACCATGGTGAAGCTGGTCGAATTGGACTCGTGGAACTTCGCACCGATGGCCAGCAGCGCCCGCTGCGACGGCGCGTAGTGCGGCACCATCGGCCCCGCCAGCTCCTCGGCGACGTCCTCAACCTTCGGCATGAAGGTGTTCGTCGCGATCGCCAAAAGCCCCCAAAAGACGATGATCGGTATCGCCAGGGCACGCACCATTCTCGGGAAGAAGGGGCGTCTCTCGACGAAGGGTTCTTCCGCCCGATGCTCGCTCATGCGGATTTCACCAGGCAGAAGACGTGCGGATCC
>DASXMA010000322.1:0-15932 GCA_036495965.1 Mycobacterium sp.
CGGCTGGATCGCCAACAAGCTGCATGCGATCGACTTCGCCGGCGGCACCGCGGTCCACATCAACTCCGGTGTGGCCGGCCTGGTGCTGGCGATCGTGCTGGGCAAGCGGCGTGGCTGGCCCACGACGCTGTTCCGGCCGCATAACCTGCCCTTCGTGATGCTCGGTGCGGGCTTGCTGTGGTTCGGCTGGTACGGGTTCAACGCCGGATCGGCGACCAGCGCCAACGGCGCGGCCGGGTCGACGTTCATGACCACCACGATCGCGACCGGCACCGCCATGCTGGGCTGGATGCTCACCGAACGCATCCGCGACGGCAAGGCGACGACGCTGGGTGCGGCGTCGGGCATCGTGGCCGGTCTGGTCGCCATCACACCGTCGTGCTCGTCGGTCAACGCGCTGGGCGCGCTGGCGATCGGCTTGATCGCCGGCGTGGTGTGCGCGCTGGCGTGCGGGCTGAAGTTCAGGCTCGGCTTCGATGACTCGCTCGACGTGGTCGGGGTGCACCTTTTCGGCGGTCTGGCGGGCACGCTGCTGGTGGGTCTGCTCGCGGCCCCGGAGAGCGTGGCAATTAATGGCGTGGCTGGGGTATCAAAGGGGTTGTTCTACGGCGGCGGCTGGGATCAACTGGAACGGCAAGCGGTCGGCGCGTTCAGCGTTCTCATCTATTCCGGCGTCGTCACGCTTATCCTGGCTTTGATCCTGAAATACACCATCGGGCTGCGTCTGAGTCCTGAGGCAGAAGCAGCAGGTATCGATGAGTCTGAGCACGCGGAGAGCGGTTACGATTTCGCAGTAGTCACTGGTTCGGTACTTCCGCCTCGGGCCGAGGTGGAGGACACCCGTAATGGCCTGGAGGAAACTGTGGGCGAGAAAGTGGAGGCAGAGCAGAGATGAAGCTGGTCACCGCGATCGTAAAGCCGTTCACCCTCGACGATGTCAAGACCAGCCTCGAAGAGGCGGGGATCTTGGGGATGACGGTCAGCGAGATTCAGGGCTACGGACGGCAGAAGGGCCACACCGAGGTTTACCGAGGTGCCGAATACTCGGTCGACTTCGTGCCGAAGGTTCGGATCGAGGTCGTCGTCGACGATTCCATTGTCGACAAGGTCGTGGACAGCATTGTCCGGTCGGCGCGCACCGGCAAGATCGGTGACGGCAAAGTCTGGGTCAGTCCCGTGGAAACCATTGTGCGAGTGCGCACTGGTGAACGCGGAACCGATGCTCTGTGACATTGATCGAAAATTGCTGATCCGACCCGGGCGGGCCGGGAGGGTATGAATCCGAATCGGTCCGACCCGTCCGGGGCGTCTAAACCCGACGACACGGAAACAGAAAGCGCTTGCGGGGCAGGCGATTTGGCTGCCGCACGGCGCAATCTGCTGTCAGATGGCATTCAGCTGCATGCGGCCGAGCTGCGCCACGCGTGGCTGGATCTGCACGAGTCGTGGCTGACCGCCAAGGCGGCCGAGATCGGGATCACCGATACCAGTGGCTTCGCGATTGTCGGGATCGGCGGAATCGGCCGCTACGAGCTGCTGCCCTACTCCGATCTGGACCTGATGCTGTTGCACGACAACAAATCTGCCGATGTGCTGCGGCGGGTGGCCGATAAACTGTGGTATCCGTTGTGGGATGCCAACGTTCGGCTTGACCACAGCGTGCGAACTGTCTCCGGGGCGCTCGGGGTCGCCAATACCGATATGATCGCGGCTCTGGGCATGTTGGATGCTCGCCACATAGTCGGCGATGCCCGACTGTCCGAGGAACTGATTGCCGGTGCAAGAAGACAGTGGCGCAGCGCAATTCGTTCTCGAATGCGCGAGCTCGTCGAAATAACAGATGCCCGTTGGCAGCGTTGTGGCCGAATATCGCAACGAGCCGAGCCCGATCTGAAATCAGGTCGCGGCGGCCTTCGCGACGTCCAGTTACTTGACGCACTGGGAGTCGCCCAGCTCATCGACCGCCACGGTATGGGCCGCCCTGAATCGCCGGGAGGTTCACTGGATGATGCCTATCTGACGCTGCTCGATGTGCGCACCGAGCTGCACCGGGTGTCTGGCCGCGGCCGCGATCAGCTGCTGGCCCAGTTCGCGGATGAGATCAGCGCCGCTTTGCACATCGGTGATCGGTTCGACTTGGCTCGCAAGCTTTCCAGCGCCGGTCGCACCATTGCCTACCACGCGGAAAGTGGGTTGCGCACCGCTGAGAACGCGCTGCCACGGCGTGGTGTGTCGGTTTTGGTGCGGCGGCCGAAACGGCGACCACTGGACGAGGGCGTGGTCGAGTACGCGGGCGAAATCGTGCTCGCCCGGGATGCCCAACCCGAATCAGACCCCGGTCTGGTGCTAAGGGTGGCGGCCGCGTCGGCCGATACCGGATTGCCCATCGGCGCCGCTACGCTGAATCGCTTGGTGGCCAGCGCGCCCGAGATGCCGACTCCCTGGCCGCGCGAGGCATTAGACGACCTGCTGGTTGTGCTTTCCGCCGGTCCCACCACGGTGGCGACAATCGAAGCGCTGGACCGCACCGGGGTATGGGATCGGTTGTTGCCGGAATGGGGTGCGATTCGCGATCTTCCGCCCCGCGACGTCGCGCACAAGTGGACAGTTGACCGTCATGTGGTCGAGTGCGCCGTCCGCGCGGCTCCGCTGTCCACCCGCGTGGCGCGACCCGATTTGCTTGCTCTTGGCGCGCTGCTGCACGACATCGGTAAGGGCCGGGGTGTCGATCACAGTGTGCTCGGGGCCGAGATGACGCTGGGGATCGGCGCCCGGCTCGGGGTCTCGCCCCCGGACGTCGAGTTGCTCTCGAAGCTGGTTCGCCACCATCTGCTACTGCCGATCGTGGCTACCCGAAGCGACCTGAACGACCCCAGAACCATTGAAGGCGTATCGGAAGCACTCGGCGGGGATCCGCAACTGCTCGATGTGCTGCATGCGCTGACGGAGGCGGACTCGAAAGCCACCGGTCCCGGGGTTTGGAGCGAATGGAAGGCCTTGCTGATCGAGGATCTGGTGAATCGCTGCCGGATGGCGATGGCAGGTGAGCCGCTCCCACAGGCCGAACCGACCGCGCCCCACTATCTTTCACTCGCGGCTGACCACGGTGTGCACGTGGAGATCAGGCCGGCTGACGGATCGCGCGCCTATCACGTCGTGATGGTCGCACCTGACCAGCGGGGATTGATGTCGAAAGCCGCTGCCGTGCTGGCGCTGAACTCGCTGGGTGTCCATTCGGCGACGGTGAACAGCCACGAAGGTGTCGCGATAACCGAATTCGTGGTGTCACCCCACTTCGGGTCCCCGGCCGCGGCCGAACTGCTGCGTCAGCAATTCGTCGGTGCCCTCGCCGGGGACATCGATGTGCTCGCCGTGGTGGAGAAACGTGACAGCGAGGCAGCCAGCTCGGCGTCGGCACGGGCGGGCGAGGTGCTGGCGGGGGTGCCCGTCACGCGTTCCACCGCCCCGCCCCGCATTGTGTGGCTCGATACCGCCGCCGAAGGCCAGCTGGTCGTCGAAGTGCGCGCGATGGATCGGCCCGGCTTGCTTGCGCTGCTGACCCGGGCGCTGGAACGCGCAGGAGCAGATATCGTCTGGGCGAAGGTCAACACGTTTGGATCGACGGCCGCCGATGTGTTCTGCATAGTGCTGCCGACCGAAGCCGCTGCGATCGTGCCAAACCGTGACGAAACCGCGCGAGCTGGGGTCGAAAAACACCTATTGGCCGTTTTGGGCCCTCCTGGGGAAGTGGCAGTCCTCTAGTCCGTACTCACGAGCGTTCCGAATTCAGCTGTCGCAAAGCAACAATGCGTGCCTTGAGCTGCTCGCGAGTCGCGGCGGCTATCGGCGGCCCTCCGCAGCGGCGGCGCAACTCGTTGTGGATCCACCCGTGCGGTTTTCCGGTGCGGTGGTGGGCTATCGACACCAGCGTGTTGAGTTCGCTGCGCAGTTCGCGCAGCTGGCCGTGCATGGTCACCGAGGTCACCGTCGGCGCGCCCTGAGTGGCGGCCGCCCGCTTCTGCAGCTGCTCGTCTTGGCGGCGGTGCAGCAGGGCGCGCATCTGCTCGGCGTCGAGCAACCCGGGGATGCCGAGGTAGTCGGCCTCCTCATCGCTTCCGGCGGGGGCGGCGGTGCCGAACGAGGAGCCATCAAAGATGACCTGATCGAGTTCCGCGTCGGCGCCCAATGACGTGAAAGCCTGGTCCAGTTCCGTCTTTTCGGTTTGCGTCCGTATCGCGGGGTCCCCGTCGAGGGGGTCGTCGGTGTCGCGGTGCGGTTGGCCGAGCACGTGGTTGCGCTGGGCTTCCAACTCACTGGCCAGCTGCAGCAGGTTCGGCACCGACGGCACGAAGATGCTTGCGGATTCCCCTGACCGGCGAGACCGGACAAACCGGCCGATGGCCTGCGCGAAGAACAGCGGTGTCGACGCGCTGGTGGCATAGATCCCGACCGAAAGGCGGGGCACGTCAACGCCTTCGGAGACCATGCGCACCGCGACGAGCCACCGGCTGGTGCTCTCGGCGAATTGGGTGATGCGGGCCGACGATCCGGGATCGTCGGATAGCACCACGGTTGGCGCTTCGGAGGTCAGCTTCTTCAGCAGGGCGGCGTAGGCGCGCGCCGCCGTTCGGTCGGAGGCGATGATCATGCCGCCGGCGTCGGGCACGTGGGTGCGCAGCTGTCGCAGCCGTTGGTCGGCGGCGGCGATCACCGCGGGCATCCATTCGCCGGCGGGGTCCAGCGCGGTGCGCCACGCCCGTGCGGTCTGCTCGGCGGACAGTGGCTCGCCGAGTCGTGCCGCGTGCTCTTCGCCGGCACTGTCCCGCCAGCGTGCCTGCCCGGAGTAGGCGAGGAACACCACCGGCCGGACCACACTGTCGGCGAGCGCTTCGGCATAGCCGTAGATGTGGTCGGCTTGCGAACGCAGCACCCCGTCGGTGCCTGATGCGTACGTGACGAACGGGATGGGGCTGTCGTCACTGCGAAAAGGGGTGCCCGTCAAGGCAAGTCGGCGCGTCGCGTCGCTGAAGGCTTCGCGAATGGCGTCGCCCCAGGTCTTGGCGTCACCGCCATGATGGATCTCATCGAAGATGACCAGGGTTTTGCGTTGCTCGGTGCGCACCCGGTGCAGCGCCGGATGCGAGGCGACCTGCGCGTAGGTGACCATCACGCCGTGATACTCCGGCGAGGTCTGGGGGCTGGTGTTGGAGAATCGCGGGTCCAGGGCAAGACCGTGCCGTTGCGCGGCCTGCGCCCACTGGACCTTCAGGTGTTCGGTGGGCACCACGACGGTGAGCTGCTCGACGACACGATGGGTGAGCAGTTCGGCCGCCACCCGCAGCGCGAACGTCGTTTTCCCGGATCCGGGAGTGGCCACGGCCAGGAAATCGCGCGGCTGGGCGGCCAGGTACTTCACCAGCGCCCGGCGCTGCCAGCCCCGCAACGCCCGGCCGCCGGCATGGCGGGCATCGACGGTCGCGTCGGTCCCGCTGACCGGCTGCATCGACACAGCTCCCCCCGTAGATGATCTGGTGCGCGTGTCGGCGCGCCATCGCGCCGTTACAAGTCTTGAGCCCCGCCCGCGGTGCTCACGCCGCAGCGGCGGGTGTGAAATGTAGCATGGCAACGTATTTCGGCGCCGTCGCGACTTGGCCCCGTTACCCCGATCGCTGCGACTGGCTCGCCAGGTCGCGGGTTTGCAGCCACGCGTGGATCCGTCCGGCGACGTCGGCCCATCCGGGTTCGAGCATCATGTTGTGGCCCATGTCGAAGAATTCCGGCTCGGTCCTATAGGCGCGTGCAGTGGCGCGCACGTCGCCCGTGCTGACGAATCCGTCGTGCTCGGCGCCGAGGACCAGGATCGGAGTGGCGACCCGCCGGGTTTTGACGCGGCGGACCATCGGATCGGTCATTCCGGCGCGGATGCTCTCGGCTCCGGCGCGTTGCATACAGGATGCGACGGTGGCCTCGGGCGTGTCGGCGCAGAAGAGGTAATCGCGGGTAAGCGCCGGGGTATCGATGAATTCGAGCAAGGTGCCACCGGCGAAGGACCGGATGGAGATCAAGGGGTGGCGGCGCCAGACACGAAACCCCAGTCCGAGCACCCCCTGCGGCGGCACCGACGCCACCAACACCGCGGCCGGGGCCAGGTGATTCTCGAGGTATCGCTGCACCACGAAGCCGCCCAGGGAATGGCCGATGAGCACCGGCTGGCCACCCAGTTTGTCGGCGGTGGCCCCGACATCGTCGAGGTAGTCGACGATGGACACTTTGCGCACCGGCTTCGTCGTGGGGCTGGTGCCGTGTCCGCGCAGGCTGAGCGCGACCGCGCGATAGCCCGCAGCTGCGAAGAAGTCCAGGAAGTGGTCGTCCCAACACCATGCGCCATGCCAGCCGCCGTGCACGAAAAGCAGCGGCACCGGATGCGCGTCACTGCAGGACCCCTTGTCGATCACCTCGAGCATGAGTCTGACCCTTTGCTGTAGCTACCCGCGCCGTCAAGCCCTCGAACGTGACGAACGTGCGGCCAGCTTCACGTTCGCCGACGAGCGTGCGGCCAGCTTCACGTTCGCGACCGGTGGCTCGCTGCGTCCGGAACGGCGCGCTGCCACGCACTCCGCGCGGACCACTAGGCTGGCGGGGTGTTTGAATCGCTGTCTGACCGGTTGACCGGTGCGCTGGCAGGGCTGCGCGGCAAGGGTCGACTGACCGACGCCGATATCGAGGCCACCACCCGCGAAATCCGGCTGGCGCTGCTGGAAGCAGACGTTTCGCTGCCGGTGGTACGCGCATTCGTCGGCCGCATCAAAGACCGCGCCAAGGGCGCCGAGGTCTCCGGTGCCCTCAATCCGGCGCAACAGGTCGTCAAGATCGTCAACGAAGAGCTCATCGGCATCCTGGGCGGTGAGACCCGCCAGCTGGCTTTTGCGAAGACGCCGCCGACCGTGGTGATGCTCGCCGGCCTGCAGGGTTCCGGGAAGACCTCGCTGGCCGGCAAATTGGCCGCCTGGCTCCGCGGCCAGGGGCACACGCCGCTTCTGGTGGCCTGCGACCTGCAGCGACCGGCCGCCGTGAACCAGCTGCAGGTCGTCGGTGAGCGCGCCGGCGTACCGGTATTCGCGCCACATCCCGGCGCGTCTCCCGAGTCAGGACCCGGCGACCCGGTAGCGGTGGCGGCGGCGGGGCTCGCCGAGGCCCAGGCCAAACACTTCGACGTCGTCATCGTCGACACCGCAGGCCGGCTGGGCATCGACGACGAGCTGATGGCACAAGCCGAGGCCATTCGGGAGGCCATCGCCCCGGACGAGGTGCTGTTCGTCCTGGACGCGATGATCGGCCAGGACGCGGTCACGACCGCGGAGGCATTCCGCGAGGGTGTCGGCTTCACCGGTGTGGTGTTGACCAAGCTCGATGGTGACGCCCGCGGCGGCGCCGCGCTGTCGGTCCGCGAGGTGACCGGCGTCCCAATCCTTTTCGCCTCCAGTGGCGAGAAGCCGGAGGACTTCGACGTCTTCCACCCGGACCGCATGGCCAGCCGCATTCTGGGCATGGGCGACGTGCTGACCCTGATTGAACAGGCCGAGCAGGTCTTCGACGCGCAGCGGGCCGAGGAAGCCGCCGTCAAGATCGGCACCGGCGAGCTGACTCTGGAAGATTTCCTGGAACAGATGCTTGCCATCCGCAAGATGGGTCCGATCGGCAACCTGTTGGGCATGCTGCCCGGCGCCGGTCAGATGAAGGACGCACTGGCCGAGGTCGACGACAGTCAACTTGACCGGTTGCAGGCGATCATCCGCGGGATGACGCCGCAAGAGCGGGCCGACACCAAGATCATCAACGCGTCGCGGCGGCTGCGTATCGCCAACGGTTCGGGCGTGACGGTGACGGAGGTCAATCAGCTGGTCGACCGCTTCTTCGAAGCCCGCAAGATGATGTCGTCCATGCTCGGCGGTATGGGCATCCCCGGTATCGGCCGCAAGTCCGCGACGCGAAAGGGCAAGGGAGCGAAAGGCAAAAAAGGCAAGAAAGGGGGACGGGGTCCGACGCCGCCCAAGGTCAGGAATCCGCTCGGGCCCGGCATACCGGGCATGCCGGCGGGATTCCCCGATCTCTCACAGATGCCCGAGGGCCTCAACGAGCTGCCGCCCGGGCTGGCTGACTTCGATCTGTCCAAGCTGAAGTTCCCGGGCAAGAAGTAGCCGCGCGGTGCGTATGCACTTGCGAGGTCTGCGGTTGCCGGACGAGACCGAGATCGAACTGTGGATCGCCGACGGCCGCATCAGCTCGGAGCCGGTTGCCAGGGCCGACACCGTGTTCGACAGCGGCTGGATCCTGCCCGGACTGGTGGATGCGCACTGTCACGTCGGGCTCGGTCACCACGGCGAGATCGAACTCGACGAGGCGATCGCCCAAGCCGAGATCGAGCGCGACGTCGGCGCGCTGCTATTGCGTGACTGCGGCGCACCGACCGACACCCGCAGCCTCGACGACCGCGACGATCTACCTCGCATCGTCCGGGCCGGAAAGCATCTGGCCAGACCCAAGCGCTACCAGAAGGGCTTCGCAGTCGAACTGGACGACGAATCGCAGCTGCCGGCGGCGGTGGCCGAGGAGGCGAGGCGCAGCGACGGCTGGATCAAATTGGTCGGTGACTGGATCGATCGCAGCACCGGCGATCTCGCCCCGCTGTGGTCCGACGACGTACTGGCAGTGGCGATCGACACCGCACACGCCCACGGAGCCCGGGTCACCGCGCACGTCTTCAGCGAAGATGCTCTGCCCGGCCTGATCAACGCCGGCATCGACTGCATTGAACACGGCACCGGGCTCACCGACGACAACATCGCTCTGATGCTCGAGCACGGCACGGCATTGGTGCCGACGTTGATCAATACCATCGAGAACTTTCCGGGCATCGCCGACTCCGCCAAGCGCTACCCGACCTATGCCGCCCACATACGCGACCTACACGCCCGTTGCCACGGGCGGATCGCCGCGGCGCGGGAGGCCGGCGTGCCCGTGTATGCCGGGACCGATGCCGGCAGCATGATCAAACACGGGCGGATCAACGACGAGGTCGAAGCCCTCAAGGGGATTGGGATGAGCCCGACCGAGGCGTTGGGCGCGGCGTGCTGGGACGCCCGTCGCTGGCTGGGCCGGCCCAGTCTGGATCACGGGGCATCGGCTGATCTGTTGTGCTACTCGATTGACCCGCGGCAGGGTCCCGGTGTGCTGAACCAGCCCGACCTGGTGATCTTGCGCGGCAAGGTGTTTCGGCCCTAGCAAGTCGATCGCCGGCCCGGGCGCCGGACGGGCGGGGTACCGCGGTGGCGGTTACGATCGGGTGATGGCGTTGGCCAGCGGCGCGAACTTTGCCGGTTACACGGTGGCGCGCAGGCTGGGCTCCGGTGTGACGGGTGAGGTTTACCTCGCCCAGGATCCGCGAGCGACGCGCTGGGTGGCTTTGAAAGTTCTGTCGCTCGCGCTGTCGATGGACAGTGACTTTCGGCAACGCTTTCTGGCGGAGACGACTACCGCCACAAACCTTCGTCACTCGCACATCGTGGAGGTGCACGCCCGCGGCGAGTTCGAAGGACAGCTTTGGGTCGCGATGGATTACGTCGAGGGCAACAATGCCGCGCAGCTCATGGTCGGCCGGTTCCCCGCGGTCTCACCGGCCGGCGAAGTGCTCGCGATCGTCACCGCGGTGGCCGGTGCTCTCGACCACGCCCACGAGCGCGGAATGCTGCATCGCGATGTCAAACCCGCCAACATCCTGCTGACCCGAGGCAAAGGCGAGCAGCGAACTCTGCTGGCAGACTTCGGGATAGCTCGCCGAATCGGCGACCCCATCGAGACCGTGGGAAGCAACCTTCCGGCCGGTACGGTCGGCTACGCCGCCCCCGAGACATTGATGGGCGCCGACGTTGACGGGCGCGCCGACCAGTACGCACTCGCGGCCACCGCATTTCACCTGCTGACCGGTGCCCCGCCGGTAGAACACACCGATCCGGGTGCGGCGCTGCGCCAGCTTCTCAACGCTGCGCCGGTAAGACTCAGCAGCCAGCGCCCTGAGCTGGCACGTCTGGACAGCGTCTTCTCCAAAGCGCTGTCCAGACGACCCGGCGATCGGTTCGACAGCTGCCGGCAGTTCGCCGACGCGGCCAACGAGGCGGCCGGCCTCCCGATCGGGGATCACAGTCCCGAGGCCGTCCCCACCGTCGACTATCCGGCCTACGCCTGGCCCGATTTTGTCGGCATACCACCCACGCTTTCGGCGCCCGGGCCGGTGCCCGACGCCGCAAAGCCGGCACCGCGGACCCCGGCGACCCTGCCGACGAAGCGCAGGCCCCGCAAGATCTTGGTCGGTACCGCAGCGGTGGCGCTGGTCGCCGCGCTGCTCGCCCTGGGCTTTGTGTTCGGACGCAAGACCGACAACACCCCCACGCGGGCAGCGAGTCCCCCGGCAAGCGCCTCCGCCCCGGCCGCCGTACCGCCACCGCCCAGCACCTCGTCCGGCCCGCCAGCCCCACTCGATGGCAGATATCGCATCGAGGTCCAGCGAGCCAAGCAGACGTTCAATTACACGCCCGACCCTCAGCCACCGAACGTGAACACCTGGTGGGCATTCCGCTCGTCGTGCACGCCGTCGTATTGCTCGGCCGCCGCAATACAACTCGACGACAGGGACCACACGCAGCCAAGCGCACCGGGTGGTCGTCCGGTCGTCATGCGGTTCACCGACGGCCAATGGCAGTCTGAGCCGGAAACGGCGCAGTTTCCGTGTGTTGGACCAAACGGCGCGGCACAAACTCAGACCATGACGCAGGTGCTGATACTGCGTCCCGAACCCCAGGGCGATCTGGTCGGCGAGATGGACGTCACCGTTCAAAGCAATGAGTGTGGCCAGAAATCCGCCGTGGTCCGGATCCCCACGGTGGCTACCTGGAGCGGTGATACGCCGTCCGGTGTCTATGTGCCGGATCCGGTAACGATCGGCGCTCCGAAGGCGAGTGGGCCGCCGACGACGGGTGCTCCTATTGCCACCGGCGCTCCGACGTCGCCGGCAACCGCGCCGTCCGGACCCGGCCGTTAACGCGGTCAACAGCCTCGACCAGGGCATATGCATAGAGGCACGCGCGATTAGGAAAAGATTGCGAGTACTTGCTATCTATGTTACCGTCATTGCGATCCGGCGACCCGAAGGAAAACAGTGACCTACGACGTGATCATCCGCGATGGATTGTGGTTCGACGGCACCGGCAGCGCACCGCAAACCCGCACGCTCGGAATTCGCGACGGCGTGGTGGCCGCGGTGGCGAGACCTTCAGACGGGCCGCTGGACGAGACCGGTTGCCCCGAGGTTATCGACGCGGCCGGCAAGTGGATCGTGCCCGGCTTCATCGACGTGCACACCCATTACGACGCCGAGGTGCTGCTGGACCCCGGGCTGCGGGAGTCGGTGCGCCACGGTGTCACTACGGTGCTGCTGGGCAACTGCTCGCTGTCGACGGTGTATGCCAATTCAGAAGACGCCGCCGACCTCTTCAGCCGGGTCGAGGCGGTGCCGCGCGAGTACGTCTACGGCGCCCTGGACTCCAACCGAACGTGGTCGACGGCCCTCGAATACATCGAGGCAATCGACGCACTTCCGCTCGGGCCGAATGTCAGCTCACTGCTTGGTCATTCAGACCTTCGTACCGCGGTGCTGGGACTCGATCGCGCCACCGACGCCACCGTCAAGCCCACCGGTGCCGAACTGGAGAAAATGGCGGCATTGCTGGACGAGGCGCTCGAGGCCGGGGTGCTCGGCATGTCCGGCATGGACGCGGCGATCGACAAGCTCGACGGCGACCGCTTCCGCTCGCGTGCGCTGCCGTCCACCTTCGCGACCTGGCGTGAGCGGCGCAGGCTGATCAAGGTGCTGCGCAAGCGCGTCCGGATGCTGCAGAGCGCACCCGACGTCGACAAGCCGGCGTCCGGGATGCTGTTCTTCTTGGCCAGCAGCCGGATACTCAACCGGCGCAGGGGAGTTCGGATGAGCCTGCTGGTGTCGGCCGACGCCAAGTCGATGCCGTTGTCCGTATACGTCTTCGGGCCCGCAACCCGCCTACTGAACAAGCTCCTGGGCTCTAGCGTGCGGTTTCAGCACCTGCCGGTGCCGTTCGAGTTGTACTCGGACGGAATCGATCTGCCGGTCTTCGAGGAGTTCGGCGCCGGAACGGCCGCCCTGCATCTGCGCGACCAACTGCAGCGCAACGAATTGCTCGCCGACCAGGACTACCGCCGGCGGTTCCGGCGCGAGTTCGACCGCATCAAACTCGGCCCGTCGCTGTGGCACCGCGACTTCCACGACGCGGTAATCGTCGAGTGCCCCGATAAGTCGTTGATCGGCAAGAGCTTTGGCGCGATCGCCGACGAGCGCGGACTGCACCCGCTCGACGCGTTCCTCGATGTGCTCGTCGAAAACGGTGAGCGCAACGTGCGGTGGAAAACCATCGTGGCCAACCATCGGCCCAAGCTGCTCAACGCGCTCGCCAAGGAATCCAGTGTGCACATGGGCTTTTCGGATGCCGGCGCGCACCTGCGCAACATGGCCTTCTACAACTTCCCGCTGAAGATGCTCAAGCGCACCCGCGATGCCCACCGGGCCGGCGCGCCGTTCCTGTCCACCCAACATGCGGTGCACCGTCTGACCGGCGAACTGGCGGAGTGGTTCGGCCTCGACGCCGGCACCCTGCGGGAGGGCGACCGCGCCGACTTCGTGGTGATCGACCCGGCCGGCCTGAACGACTCGGTCGAGGGCTATTACGAGGAAGAGGTGCCCTTCTACGGCGGCTTGCGGCGCATGGTCAATCGCAACGATGAGGCCGTGGTCGCGACCGGTGTCAACGGCGCCGTCGTCTTCGAGAAGGGCCGCTTTCGCGACGGCTACGGCCAGACCGTGAAGTCCGGCCGTTACCTGCGGGCGCACGAGCGGCACCGGGGCCAGAGCGCCCTGAAAATTGGAGCCTGACATGGCCAGAACTCAACAGCAGCGCCGCGAGGAGACCGTCGGACGGCTCCTTGAGGCCTGCATCGCGACCATCATCGAGGTCGGCTACGCCCGCGCATCGGCTGCCGTGGTCACCAAGCGCGCGGGCGTGTCCGTCGGCGCATTGTTCCGGCACTTCGAAACCATGGGCGATTTCATGGCGGCCACCGCATCCGAGGTGTTGCGTCGTCAGCTGGACTTGCTCACCAAGGGAATCACCGAAATACCGGCCGACCAGCCGGCGCTGGAGGCCGCGCTGGCAATAGTCCGCGACATCACCAGCGGCCCGACTAACGCCGTGCTGTGCGAACTGTTGGTCGCAGCGCGCACCGACGAGAGGCTCAGAGACACTTTGCAACACGAGCTGGGGCAGTACTCCGCGAAGATCCTCGACGCAACGCGGGCGCTGCCCTGCGCCGAGGGCTACCCGGAGGAGACATTCCCGGTCCTGGTGGCACTGCTGACGAACGTGTTCGACGGAGCCGCCGTCGTCGAGGGGGTACTGCCACAGCCGGAAATCGCCGAGCGACGGATTCCGGTGCTGACGGCGCTGCTCACCGCGGCCGTGCCGACTGCGGACTCATAGCAGTTACAGCGAGCCGACGCCGGACTCTGGGTTGAGTGCGAAACCCCAGTCGAACAGACTCCCGGCCTGATCCCAGTACGTCGGCCCGCCCTGTTTCACCAGCCCGTACATCATGGCGATCACCAACCGGCGGCCACCGCGCGCGGCGGCGCCGACGAAGGTCTTGCGGGCCGCGTCGGTGAATCCGGTCTTGCCGCCGATGGCGCCGGGATAGCGCTGCAGCAGTTCGTCCTGGTTGGTGATGGGGCGTTCGCCCCCATCAGCCGAGTCCCCGGGGAACATCGCCGACGGCTTGGCCGTGATGTGCGCGAACATCGGATTGGCCATCGCAGCCCGGAAGATAACGGCCAGGTCATGGGCCGTGGAGGCGCCAGAGCCGCCGGGCCCGTCCAGTCCGGACGGGGTCGCCGCATGGGTGTTGGTCGCCCCGAGTGAGGCCGCTTTGGCGTTCATCTTGCCGACCGTGACGTCCGCGCCGCCGAGCAAGTGCGCCAGCGTGTTGGCGGCGTCGTTACCCGAAACCAGTAGCAGACCGTCGAGCAATTGGCGCGCGGTATAGGTACGGCCCGGTTTGACGCCGACGCAGTTGCACTCGACCTCGGTGTCTGCGGGGTCGGCGACGACGGTGGAGTCCAGGCTCAGCTCGTCCAGGGCCACCAGCGCCAACAGCACCTTGATGGTGCTCGCGGGCGGGTGCGCCACGTTCTGGTCGCGGCCGGCCAGCACCTGACCGCTGTCGAGGTCGGCCACGATCCAGGTCTGAGCCGGGCCGTCGGGGATCGGCACCGAGCCGATCGGCTGCATGTTGTCGGCCGACGCGGTGCCCATGCTGACGGCGGCACCGAGGGTGCCGACCGTGAGCAGAGCAGCGGCTGCGGCCCTGAGCTTCCGCATGGGCGCAAAGTTTAACTTCCAGGCTTGCGTGACGCCTATTTCGCCGCCCTGCTCACCTCACGGGCACCAGGGCGGAACCGGGCAGAACGGCAGGGTCGGCAGCGGTAGATAGGAGGTCTGCGTAGGCACTGGCCCAGGCGGTGGAGGCTGTTTGAACGGCAGTGAAGACCAGGCGTAGAACGTGGCGGTACCGACGTCGTGGACGCCAGCCGAGTCCCAGTAGAAGTCGTGGCAGACACCGGCGTCCCAGGGAATGGGTCTGCCCGCCGGATCGGGATCCCCGGGGCACCACCGCATGCAAGATTTACCGGGCGCACAACCCGCAGGATCGGCCTGGGCGAAACGCACGGGCAGCCCGGCCAGACCGACACCGCCGAACACCATCACGGCCGTTGCTAACCCGACGACTCCTGCTCTCATAGCTGGGATTATTCTCCTCGGCGGCTTTGCGCGATGCTGGTGTTCACGCCCGATGCCTATATCGACCTTCAGGCTGCCGAAAGGCACCGGTACATGCAGGGGGCGGGCAGGAAGGCGTCGACCGCCTCCCTGTCCGTCGCGAGAGGCCACAGGCACGGACAGTGTCGCCTGCGATCTCCGCTACACCGCGGTGGCAACCGGCTGGGCCGCGGTCCCCGTGGTCGCGGGGGTGGTGGTGTTGGCGCGCAGGAAGCTGCCGGTGCGCTGCGTGCCGAGCACTTCGGTGGGCTGCCCGTTGAGGAACACCGCGCGCCCGGCGACGAGCACGGCGCTAACGGTGTCTTCGTTGCGGTTGACCATCCGCGACAGTCCGCCGTACTGCTCGACCTTCTCCTCGGCGTAGCCGTTCAGCGAGTCGTCAAGGTGCTCCGGGTCGACGATCACCAGGTCGGCGCGGTCGCCCATCCGCAGATGCCCGGCGTCGATGTCATACCAGTCGGCCAGCTCGCCGGTCAGCCGGTGCACAGCCTCCTCGATGGTCATGAACGGCGTACCGGCCTTCTGGGCGTCGTAGACGTGGCGCAGTAGTCGCAGTCCGAAGTTGTAGAACGCCATGTTGCGCAGGTGCGCGCCCGCATCGGAGAACCCCATCTGGATACCCGGCTCACGGGCCATCTTCTTGAGCACCTCGGGGCGGTGGTTGGAAATCGTTGTGTGCCAACGCAGCGCAGTGCCATGCTCGACGACCAGGTCGAGGAATGCGTCGACGGGGTGCAGCCCGCCACGCTCAATACCGACCTGCCCAAAGGACTTTCCAATGACGGACGCGTCAGGGCACGCGACGACTTCGGCGTCGAAGAAGTCTTTCTGCCCTACCGCAGCCTCATCGTGGCCGTCGAGACGGCGGCGGCAGCCACCTCGACCCCGGATTTCGGGCGGCGGTTGGCACTGAGGCAGGGCATCGAGATCCTTGGACCGCTCGGGGTGGCCGCGCGAACC
>DASXMA010000323.1:0-3568 GCA_036495965.1 Mycobacterium sp.
CGCAGGTCTGAAATCAGCCGTTCCGCTCTCGGCCAGCACCTGTCTTGAGCCGAACGTCTGATTTCGGCGCTGTCGACCCGAAAACAGACCGGCAGAAAACTACCCATCCCCGCCGACAGAGCAGCGCACATGAACGTCCGCTTCAGGGCCGTCGCCCAGGGCTGCGCATTCCAGTAATCGTGAACGGTCAATCCGTTCGATCATGAACACCGATTCCGGTGATCATGAACGCTTGCTCGCACCGGCCTGAGCGGGCGGGGACGAGCCGCACGGCGTCATGGTGGGTTGCTGCCACCGACAGTTGTCCGTCTCATCTTTCTTGGGTGGTCGTCAAGCCTGTCAATCGCGTCCGTATCCTCGCGGCGGCACGATGGCGGCGAGTTCATCGAGATCGAGATCGACGATGGCCTGCAGCGCCGCGGCGGTCGCGGTATCGCGGAGACTGTCCGGCAAATTGTCGTACCAAGCGGCATATTCGGCTTGGAGGGCAAGCAGCCCGGCGACGGTGTCATCCCAACGTGTGCGCGGGTGCGCCGGTCGGCTGGACGCTTGTAGCGGACGATGGGCGCGGCCCGGTGGGCCTCGAGCTGCGGCGATAGCGGGCCGGACGTTCGGCGTTGCTGAGCGGGTGCTCACCTTCGGACTTCCGGCCTCTTGGCATGGCTTGTTCTCCGTTACGTAACGCAATTCTATGGGTGATGGCTCGGGTGATGCCCGCAGTTGCGGGGGGGCGCAGCAGGCCATCGTTCATCCGGCCACCGCAGTACCGCCGCCCTCGGCTGGAGTACTCAAAACGTTTCGGTCACGCAGGCTGGGACCCTTCAGCTCGATGCGGTGGGCGCGATGAACGATACGGTCCAAGATGGCGTCGCCGATCGTCGGGTCGGCGATGAGTTCGTGCCAGCGCTTCACCGGGATCTGGCTGGTCATCAGCAGCGACCCCTTCTCGTAGCGGTCCTCGACGATCTCCAGCAGGTCGCGCCGTTGCTCCGCGTTCAGCGGCTCCGGCCCCCAGTCGTCGATGATCAGCAGCCGGGTGCGCTCCAGCATCGCCAGCATTCGTGGCAGTCGTCCTTCACCACGCGCGGTGGCAAGCTCGGCGAACAGTCGTGGCGCGCGCCGATACAACACCGAGAATCCTTCTCGGCAGGCCTTGTGCCCCAGAGCGCAAGCCAACCAAGACTTCCCGGTACCCGTCGGACCGCCGATCACCAAATGCTGACTATGACGGATCCAGTCACAGCCAGAGAGTTTGTGGAACAGCGCACGGTCCAGACCGCGCGGTATGCGAAAGTCAGTGTCCTCGACGACCGCATTCTGACGCAACCGGGCGTGGCTGAGCCGTCGGCGGAGGCGCTTGTTGTCGCGCGCGGTTGCCTCGCGATCGATCAGGAGGCCGAGCCAATCCTCGCGCGAGAGGTCGTCGGCGGCAGAATTGCTCTGCATGTCGAGGAACGCATCGGCCATGGCGGCCATGCCGAGGCCGCGCAGACGCTCGGCCAGAGGGTGGATCAGCATCGTCCTTCCTTTCAATGGTAGTATCCAGGACCGCGGATGTTCTCGTGGAACAGGCTGGGCTGTTCCGGTGCCGCGGCCTTCCTGTCCTGGGCATTCTTCAGGATGGCCGCGACCGAGCTGTAGGAGCGGGTACCGAGTGCCAGCGCCCTGGCGCAGGCGGCATCCAGTCGCTCGGCGTCGTAACGCCTCGCCAGTCCAAGGATGCCGATGCAGGAACGAAACCCTTGCTCGGGATGTGGACGCGAACGCAGGATGATCTCGACCAGCGCCGCGGTGTCGTCGCCGATGGCGGCGGCTTCGCGCTGGATCCGCTCGTGGGTCCAGTCGCGGTAGCGCCGATGCGAACTCGGCATGTGCTCAGCGAGCGTGGTCGGGCGATGCTGGCGCAAACTACGCAGGTGCGTGGCCACCAGCTTGCCGCGATGGAAGATCTCCACCGCCTTTGCGGTGATGCGCGCCTCGACTTCTTCACGCAGCAGCCGGAACGGCACTGAATAAAAGTGCTTCTCAATCTCGACATGATAATCGAGGTTTACCCGGCAGCGCTTCCAGGTAGAGTATTCATAGGGCGTCGGCGGCAATGGCAGCAGGGCCGGCCGGTCAACCTGCTCGTAGAGCGCACGTCGGGTGGTGCCCCAGCCACGCATCGGTCGGTCGTTCAGTTGATTGACGAGTTCACGGATTGCCTGGTTCAACTCGGCCAGACCGAAGAACCGTCGATTGCGCAGCCGCGCCAGGATCCAGCGCTGAACCACCTGCACGCCGACCTCTACCTTGGCCTTGTCACGTGGCTTGTACGGCCGCGCCGGGATCACCGCGGTGCCGTAATGCGACGCCATGTCGGCGTACGTGCGGTTGACCAGCGGTTCGTAGAAACAGGCCTTGGTAATGCCGGCCTTGAGGTTGTCGCTGACGATCTGTCGCGGCACCCCGCCGATGAACGATAGCATGTTTATGTGCGCTGCAATCCAGTCCGGCAGCGACTGGGTCCAGGTGGCTTCGGCAAAAACGTAGCTGGAGGCGCCGAGCACGGCGACGAAGACCTCGGCCTGGCGTATCTCTCCGGTTGCCCCGTCGATCACCTCCATGGTGTGACCGGCAAAGTCGACGAAGACCCGCTCGCCCGCGGTGTGCACTTGCCGCAGCGTCGGCTTCAGGCGGCCGACCCATTCGCGGTACAGCTGACAGAACCAGGAAAAACCAAACCCGCCCTGAACGCCTGCCCCGTCGCGGTATTCTTCCCAGAGTAGCGACAGCGTCACGTTCTGCCGCCGCAGCTCGCGGTGCACCACTGCCCAGTCCGGAACCGGTCGCTGTTCCGTCGCGACACCCGGCGGCGGCGGATACAGCAGCGTCTCCAGCTGCGCGTCATCGAGCTCGTCCGGCAACGGCCAACCCAGCCCCGCCCGCCGGGCACGACTGAGACACGCGTTCACCGCCCCTGTGCTCAGTCGCAGACTTTGGCCGATCGCCCGCTGACTCAGTCTGTGGGCAAACCGCAGCCGCAGCACCTCGCGTATCTTCCGCATCGACAATCTCTCGCCCGGCATTCCCTTCCTCCGCTGCTCGGCAAAGGATCGGGACTACCCGTGGTTGAAGACTGTCGGCAGCATTGGCTCTCGATGATGCCTACGGACCGCGTTCATGATCACCGGAATCGGCGTTCACGATCGACTGGAACCAGCGTTCACCATCAACTGGAATGAACGTTCACGATCGACTGGAATTGGTGTTCATGATCCACCGGAACGCGCACAACAAGTCGTCGATCGATGTTGGAGTAGACATGGGAACCTCCTCGGATGAGACCGTCCCCGAGGATCCCACATGCCGATAATGCGAAGCAGAATCGCGAGAAGGCGCGGGATTTTCGTGGCTTGCGGGCCGTCCTTTCGATTACCGGCTGCTTCCGATTGGGCGAGCAGGCACAGGTCGACTGGGGACACTTCGGCCATCTGCTGATCGGTCGGGCGCGACGTCCGCTGATGGCGTTCGTCATGGTGCTGAGCTACTCGCGCCAGATCTTCCTGCGCTTCTACCTCGACGCCCG
>DASXMA010000324.1:0-11855 GCA_036495965.1 Mycobacterium sp.
GAGCCACTTGACTTCGCGCTCGCTGGACTCGAGCCCGAGTTGATGAAGCTGGCGGGTGTAGCGATCGAACGAGCTGCTGGCCCGCGCCACGGCTTCGCGCAGACCTTCTCGGCGTTCCTCGACCTGGCGGCGGCGGCCTTCAAGAATGCGCATCCGCGCTTCTGCTGGGGTGCGGTTGAAGAACGCCAGGTGTACCCCGAAGCCGTCGTCCGTGTAGTTGTGCGGGCCGGTGTCGGCCACCAACTCGCCGAAGCGCCGACGGCCCGCATCGGTGAGTTGGTAGACGCGCCGCGCCCGCCGGACCGGGGTCCCGGCCGGGGCGGCATCCTCGGCAATCAACCCGTCGGCCTGCATGCGCCGTAGTGCCGGGTACAGCGAACCGTACGAAAACGCACGGAACGCGCCGAGTAAGCCGGTCAGCCGTTTGCGCAACTCGTAACCATGCATGGGCGATTCGATCAGGAGGCCCAGGATGGCGAGCTCCAGCATCGACTCACCTCCTTTGCTTGGCTTGTTACGACGGTCCGACGCCTCGCGTCATCGTATCGTTTCGATATATTTGCCACAACAGCACCTGGTGTTGTTGCGCTATTAGTCACTCCGAAATGTGCTAAACGCGGCCGGCGGATACGCCTCTACGTGGGCAAATCCAACCGCTTGGGGGTTCCGTCACCGGCGAAGACGATAGAGCCACCACCGTAATCGGACGAGGCATACACCGACAACGACAAAACTCCGGGCGTCGTGGCTCGGTGCCGGGCTCGACGATCAGATGCATGGTTTGGACGCGGACTGCTTCATGTGCAGGGTTTCCGGGGCGCCGCGCATGACGCCTACGGTCGCCGCTATATCGAACTTGCTCAGGTCAACAGCGACCGGTCCATCGGCAGCGCTTTTCGCGAAGCTGGTCAGATCACTCGATCCGCCGCGGTAGTCGTAGGCCAGCACGCGGCGGCCGTCAGATGGGTCCGGGCGATCGAGTAGGGCGTAAGTCGGATAGACCACCAGCCGGAAACCCATGGCGTCTCCGAACCTATTACGTGTTTGCTCCGTCAGGCCGGCCAACCCGCCGGGTGAACACAACTGCGTGGGAGGCGTCAGCACCACTGGGGCGATGCCGTCGGGCTTGGCTCCGGGACCCTCGCGGCTCTTGGCGAAGTCCAGCGGCGAGCCGGTGTTGCCGTAGAGACCCAATCCGATGCGGACGCCGAGCAACACCGACACGACGCACGCGGCGGCCAGGATGGCCCACCCGCCGAATTTCGGTGGCGACTTGGCGACCCCCAAATGCACCGGAGCGCCGTCAACCTGCAGATCGGCCACCAGGGCCTGCAGATCACCCAGCGTGACGGCGTTGGTGGTGGCGCTGACCCGTTCCCGGTGCTCGGCCATGGACAGTTCGCCGTCGTTCTGGGCGTTGTCGAGAATCGCGGAGGTGTCTTGCCGATCGCTGTCCTTGGCGCGGGTCGTCGATGTCGTCCCGACACCGAGTGGCGCCCCGAGCCATTTCGCCACGGCCGTGACCGTAGAAGGCTGCGTCGAGTTCGGCACCGAATGTGACGAGCGATTACTGCGGCTCGGCCGGCGCGACAGCCTCGGTTGCATATCGGCGACGCGGATGGCGACGTACTCTGGTCAGCGTGCGATTGCAGCGACAAGTGGTGGACTACGCGCTTAGGCGGCGCGCGGTGCTGGCCGAGGTGTACTCGGGCCGGACCGGTGTGTCCGAGGTATGTGACGCGAACCCCTATTTGCTGCGCGCCGCGAAGTTTCACGGGAAACCGAGCCAGGTGATGTGTCCGATCTGCCGAAAGGAACAGCTCACCTTTGTGTCGTGGGTGTTCGGCGAGCACTTGGGTGCGGTATCGGGCTCGGCGCGCACCGCTGAGGAGTTGGTCCTGCTGGCAACCCGTTACGAGGAGTTCGCGGTCCACGTAGTGGAAGTGTGTCGAACCTGCAGCTGGAATCACCTGGTCAAGTCGTATGTGCTCGGCGCGGCACGCCCGCCAAAGGGCACGCGCGGCACCCGGACTGCGCGCAACGGCGCCCGCACGGCCATTGAATAACGAAGGGCCCCACGACCAGTCGTCCAGCGAGGCGCGCGGGCCAGCGACTGAGCGTGTGGGCAAGCATGCAAATACCGACCGCCCGGACGACCACGACCGTCCGGACGATGGTGCGCGTCCGGAGCCCCGCCCCCGCAGTCCGCTTCCCCCCGACGACCGGCTGACCACGATCCTCCCGCCTGTCGCTGACGACCGGGCGGCCAGGCGGCGCGACCCTCTCGAAGAGGTCAAGGCCGCGTTGGACGGCCCTGCGTCGACACCCCCGCCGCGTGATGCGATCGCCGAGGTCAAGGCCGCACTCGACACCCGCTCGGCAACCCCTTCTCGGCGTGAGCGGCCGATGTTTGGACAGCGGCCGCCGGCCGGTCCGCCGCCTCCACCGCGCCGGCCTGGCGGTCCCGATGATCCGATCGGGCCAGGCCACAGAACCCCCGGGCCGAGGCTGGACTGGAGCTGGGCCGACCAGATCAACTGGCATTGGGTGCGACGGGCGGCATATCTCTCCGCGGCGGTGCTGGTGCTATTGCCGATCGTCACTTTCTCCATGGCGTACTTCATCGTCGACATTCCCAAACCGGGCAACATCCGTACCAACCAGGTCTCGACGATCCTGGCCAGCGACGGCTCGGAGATCGCCAAAATCATTCCCCCGGAAGGCAATCGGGTCGACGTCAACATCAATCAAGTGCCGGTGCATGTACGCCAGGCCGTGATCGCCGCAGAGGACCGCAACTTCTATTCCAACCCGGGCTTTTCGTTCACCGGATTCGCGCGGGCGATGAACAACAACCTCTTCGGCGGCGGCGATTTGCAGGGCGGATCGACGATCACTCAGCAGTATGTAAAGAACGCCCTGGTCGGCTCCGCACAACATGGGTTCAGTGGACTGCTGCGCAAGGCCAAGGAGTTGGTCATTGCCACCAAGATGTCCGGGGAATGGTCCAAAGACGATGTGCTGCAGGCCTATCTGAACATCATCTACTTCGGCCGGGGTGCCTACGGGATCTCGGCCGCCACCAAGGCCTACTTCAACAAGCCCGTCGAGCAGCTCACCGTGTCCGAAGGCGCACTTTTGGCGGCACTGATTCGGCGACCGTCCTCGCTGGACCCGGCCGTCGATCCAAAGGGCGCCGCGGCCCGGTGGAACTGGGTGCTCGACGGCATGGTGGAAACCAAGGCGCTGTCGCCGAATGATCGAGCGGCACAGGTGTTTCCACCGACGGTGGCGCCCGATCAGGCCCGCGCGCAGAACCAGACCACGGGCCCCAACGGGCTGATCGAGCGTCAGGTGACCAAAGAGCTGATGGAGCTGTTCAACATCGATGAGCAGACCCTGAACACTCAGGGACTGCAGGTCACCACCACAATCGATCCGAAAGGCCAGCAGGCAGCGGAGAAGGCGGTATCGAAATACCTCGACGGGCAAGACCCCGACATGCGCTCCGCCGCGGTTTCCATCGATCCGCACAACGGCGCGATACGCGCCTACTACGGCGGTACTGATGCCAACGGTTTTGATTTCGCGCAGGCCGGGTTACAGACCGGATCGTCGTTCAAGGTGTTCGCCCTCGTCGCCGCACTCGAACAAGGGATCGGCGTGGGCTACCAGGTCGACAGTTCTCCGCTGACGGTGGACGGCATCAAGATCACCAACGTCGACGGCGAGAGCTGTGGGACCTGCAATATCGCCGAGGCGCTCAAGCTTTCGCTGAATACTGCCTACTACCGGCTGATGCTCAAACTCAAGAACGGGCCACAGGCCGTCGCGGACGCCGCGCACCAAGCCGGTGTGGCGAAGAGCTTCCCCGGTGTTGATCACACACTGTCCGAGGATGGCAAGGGCGGACCGCCCAACAACGGGATCGTGTTGGGGCAGTATCAAACTCGGCCGATTGACATGGCGTCGGCATATGCCACGCTGGCCGCATCCGGGATGTATCACCGACCGCATCTGGTGCAAAAGGTCGTCAACGCCGATGGCCAAGTCCTTTTCGACGCCGGCAACTCGGACAACAACGGCGAGCAGCGCATCGACAAGGGCGTCGCGGATAACGTCACCGCGGCGATGCAGCCCATCGCCGCCTATTCGCGCGGCCACGCCCTGGCCGGCGGACGGGCATCGGCCGCCAAGACTGGCACGGCGCAGCTGGGTGACACCCAGGCCAACAAGGATGCCTGGATGGTCGGATATACGCCGTCGCTGTCGACGGCGGTATGGGTGGGAACTGTCCAAGACAACGTGCCGCTGGTAACCGCCTCGGGCGCAGAGGTTTACGGCTCGGGCCTGCCGTCAGACATTTGGAAGTCGACGATGGACGGTGCTCTGAAGGGCACCTCTAATGAGACCTTCCCCAAGCCGAGCGAGATCGGTGGCTACGCGGGCGTACCCGCTGCGCCCCCTCCGCCCCCACCGCCGTCTGAACAAGTTATCCAGCCCACCGTCGAGGTGGCGCCGGGTATCACCATTCCGGTTGGTCCACCGACGACGGTCACGGTCGGGCCGCCGCGACCACAGTCGCCGGGCGGTGCTCCGCCGGGCGGTTTCCCGCCGGGCGGCCCTCCTCCGGGTGGCCCGCCGCCGGGTGGCCCGCCATTTCTCCAACCGCCACCGTGACCAGCGCTCAGCAGCAAAGCGCCGCTATATCGCCGCGGCCGCTGGCCGCGGATCTGCGTAGCGCCGACAACCGCGATTGCCCCAGCCGCACCGACTTTTTGGGTTCCGCTCTGGCGGATGTCATCGGCGGACCGGTGGGTCGGCACGCGCTGATCGGCCGCACTCGGCTGATGACGCCGCTGCGGGTGATGTTTCTGATCGGGCTGGTGTTCCTGGCGCTCGGCTGGTCGACAAAGGCTGCCTGCCTGCAGAGCAGCGGTACCGGGACGGGCGATCAGCGGGTCGCCAACTGGGATAACCAACGCGCCTACTACGAGTTGTGCTACTCCGATACGGTGCCGCTCTACGGCGCGGAGCTGTTGAGCCAGGGCAAGTTTCCGTACAAGTCGAGCTGGATCGAAAACGACGCCGGCGGTGCACCGCAGACCCGCTATGACGGTAAGCCCGCGGTGCGATACATGGAGTATCCGGTGTTGACCGGCGTCTATCAGTACGCGTCGATGGCGGTCGCCAAGACCTACACCGCGCTCAGCAAAGTCGCCCCCTTTCCGGTCATCGCCGAGGTGGTGATCTTCTTTGACGTCGCAGCTTTCGGGCTGGCACTGGCCTGGCTGGCGACCGTCTGGGCAACCGCGGGCCTGTCCGGCCGTCGAGTGTGGGATGCGGCACTCGTGGCCGCCTCGCCGGTGGTGATCTTTCAGATATTCACTAACTTCGACGCGTTGGCTTCGGCATCCGCGATCGCCGGACTACTGGCGTGGGCGCGACGCAAACCGGTGCTTGCCGGCGTGCTGATCGGATTGGGTGCGGCGGCCAAGCTGTATCCGCTGTTGTTCCTTGGCCCGATGTTGTTGCTGGGCATCCGCACCGGACGCCTTGGCGCTTTGGCCCGCACCGCAGGGGCTGCCGCCGCGACCTGGCTGTTGGTGAATCTGCCTGTGCTGCTGCTCTTTCCGCGAGGTTGGTCAGAGTTTTTCCGACTCAACACCCGCCGCGGTGACGACATGGACTCGCTGTACAACGTGATCAAATCATTCACCGGCTGGCACGGTTTGGATCCCAAGCTGGGCTTCTGGGAGCCGCCCACGATGCTGAACACGGTGGTCGCAGTGTCATTCGCAGTGTGTTGTGCGGCACTCGCTTACATCGTGCTGACCGCTCCGCAACGGCCCCGGGTGGCGCAGCTGGCCTTCTTGGTGGTAGCGGCGTTCCTGTTGACCAACAAGGTGTGGAGCCCGCAGTTCTCACTGTGGCTGGTACCACTGGCGGTGCTGGCGTTGCCGCATCGCCGAATACTTTTGGCGTGGATGACGATTGACGCGGTGGTGTGGGTGCCGCGGATGTATTACCTGTACGGCAACCCGAATCGCGGGCTGCCGGAGCAGTTCTTCACCACGACGGTGTTGTTGCGCGATATCGCGGTAGTGGCGCTGTGCGCGCTGGTGATTCGGCAGATCTACCGGCCAGGCGAGGATCTGGTGCGCTGGGGCGGGCGGCTGGACGATCCGTCGGGTGGGCCTTTCGACCGCGCCCCCGACGCCCCGCCCGGTTGGCTGCCGGACTGGCTGCGTCCAGCCGGGCAGCGGCGCCCGGTAGCGGCGGCGCCCGAAACCGGCGCGGAAACCCAAACGGCGGCCGGCGCGATGCAAACGTGACGCTGGTCGCAATTCCACTGTTCCCGCGGTTCACCGCACTCGATGCGGTCGGACCCTACGAAGTGCTGCAACGTATTCCGTCGATGGACGTGGTGTTCGTCGGGCATCGCCGCGGCGAGGCGCGTACCGAAAACGGGATGCTGGGCGTGACTTGCGACGCCACATTCGACGAAGTCGGCGCCCCCGATGTGGTGGTGTTCCCGGGCGGGATTGGAACCCGCCAGCTGATTCACGACGACGCTATCCGCGCCTGGCTGCAATCGGTACACCCGAACACCACATTCACCACCTCGGTGTGTACCGGCGCACTGTTGCTCGCCGCCGCGGGCCTGCTCGACGGACTCACCGCGACAACACATTGGCGGGCCGCGGACCTGCTCAACGAGTTGGGTGCGCACTATGTGCCCGAACGAGTCGTCGAGCATCTACCCCAGCGGATCATCACTGCCGCGGGCGTGTCCAGCGGCATCGACATGGCCTTGCGGCTGGTTGAGTTGCTCGTCGATCGCCAGGCTGCGCAGGCTGCGCAACTGCTCATCGAATACGACCCGCAGCCACCGTTCGATTCGGGTGCGCTCGCCAAGGCCGACGAGGCGGCGGTGGCCAGGGCCAACGAATACCTGCAAGCCCGGCAGTAACCAAAGCGTCTGGTCAGCTGATTTCGCAGGCCAGCCCGCCGTCCGGTACCCTGGGGCAGTTGCCGACGCAGGCGACCCTCCTGCCACGGAACGACCGTGGCCGCGCAGACCAGAGGAGGTGGTGAGGTTTCCATGCGTCCATACGAAATCATGGTCATTCTTGATCCCACACTCGACGAACGCACCGTTGCTCCTTCATTGGAGACGTTCCTCAACGTCGTCCGCAAGGATGGTGGAACTGTCGACAAGATCGACATCTGGGGTAAGCGCCGGCTGGCTTATGAGATCGCCAAGCATGCCGAAGGCATCTACGTCGTCGTCGATCTGAAGGCCGAGCCGGCGACGGTATCCGAGCTGGACCGTCAGCTGAGCCTCAACGAGTCGGTGTTGCGCACCAAGGTGATGCGCACCGACAAGCACTAAACGCTGAATGTCCGCTGTCATTGCCGTTGCGTAGGCTCGGCGAGGACACGCTCATGATCACCTATCGTCCCGAGGCGGATTCAGGAGGAAATTGTGGCTGGTGACACCACTATCACGGTTGTCGGAAACCTGACCGCTGACCCCGAACTGCGGTTCACTCCGTCGGGTGCTGCCGTGGCTAACTTCACCGTGGCGTCGACGCCGCGGATCTACGACCGCCAGAGCGGGGAATGGAAAGACGGCGAGGCGCTGTTTCTGCGGTGCAACATCTGGCGGGAGGCCGCGGAGAACGTCGCGGAGAGCCTCACCCGCGGTGCACGGGTGATTGTCACCGGGCGGCTCAAACAGCGTTCCTTCGAGACCCGCGAAGGCGAGAAGCGCACGGTCGTGGAAGTCGAGGTCGAGGAGATCGGGCCCTCGCTTCGCTACGCGACCGCCAAGGTCAATAAGGCCAGCCGCAGTGGCGCAGGAGGCGGTGGCTTCGGTGGTGGTGGTGGCTCCCGCCAGGCACCGGCGCCGCAAGCGAGCAGCGGAGGGGACGACCCGTGGGGCAGCGCTCCGGCTTCGGGCTCCTTCGGTGGCGGCGACGACGAACCACCCTTCTGACTCCAAACACTCTCGACCCACAAGAAGCAGTAACAGACGGAAAGAAAGACAGACATGGCCAAGTCCAATAAGCGGCGCCCGGCACCCGAAAAGCCGGTCAAGGCGCGGAAATGCGTCTTCTGCGGCAAGAAGCAGCAAGCGATCGACTACAAGGACACCACGCTGCTGCGCACGTACATCAGTGAGCGCGGCAAGATCCGCGCGCGTCGTGTCACCGGGAACTGTGTGCAGCACCAACGTGACATTGCGCTCGCGGTGAAGAATGCCCGCGAGGTGGCTTTGCTGCCCTTTACCTCCTCGGCGCGATAACCGCCGAGGCCCCAACCGAAAGTACGAAACGATGAAGCTGATTCTGACGGCTGATGTCGACCACCTCGGCACCGTCGGCGACACTGTCGAGGTCAAGGACGGGTACGGCCGAAACTTCCTGCTCCCGCGCGGCCTGGCGATTGTCGCGTCGCGCGGCGCAGAGAAGCAGGTCGATGAGATCCGCCGGGCCCGCGAAACCAAGACGGTGCGTGACCTTGAGCATGCCAACGAAATCAAGACGGCGATCGAGGCGCTGGGCCCGGTTTCGCTGCCGGTGAAGACTGCGGCCGACTCCGGCAAGTTGTTCGGCTCGGTGACCGCCGGTGATGTGGTCACCGCTATCAAGAAGGCCGGCGGGCCAAACCTGGACAAGCGAATCATCCGGCTGCCTAAAACGCATATCAAGGCCGTCGGCACGCACCCGGTGTCGGTGCACCTGCACCCTGAGGTCAATGTCGAGGTTGCAGTCGAGGTCGTCGCGGCGAGCTAATTCCGCAACGTTTGCTCGACTGCGGCGGCGGCCGTCGAATCGGCCGGCGCCGAATCCTAGGTGCTTTGAAGGCGCTTTGTGACTACTTTGACGATGGTCCAGCCGTTGGTCTGGCGAACTATTTCCGGGGTGTCCCCGGATGGTCGTCGTAACCGGCCCTTAACGTGGCGAAAATACGGCTGAAAGCCAACACGCCCGACGCGGTAACCTGCGACGACACGCCGAAGAGATTGTTGTCCACACCAAATGCCCGGTGTTGTACGACGCTTATCTGCAGTGATGTCAGGGCGCCCCGGATTAATCCACAGGTTCTCCACACCCCGCTCAACACAGGTGTCGACGGATATGCACACACGATGCACAGCGTTATGAACAGCAGCCCCTTTAAGTACTCGCCAGCAACGTCTACCGTCGTCCCGGCGCGAGGCTTCGGGTGCTTTGGGTGGGGGGTGTCAGTACCTTGACTTACGCTCTGAATATCGGGTGTCGAATGCATGTTCGAGTACTTGTGTCAGAGGGAGGTGAGAGCCCATGGCGGTTGTCGATGACCTAGCACCTGGCATGGACGCCTCGCCTCCCAGTGAAGACTATGGCCGTCAGCCGCCGCAGGATCTGGCAGCGGAGCAGTCGGTGCTGGGCGGGATGTTGCTCAGCAAGGACGCCATCGCCGATGTGTTGGAAAGGCTGCGGCCCGGCGACTTCTACCGGCCGGCGCACCAGAACGTCTACGACGCGATCCTGGACCTCTATGGGCGTGGCGAGCCTGCCGACGCGGTGACGGTCGCGGCTGAACTGGACCGCCGCGGGTTGCTCCGCCGAATCGGCGGTGCGCCCTATCTGCACACGCTGATCTCGACGGTGCCGACGGCCGCCAATGCGGGCTACTACGCGGGCATCGTGGCCGAGAAGGCGCTGCTGCGCCGGCTGGTGGAGGCTGGCACGCGGGTGGTGCAGTATGGCTACGCGGGCGCCGAGGGTGCCGACGTTGCCGAGGTGGTCGACCGTGCGCAGGCCGAAATCTACGACGTCACTGATCGTCGGCTTTCCGAGGACTTCGTTCCGCTCGAGGACCTGCTGCAGCCGACGATGGACGAGATCGACGCCATTGCCTCCAGCGGTGGTCTGGCACGCGGCGTACCGACGGGCTTCACCGAACTCGACGAGGTGACCAACGGCCTGCATCCCGGGCAGATGATCATCGTGGCGGCACGACCCGGCGTGGGTAAGGCGCTCGCGTTGGATACGCCGCTGCCCACGCCGGCCGGCTGGACGACGATGGGTGACGTCGCGGTCGGTGATGAGTTGCTTGGCGCCGACGGCCAGCCGACGCGGGTGGTAGCTGCAACCGACGTGATGCTGGGGCGGCCGTGCTGCGAGGTGGAGTTCTCTGACGGGACAGTGATCGTCGCAGATGCAGCGCATCAGTGGTTGACCGAAACACGTGCATCCCGGACGTCAGCGCAAGCTGCCGCAGTGGGCTACAACCGCCGTAAAAATCAGCGCACCTTTGCGGCAGTGCGAACGACGGCCGAAATCGCCGGAAGTCTGCGCTGCGACACTCGAGACCGGCGACTGAACCACAGCGTGGTCAATACGCGTGCACTTGACCTACCCGAGCGCGAGTTCTTGGTCCCGCCGTACACTCTCGGCGCCTGGCTTGGGGATGGCACCAGTGACGCAGCCCAGATCACCACCGCCGATTCTGAAATCATCATGCGGATCGAAGCGGACGGCTTCGTAGCAGTTCCATCGGGATCCGCTCAGTACCGTGATCAGCTGCGCCTGCCGGCTGACGCTAAGCAGCTTTCTCGCCAGCGCGTGGTATGTGGCAAGGAGTTCGTTCCCCAAACCAGTCAGGTGCGGACCTGTGGACGCTCATGCGGTGGCCGGGCACGGTTTGTCTCTGCTCCGGTGTCGAGTCCAACCTGCCTTCGCTGCGCGGGACCTTCGACAGGGCTGCGGTTGTGCCCGAAGTGTCGCGCCGCTGTGGGGACATTGCAGGCGCGACTGCGAACACTCGGCGTGCTCAGTAACAAGCACATTCCGACGGAATACCTGCGGGGGTCCGAGACGCAGCGGCGCACCCTGCTCGCTGGCTTACTCGACACCGACGGAACAGTGGCGGCGCGCGGCGCCGTCCAATTTTCAGTCACTAACCATCGGCTGGCGTGTGATGCCGCCGAGCTAATCGTCAGCCTTGGCTATCGCTGCCAAACCTCGACCAAACGCGTCCGGGTCCGTCACGATTCGTCCAGTATCGCTTACACCCTGACGTTTTCCACAGACGACGAGGTGTTCGCATTGCAGCGAAAGACCATAGCGCACAAGGAGCGTCGGGCTATCACCGGCACCGAGCGCTCTGGATCACGCTTCATTGTGGACGTCCGCCGGATCGAGACAGTTCCCGTGCGTTGTGTCGAAGTGGACAACGCCAGCCACATGTATCTGGCGAGCAACGCCATGATTCCCACTCATAACTCCACCTTGGGGCTGGACTTCATGCGGTCGTGTTCGATCAAGCACCGCTTGGCCAGCGTCATCTTCTCGTTGGAGATGAGCAAGTCCGAGATCGTGATGCGGCTGCTGTCGGCGGAAGCGAAAATCAAGCTGGCCGATATGCGCTCGGGTCGGATGAACGACGACGACTGGACGCGTCTGGCACGGCGGATGAGCGAAATCAGTGAGGCCCCACTGTATATCGACGACTCGCCCAACCTGACCATGATGGAGATCCGCGCTAAGGCGCGCCGGCTGCGACAGAAAGCCGACCTGAGGCTGATCGTGATCGACTACATGCAGCTGATGACGTCGGGCAAGAAGTTCGAGTCGCGTCAGGTAGAAGTGTCGGAGTTCTCCCGCCACCTGAAGTTGTTGGCCAAGGAACTCGAGGTTCCGGTGGTTGCGATCAGCCAACTCAACCGTGGTCCCGAGCAGCGCACCGACAAGAAGCCGATGCTGGCCGACCTTCGCGAGTCGGGATCGCTCGAGCAGGACGCCGATGTCGTGATACTGCTGCACCGGCCCGACGCGTTCGAGCGTGACGATCCGCGTGGG
>DASXMA010000325.1:0-3840 GCA_036495965.1 Mycobacterium sp.
AGGACGTCCGTACCTGGGTCGCCGAGGTGCTGGGACGTCTGGCCGCCGACACCGACAGCGACGCCCGGTTGCGGGAAACGTTTCGAGTCTTCCTCAACGCCGGCGCGAGTTACACCCTTGCCGCCGAGCAACTCACCCTGCATTTCAACACGGTCAAGTACCGAGTGGGGCGCGCCTTGGCAAGGCGAGGCAGGCCGATCACCGACGATCGCTTTGACGTCGAACTCGCCTTGCTGCTTTGCCATTGGTACGGCGATGCGCTGCTCCTGCCGCCCACGCCGTAAAGACGTCCCCCGCTCAACTCGCCGGGACCCGTTCGGCTTTCCGGCACTGTCGTTTCTGCATGCCCCCAAGAGGAGAGCAAAGTGTGCTCTTCAGGGGGAAGCTTGCGGTGGCTACGGGGGAGAGGATGGCGTAGAAGTCACCGAGACACACCGCGCTGAACGACGACGGGCTTTCGATCCAAAGTTGCGCAGCCATGGCGTTTCGTGAAAAGGCAGGCCTCGTAGGTGGCTCTATCCAGCCGAGCGTGATTGCTCGCGTGGGGTTCGGGAGGAGGCTCAACAAAATGGCACGTCACCGACTGATGCCCCACGCTAAGCACTCCGCGCCGGTACGCAGATCGTATACGGCCTTAGCGGCTTGGCCACTGCACCGCCTCGGCCTTGCGGCGGCGTGCCACCGGGCAATCCGCGCGGCGCGGACGCCGGCGTTGAGCGTTGCGATAGCCACTCCCGTGGTGCTCGCTGGTGCCGCCGGCGCCGCCGCTCCGCAAATTCACGCGCCCACACCGGCTTTGCGCAATACAGCGGTTTCTCCGGTGGCGGCTGTTACGGCCACCGCAAGTGACCCGTCCGGCCCGGCTGTGGTCGCAGTCGCGCGTGCGCCGACCGGCTTTCATATCGCGGCGGCCGCCGTCTCAGCTCCGCCGCCGGCTATGGCGGTGAACTCTCCTGGTGCACTGGGCATCCCGGCGATGGCGTTGTCCGCATATCGCAACGCCGAGCGGATGATGGCCGCCTCCGATCCCGGATGCGGGATCAGCTGGAACCTATTGGCGGGTATCGGGCGCATCGAGTCGATGCACGCCAACGGCGGCGCAACGGACGCCCGCGGCACCGCGGTACGACCGATCTACGGCCCGGCCCTCGACGGCACGTTGCCCGGAAACGAGGTCATCGTCCAAAGCAAAGCCGACGGTCAGGTCACCTATGCCCGCGCGATGGGGCCGATGCAGTTCTTGCCGGGCACCTGGGCACGGTATGCCGCCGACGGCGACGGCGACGGCGTGGCCGATCCCCAGAACCTTTACGATTCCACCCTGGCGGCCGCCCGGTACTTGTGCAGCGGCGGGCTGAACCTGCGCGACCCGGCGCAGGCGATGTCAGCGATCCTGCGCTACAACAACTCGATGCCCTACGCCCAGAATGTGCTGGGCTGGGCCGCGGCGTACGCGACCGGCGTGGTCCCGGTCGACCTGCCGCCGATCACCGGGCCGCCGCCGCCGCTCGGCGGCCCCCATGACGAGCATCCGGAGGGACTCGGGCCCGGACTCCCGATGAACGTGATCGGCCTGCCGGCGGACGATCCGCGGGCGACACCGCTGATCGACTTGGGCCAACGTCAGCCCGGCGGTTCGCAGCCGATGTACCCGTGGATGGCACCCACACAGCCGACCCAACCGCCCGGCTGCACGATCATCTGCATCGGCCCGTAAAGCCCGTCGCCGTTCCTGCCGCAGTTGCTCCGCCGCCTTCTCCTCCCGCGGCCGGCCCACTACCCCCCGCCGGCCCGCCGGCGCCCGCTTCAGCTGGCTGACCAGCCGGCACTGGCGGCCGCCTTCCTGGCTTTGGCTGGTTGCTGTGGCGGGGTCGCTGGGTTCTCCGACCGAGACTCACCGAGGCTGACCATCCCTGGGCATCGCACTCCGTACGTCGGCCACGTTCGGTCGGTGACGTCAAGATGGCTCGGGGGACTATGCACCGTCTGTCGAAAGAGATGATTCGTATGAAGCTTTGCCGGAACCCGCGGATGAGGTCGCCAAGCGCAACTGCCGACGCTCTCTGCTAGCTGGCCTTTCCAAACGGGTATGGTCCTTGCGGGTGTATCGAGGTCGCCTTGAAGATGTAGTAAGCCGTCACCCATCCCATTCCTTCATCTGGTTCGAATGTTGTGCAGCCACAGCCGCCGTCACACTCACGAGGGTGTGGTGGGTGCCCGCAAACACACGACGCCAGGTGCTCCTCCATCTTCGCGGGCAGCTGCGCGGTGGTGGTCGGAAGCTGGGCAAAGCGGTTCGGAACAAGGCCGTTCCACGCTGTTCCTCGACGGGCTGTTTCGTATACAGCCTTGGCGGAAAATAAAACCATTGCTCTCCCTAGATTTCACTAGACTGTTCACGCGACCTCGCCGCCAACGAGTTCACACATGTTGCGCACATCACTGTGCATCGGCTGCCGCTTGGACCGGCGCGCTGGCTCCCGACTAACCTGCTCGTGTTAATGAGCGCGCGCCGCGTCCGGCAGAGCTTCCTGGCCCGATGTGTGTTCCCCAACGTGGTGGGCACCTCGGAAATTCGATTGATTGAGTCGCTTGAGCTGCTGCGCTGTGGCGAGTTCCCCCGCCGCTCGGCGGCGCCCGATGGGCGGACGCCCTCGCAAGGTCGGTGATGCTGACGCCATCACCTTGAGGAGAAGGGCATCGGAGTAGGCGATATCGCGAAGATGCTGGGCGTCTCCCGCGATACCGCGTACCGGCACGTCGCACTGAAGGGCTCACCTGCATAGGACATCCCGGCGGAGTTCGCGACCGCCGGCTGTTTCGGCAGGCGTAATCATTTCTCGACAACGCCCCGCCGGTTTCGATGTCCGAATATTGGATGTGAGGCGCGCAGCTGGTGCCCGCGAACGTGTCACTCCCAGTCGTCGAGTACGCGCAGAGCATTTCGGATGCCGGTGGCGAGTACCTGGTCGGACAGCGCCGGATCGGTCACGGCGCGGGCGAGTTGCAGGGACGAAACCAGGATGGTGAAGAGGCCCAATGCGGTTTGGATTTGATTCGCGTCCGACCGCCCGGGTGGGAGGTGCGCGGCGATCTCCTGGACGATTGACTGCGCCCCCTTGGAATACGCATCCCGGACGCCGGCATCGCAGCGGCCGATCTCAGCCAGCAACGCGGCGGTAGGGCAGCCGTCGGCGTAGTTGTCTCGGTGGGCCACGGACAGGTAGTCGCGTATGTAGTCCTCCAATGCTTCCCGACTGGCCGGTATCGCGCCAATACTCACGCGCTGCCGTTCGAGTTGATCGCTGACGACACGCGCGACGAGATCGCTCTTGGAATCGAAGTGGGCGTAGAACGCGCCATTGGTCAGGTCGGCATCGGACATTACTGTGGCGATACCCGACCCGTCGATGCCGTCCTGCTTGAGTCGGCGGCCGGCCGACTCGATGATGCGCCGACGCGTTTCGGCCTTGTGCTCCACACCGTATCTGGCCACGGCACTCACCTCCGCTCGTCTAGGAAACGCGACCTTGACAATGATATTACACCCATAATAGTATGATCGTAATATCAAAGTCGGAGCCCAACGTGGACCGCGGTCGCCTCGTCACCACCCTGGCGATGCTCAAGCGCAACGGGGCAGGGTCGCTGCTTCCCGAACGTGGAATCCGATGACGTGACGAAACCCGAACCATCTATCACCACGAAAGGGCCGACAATGCTCACCTGGAAGGACACCCCGACCAAGACGATCGACGTCAACGGAGTGCCGTTCGCCTATCGGGAACTCGGCGCCGATGGCGAGGTGCCCGTCGTGTTCCTGCACCACTTCACCGCGGT
>DASXMA010000326.1:0-10377 GCA_036495965.1 Mycobacterium sp.
AAGCCGACCTCAAACGAATTCAAGACACCCTCAACCGCCGGCCCCGACCGACCCTGGACCTCAACACCCCCGCCCAGCGGTTAACATCCCTTCTCGCTCAAGCCGCCTAATCGATGTTGCATTGACCAATTGACAATGCCCCGAAAGGTGGTGCCGTAGTTTAAGTTTCGCGCTAATCAGAAGCGATTCAGATCTCGATGACGGTCGGCACGATCATCGGCTGGCGGCGGTAGGTTTCGCCCACCCACTTGCCGACGGCGCGTCGCACCGCCTGCGCGATGCGGGGCGGGTCGGTCACGTCCGCGGCGACCAGGGATTCCAGCTCCGCCTCGACTTTGCGGGCGGCGGGCTCAAGTGCCTTGGGATCTTCGGAGAATCCTCGCGAATGTAGTTGCGGCGCAGCCACCGGACGCCCGGTGCCGCGCTTCACCACGACGGTTACCGCTATAAAACCGGAAGACAGGATGAGCCGTTCACCCAGGGTGATATCCCCGACATCGCCGGTGATCAGGCCGTCGACGAACATCTTGCCAACCGGTACCGCTCCGGCGATGGAAGCCCTACCGGCAACCAGGTCGAGGCTGACACCGTTCTCGGCCAACAGAATCGACTCCTGCGGCACTCCGGTGCTGGCCGCCAGCTTGGCGTTGGCCCGCAGCATCCGCCAGGTGCCGTGTACTGGCATGACGTTGCGCGGTCGCACCCCGTTGTAGAGAAACAGCAGTTCACCGGCGTATGCGTGGCCAGAAACATGCACTCTGGCTTGAGCATTGGTGACGACTCGAGCTCCGATCTTGGAGAGCTCATCGATAACGCCGTAGACCGCCTCCTCGTTGCCGGGGATCAGCGAGGACGACAACACGATGAGGTCACCCGCGGTCAGCGTGATGCTGCGATGCTCGCCGCGTGACATCCGCGACAACGCCGACATTGGCTCGCCTTGGGTACCGGTGGTGATCAGCACCACCCGTTCGGGCGCCATCATCTCGGCGGCCGAGATGTCGATCACGTCTGAATCGGCGACCCGCAGGAAGCCCAGTTCGCGGGCGATCCCCATGTTGCGCACCATGGATCGCCCGACGAACGACACCCGCCGGCCCAATGCCACTGCGGCATCGATGATCTGTTGCACCCGGTCCACATTGGAGGCGAAGCACGCCACGATGACACGCCCGTCGGCGCCCCTGATCAGTCGGTGCAGAGTAGGACCCACTTCGCTTTCCGATGGCCCGACGCCGGGGATCTCGGAGTTGGTCGAGTCGCACAGGAACAAGTCCACGCCGGCGTCGCCGAGCCGGGACATGCCGGGCAGGTCGGTGGGGCGGCCATCCAGGGGTAGCTGGTCGAGCTTGATGTCTCCGGTGTGCAAAACAGTTCCCGCACCGGTGTAGACGGCGATGGCCAACGCGTCCGGGATGGAGTGGTTGACGGCGAAGTATTCGCACTCGAACACGCCATGCCTGGTGCTCTGCCCCTCTTTGACCTCGACGAACGCCGGTTTGATGCGGTGCTCGCGGCATTTCGCGGCGACCAGCGCCAGGGTGAACTTCGAACCGACGACCGGGATGTCGGGCCGCAGCTTGAGCAGGAACGGGATCGCCCCGATGTGGTCCTCGTGCGCATGGGTCAGCACCAGCGCCTCGATATCGTCGAGACGGTCTTCGATGTGGCGCAGATCCGGCAAGATCAGATCAACACCGGGCTCGTCGTGGGTGGGAAACATCACTCCGCAGTCGATGATCAGCAGCCGGCCCAGGTGCTCGAAAACGGTCATATTGCGGCCGATTTCGCTGATGCCGCCCAACGCGGTGACCCGCAACCCACCTGCGGTCAGCGGACCTGGTGGGGTGTGGTCTACATCCACTTGTGGGCCACCCTTTGGCTCACCGCAGCACCGAGGCCGCACGCATATCGGCAGCTAACGCGTCGGTCTGCTCCGGAGTTGCCGCCATCTGCGGTAGTCGCGGATCACCGACGTCAATACCCTGCAGGCGCAGGCCCGCCTTGGACATCGTCACTCCGCCCAGCCGGCCCATGGCATTGCATAGCGGGGCGACAACGACATTGATCTTGCGAGCGGTGGCCACGTCCCCGGAATTGAAGGCGGACAACAACTCTCGCAGCTGGCCTGCCGCCACGTGCGCGATCACGCTGATGAAGCCGGTGGCACCCATCGCCAGCCAGGGCAGGTTCAACGCGTCGTCGCCCGAGTAGTAGGCCAGTCCGGTCTCGGCGATGATCTGGCCGCCACTGTGCAGATCGGCCTTGGCGTCTTTGACGCCGACGATGTTCGGGTGGGAGGCCAGCGCGCGGATGGTTTCGGGTGCGATCGGTACGCCCGAGCGCCCGGGGATGTCATAGAGCAGCACCGGCAGCTCGGTCGCGTCGGCGACGGCGGTGAAGTGTGCGTGCAGCCCGTGCTGCGGCGGCTTCGAGTAGTACGGGGTGACCACCAAAAGTCCGTGGGCACCTTCGGCCGCGGCGGCCTTGGCCAGCCGGATGCTGTGTGCGGTGTCATAGGTGCCGACGCCGGCGATGACACGGGCCCGGTCTCCCACCGCCTCCAGCACGACGCCTAACAGCTCGCGTTTCTCGTCGTCAGTGGTGGTCGGCGATTCGCCGGTGGTTCCGGAGACCACCAGGCCGTCGCACCCCGCGTCCACCAGGTGGTTGGCCAGTCGCGCCGCGGCGGTTGTGTCAACCGAGCCGTCGGCACCGAACGGCGTCACCATCGCGGTTAGCAGAGTTCCGAGGCGTGCCGGGGCGTCGAATCCGACGGTACTCACGGTGTTCAGGCTACCTGGCGACGCCAAGCTTTTTAGCACCTGCTGGCCTGGCTGTGTCCCGGTGAGCCGCCTCAGGCTTCGGTGGCGAGCGGACTCGTGGCGACCTCGGTGCCGTCGGCCAGGGAAGACACCTCGAAGTCGGCGAACACCGCAGGCGCGCTATCGGCAAGCTGGCGCAGACACTCGATGGCCAGCCGCCGGATTTCCACGTCCGCGTGCTCGCTGGCCCGCATGGCGATGAAGTGCCGCCATGCCCGGTAGTTCCCGGTCACCACGATGCGGGTTTCGGTGGCGTTGGGCAGCACCGCGCGCGCGGCCTGGCGGGCCTGCTTGCGGCGCAATACTCCCGTCTTCTCGCCTGCCTGGCCAGTCGCGAACTTGGCTTCCAGCTTGGCCAGCAGTTCGGCATAGGTGGCACGGCTGGCATCGGCAGCGGCCGCCAAGATCTGCTGGAGTTCGGGGTCGTCTTCCATGCCCGGAGGCACGACGACCCGCGATGCCTTTTCCGGGACGTAGCGCTGGGATAGCTGCGAGTAAGAGAAATGCCGGTGCCTGATCAGCTCATGCGTGCACGATCGCGAGATGCCGGTGATGTAGAACGACACACTCGCGTGCTCGAGCACCGAAAAGTGACCGACGTCGATGATGTGCTTGATGTAGCCGGCGTTGGTCGCAGTCCTGGGATTGGGCTTCGACCAGCTCTGATAGCAGGCCCGCCCGGCGAACTCGACCAACGCGGAGCCGCCGTCGACGTCGGTCGCCCACGGCACGTCGGGGGGCACCAGGAACTCGGTCTTGGCGATCAGTTGCACGCGTAGCGGCGCGGTCTCGGCCACGGCGCTCACCTTAGCCGGGCAACGTTGCGCCGCGGAGCGGCGCGAGGAGGAGCCGGGCAATCTGACCTAGCCGGGCGACGATGCGCGCCGCGGAGCGGCGCGAGGAGGAGCCGGGCAATCTGACCTAGCCGGGCGACGATGCGCGCCGGGAGCGGCGCGAGGTGGGGGTAGCCCCAGCCGCGGAGCGGCGCGAGGAGGAGCCGGGCAATCTGACCTAGCCGGGGTGTTACTTGACCCGGACCTTGCCCGAGATCAGCAGCGGAAGCAGCGCGTCGCGGAGAACAGACAGCTCTGTGTTCTCGGTACGACGCGCGTGACACAGCGCACCCAGGCTGGTGATCGTGCGCGACGCCGCGGGGGCCAACCGGCGGACATCGCGCACCCGGACATCGAGTAGGTCATACGGTCGAATTCGCTGGTGGCTCCCTGTTGTCCCGGCGACTTGCTGCCTCAGCCGCTCGGAAACATCGCGTTGCCGTAGCGCCGCCCATAGCGCGGACGTATCAACACCAATCGGCCTCAGCACGACGAACTCCGAGCTTGCCAAAGCCATTTCCGACGGGAGGCTCACCACGTTCCAGATTCGCGGAATTCTGGGATTCAACTTGGCGAACAATACGCACGGCTCGGACAGGTAAAACTTGTCACTCTTCACCGATTCCGCCGTGACCAGCGCAGGTTTGGCGCCGTCGTCGAACGCCAGAAGACTGAAGTGGGCGACCACGTCGTCGAATTGGCCCACGCTGAGCAATGCCGTCGATCGTTCCGCCATGCTGGACAGCGGCACGTAGCAGGTGACCGACTCGGCGGTGGCGACCATCAACCTCTCCGCGGCCTCGATCACGCGATCGTTGGCGGCTATTTTGTCGTCGAGGGCGCCGAGCAGCTCAGCAATCCGGTGACGTTCAGCCGCTGCGACCGTCCAGACCGAAACGTCGCGCAGAATTCGCTGATTCAGCAACGGCTGGCCCGACCCGGTTCGGTGTTCGTTTAGGCTGCAGCTTTGCAGAGCGTAATACCAATATCGCGTCTCGGGCGGGTTCTTGGCCCGGCACGCCAGCGCGTTCTCGGTGACCCAGACATCGGATTCGCAGTAACGCACGCTGCCGCAATACGATCCAACGCGACCGAGCACTATCAGGGGGCCGCTGGCATTGTGTTCTGCCGCATAGCCGATCGTCCCATTGGCGCCGTAGACGGGAATCCGCCCATCTAACGCTCGCACCGGCGAGCTGCTCCCGTTGCAGAAGTCGAGATGATCGCCCAGGCGGACCTTCACGACAGCCGCTCCACATGCCGGCGCACAACCGTTTCCAACCGCGCGGATTCGTCCATCGCCGCTAGCAGGTCCTTGGTCAGTCGCGCGATCTTATGCTCGACGGGCTCCCCGTCATCCTCAGCGGCAGCAGGACCGACATACCGTCCGGGTGTGAGCGGGTAGCCCGCTGCCGCGATGTCGGCCAGCGACACGGATTTGCAGAATCCCGGGACATCTTGGTAAGCAATGCCTTTCGCGGACACAGATCCGCGCCACGCGTGATAGCTGTCGCCGATACGAACGACTTCCTCGTTGGTCAGCGCGCGCTCGGCACGGTCCACCGGGTAGCCGAGGCCGCGGGCGTCGACGAACAGCACCTGCCCGGACCTGTCAGCCTTGTCCTTGGCGAAAAACCACAGGCACGCCGGGATTGACGTGCTGCGGAACAACTGACCGGGCAGCGCCACCACGCATGACACCAGGTCCGCGTCGATGATCCGCGCGCGAATATCGCCTTCTCCCGCTGAATTGGACGACATCGATCCGTTCGCCATCACCACGCCGGCCTGACCACCTGGCGCCAGCTTGGACAAGATGTGCTGGATCCAGGCGTAGTTGGCGTTGTTAGCCGGCGGCACGCCGAATCGCCAGCGTGGGTCTTGCTCGTCGCGGGCCCAATCTTTGATATTGAACGGCGGATTGGCCAACACGTAGTCCATTTGGATGCCCGCGTGCTGATCGTTGACAAACGTGTCACCCCATCGGGCGCCCAGTCCGGTGCCGTCGATGCCGTGAATGGCGAGGTTCATCTTCGCCATCCGCCAGGTCTGCTCGACGCTCTCCTGGCCGTAGATCGAGATGTCCTTCGGGTTGCCGTCGTGCTCGGCGATGAAAGTCTCGGTCTGCACGAACATTCCGCCGGAGCCGCAGCACGGGTCGTACACCCGACCACTCGACGGTTCCAGAACCTCGACGATCACCCGCACGACGCTGGGCGGAGTGAAGAATTCGCCGCCCCGCCTTCCCTCCGCGCGGGCGAAGTTGCCGAGAAAGTACTCGTATACCTCGCCCATCAGGTCCCGCGCGCGCCCAGTGCCTTGGCGGCTGAATCGCGCGCCTTCGAGCACGCCTATTAGCTCACCGAGCCGGCGCGGGTCCACACCGTGGTACAGCCGCGGCAACATCCCGGCCAGTGCGGGATTCGACCTCATGACGTCGCCCATCGCGTCGTCGACGAGCCGGCCGATGGCCGGAGATGTCGCGTTGTCCGCCAGGGCTTTCCAATCTGAATCGGCGGCGTGTTTGAGGAACACCAACCCCAGGACGACGTCCTTGTACTGACTGGCCGACAGCGAACCGCGCAGTTTGTTGGCGGCCTTCCAGAGCGTGGCTTTGAGCTCCTTGTCCGTCGACGGCGCCATCAGCTGACCCGCTTCCCGGCCACGCACAGCTCCGCAGCCAAATCGCCCCGACCGGACACGCTGATCCCGCCCAGCCCCAGCCACGACGCCATCGATGCCAGCTCCCCCGCCAACGCTTCGGCAACCCGTCCTGGTGCCACGTCCGGCTCGCAGAATGCCCCCACAACGCGCAGCGAGTCGCTGGTGCGGTCGGCCTTGAGGTCGACTCGTGCAACCAGCTGGCCGTCCAACAGCAACGGCCATACGTAATAGCCGTACTGGCGCTTAGCGGCCGGGGTGTAGATCTCGATGCGGTAGTGAAAGCCGAACAGCCGCTCGACCCGGGGCCGGAAGAAGATCAACGGGTCGAACGGGCACAACAGTGCGGTGCCGCGGTCCTGGCGCGGCACCGTCCGGCCCACCCGCAGGTACGCCGCCGCCGACCAGCCGTCGACGTCGGCCCGCTCGATCTCACCGGCGGCCAGCAGGTCGGCGATCGCGGGCTTGACCTGCTGGGCCGACAGCCGGAAGTAGTCGCGGAGGTCGGCCTCGGTGCCCACGCCCAGCGCGGTGGCGGCCCGCAGCGTGAGCTCGCGGACGGCCTCGTCGTCGTCGACCTCGCGGGCCAGCACGCTCGGCGGCAGCACCCGCTCCACCAGGTCGTAGTGGCGCGCGAAGCCGACCCGGGTCGCGGTGGTGAGGACGCCGGAGGCGAACAGCGCCTCGGCGACCCATTTGGTGTCGCTGCGAGTCCACCAGGTGCCCTTCTTCCGGCGCGGCTCGGCGGCCAAATGCGCTTCGATCTGCCCGGCGGTGCGGGGTCCGAGGTCCGCGACGGCGGCGACGATATCCTCGGCCAGCTGTGGATTGGCCTTGACGATGTGGCTGCCCCAGCGGCCGTGCCGGTATTGGCGCATGCGCCAGCGCAGCAGCGGCCAGTCGTCGACGGCCATCAGCGCGGCCTCGTGGGCCCAGTATTCGGCCAGCAGGCGCGACGAGCGCGGCCCCCAGGCCGCGCGGTCCAGCACGTCGCGGTCGTAGGGACCTAGCCGGCTGAACACCGGCGCGTAGTGGGCGCGCACCGCTACCGACACTGAATCCAGTTGCAGCACTTGAATTCTCGATATCAGCCGCTTCAGATGCGCACGGGTGACCGGGCCGATGGGCCGCGGCTCGCTAAATCCTTGGGCCGCAACGGCTATCCGCCGGGCTTGCGCGGCAGTCACCCGACGGTTCCGGATCGACACGGCGCCGAGAATACCGGTCCCTTACGACAGCGCAGCGCGAAGACGCGAGGTCACCCCGCGCCGACCGTCTCCTTTGACGGGTTCTTCTGTTCTTGGTATGCCGACTCAAGAGCGGCCGGAACCGTTTCCAGGTCGCGGTATACGCCCAGCAGTTGCTCTAGGATCTTGATCCGTTGCTGACTCGCCTGGTCCACGGCCCGCCGAGCCGCGTCACGATCCCGATCGGCTTTCTGTTTTGCCTCGGCGAGAAGCTGCTCACGCGCCTGCTGGGCGTCAGCGCGCAGGCTGGCCAGTTCGGCCTCGTGCTCTTTCTTGGTTTCCTGATACTCGGCTTCCAGGGCTTTTTGCTGCGCGGCCATGTCCGCTAGCACCTCATCGCGCTTTCGCCGCATGGCCTCGGCCTCGGCCTCGGCCGCGGCGATCAGCGCCTCCGCCTCGGCGCGCGCCTCGGCCTGCATCTCGGAAACCTCGTCGACCGCACGCCGCAGCATCTTCGCCATCCGCTCTTGCATCGCATGGGGCGACGGTGAGGTGTCCGTGAGCACGGCGACCTCTTTCCGCAGCGCGGCTGTTTCATCGCCGGATTCCCTCAGCCGCGCCCTCAGACTCTCGACGTCGTCGAGCAACAACTGCTGCTTGGTGGTCAACACCTCGATGTGCGCATCAACCGCAGCCGGGTCGTAACCCCTGAACATGCGCGTGAACGTCTTCGCGGGTTCGGTTATCACTGCCAATTTTCCCCTCCTGAAAACTCCTGGTAAACCCGGTCAGACCGACTCCCGAGTCGAGTATGTCAGGTCATTCCGTGGGCGCGGACACGAGCACTCACCGCCGAGAGTAGCTGTGAAACCGGTACCGCAGCCCCGAGCAGCTGAGCTGCCACTCCCCCATCTCGGCCAGCCATGCGTCGTCGAGCACAGGGGCCAGCGCGTCGTCGTCATCGCGCGGCAGATCGATGTCGACCTCGGTCACCTCACACCGGGTGGCGTGCGGCAGTGCGAGCAGGTAGATCTGTGCGCCGCCGATCACCCACGTCTCGGGTTCGGTCTCAAAAGTGGCAAAAGCCGCCTCCAGTGAACCGACTACCTCGGCTCCGTCAACCATGAAGTCAATCTGGCGGGACAGGACGACATTTCTGCGGCCCGGCAACGGCCGGACCCTGGCCGGCAAAGAATCCCAGGTTCGCCGGCCCATCACCACCGTGTGCCCCATGGTCACCTGTTTGAAGCGGGCCAGGTCCTCGGGCACCCGCCACGGGATGTCGCCGCCGCGCCCGATGACACCGGACGTCGACTGAGCCCAGACCAGGCCCACGCGCGTCATACAGCGACTGGGGCTTTGATCGCCGGGTGCGGATCGTAATTCTTCACCACGACGTCGTCGTAGGTGTAGTCGAAGATCGAATCCCTGTGCATCAGAACGAGTTCCGGGTACGGCCGCGGCTCCCGACTGAGCTGGAGCCGCACCTGGTCGACATGGTTGTCGTAGATGTGGCAGTCGCCACCGGTCCAGACGAACTCGCCGACCGCAAGTCCAGCCTGGGCGGCCATCATGTGGGTCAGCAGTGCGTAGCTGGCGATGTTGAACGGCACACCCAAAAACAGGTCAGCGCTGCGCTGGTAGAGCTGGCAGCTCAGCCGTCCATCGGCCACGTAGAACTGAAAGAACGCATGACACGGGGGCAGCGCCATCTGCGAAATTTCGCCGACGTTCCAGGCCGACACGATGATGCGCCGCGAGTTCGGGTCGGTGCGCAGCAGATCCAGCGCGGAACTGATCTGGTCGATGTGCTCGCCTGTAGGTGCAGGCCAAGATCGCCACTGCACACCGTAGATCGGCCCGAGATCACCTGTGCTGTCTGCCCATTCGTCCCAGATGGTGACTCCGTGCTCATGCAGCCAGCCGACGTTGGAGTCGCCGCGCAAGAACCACAACAACTCGTAGACCACGGATTTGAAATGCACCTTCTTGGTGGTCAGCAGCGGGAAGCCGGCGGACAGGTCGTAGCGCAACTGCTGGCCGAACAGGCTGCGGGTTCCGGTGCCGGTGCGATCTGATTTGGCCGTGCCCCGCTCGAGCACCAGGTGCAGCAGGTCCTCGTAGGGCGTCGCGATCGGCACGCGGTCAGCTTAGCGGCGATCGCAAGCGCGGCGAAGCCGCGCGCGGCGGGTCGACACCGGTGAATTCATGTCGAGAGCCCAGGAGTAGAACGAATGCCATGCCGAACATCGAAGACACCGTCACCACCCCCGATGGCACCTGCACCGTGCGCCTGTTCACCCCGGAAGGGGATGGCCCCTGGCCAGGTGTGGTCATGTGCCCCGACGCCGGCGGCGTGCGGGAAACCTTCTATCAGATGGCGGCCAAGCTGGCCGGATACGGCTATGCGGTCCTGCTACCGGACGTCTACTACCGCAACGGCGACTGGGCCCCGTTCGACATGGTCAGCGTGTTCGGCGACGAAAAAGAGCGCAACCGGCTGTTCTCGATGATCGGCAGCCTGACGCCGGACAAGATCACCAACGACGCCACCGCGTTATTCGACTTTCTGGCCGCGCGCCCCGAGGTAGCCGGCGAACGCTTCGGCGTATGCGGCTACTGCATGGGCGGGCGAATCTCGGTGCTGCTGGCCGGCCGCCTCCCAGACCGCGTCGCGGCCGCGGCGTCCTTCCACGGCGGCGGGCTGGTGACCGACACGCCAGACAGCCCCCACCTGCTGGCCGACCGGATGACCGCCACGGTTTACGTGGGCGGCGCCGAGAACGACGGGTCGTTCACGGCCGACCACGCCGAACAGCTCGACAAGGCGCTGGCGGCGGCCGGCGTGCGGCACACCATCGAGTGGTACCA
>DASXMA010000327.1:0-15783 GCA_036495965.1 Mycobacterium sp.
CGATGGGCTGCCCGACGAGATCGCCGACGTAGTGCGGGCGGCCCTGTCGGAGACCGGGCACTCCCAGTTCGTCGTCGCCGAGGTGCGTGCGGCTGTGACCGCAAGCGGCAAACAGCGCAGCCGGTTGGCGCTGTGGTCTCGCCGTCTGTTCGGCGAAGCGATCACCCAGGCCCAGTATCTGCTGGCCGATCACGATGAGCTGGTCGACCTGGTGCTATCCGGGACCGGTGGCCTGGGCCAGCTCGGTGCGTTCTTCGACCGGTTGCAGCAAAACCACGACCGACGGATGCGCGAACTCGGTTTGAGCTGACTGGCGAACGCTGACGTACTCCCGGTTAGCGGGTGCAGGTCGCCATGATCGTGTTGTTGGCCGACGTCACCACAGTCTGACCCTGGGCATTGACGATCGAGCAATTGAGCCGACTGTAGATGCTGGTCGCGACAACCGACTGGGTCTGGACGCCGGGATTCAGCACGATCACCTTCGACCACGGCAGCGACACGTTGAACTCGGTTTGGGGGTAGCCGCGGGCGTCGGTGTAGACGATGTTCACCAGGTCCAGGAGTTGCTTTGTCCCGGCCACGGTGTAGACGACGGTGCGCGGATTCAGCGCGATCGGAGGCGGCGCGGCAATGGCAGGCGGCGCGGCGGTGGGCGTTTGCGCCGGCGCTGCGCTGGGTGTTGTCACGGTGGTGACCGTCTCGTCTGGCAGTTGGGGCGTCCGGGACGTGCTGGGTGACGATGCGCTGGGCGGGGTCGTGGTCCGCGGCGCCGAGGTCAGCGTACGGGGAGCGGGTGCTCCCACAGTGGCCTTGGTCGATGCGCTGTCGCCGCTGTTGATGACGACAGCTGTCGCGATGGCGCCGACGGCCACCACAGCGCCGACGAATGCCGCGAACGTCCGCCATCGACGATCGGCCGGCCAGGCCAGCTCGCCGTAGCCGTCGTCCTCGAGGTAGGAGTCGGCTCCGTCGTCATAGGTCTCGTCATCGGGGTAGTCGTGGACTAGGCCGTCGAGATCGTGAAGTGTGTTCCTGATGGTGCCGATGTTACCGATGTGAATATCGAGGTTCTGGCGTCACGCGCCATGTTGCCTAGCTGGGAGCTAATCGTTATCAACAAAGGCCCGTTTCGCTTACCGCGAACCGGACTGCGGGCCCAGGGCGCGCGGCGCACCTCGCGCGTCCACTAGCCTGCTGCTGACACGTCTGCGACTTCATTGCTAAATGGAAGGGGCCACGGTGGAGGTCAAGATCGGTATCACGGACAGTCCACGAGAGCTGGTCTTCTCCAGCCCGCAGACGCCCGGGGAAGTCGAAGAGCTCGTCAGTGCCGCGCTGCGCGAGGGTTCGGGTCTGGTCAGCCTGAGCGACGACAAAGGCCGTCGCTTCCTGGTTCAGACCACCAAGATCGCCTATGTCGAAATCGGCGCTGCCGACGCCCGCCGGGTCGGCTTCGGGATTGGGGCGGACTCGGCCGCCGGCACCGGTGGGAAAGCCGCTAAGAGCGAGTAAGCGGCACGTGTGACAGCCCGCCCCACGCGAACTGAACGGTGCCGTCGACGGCGTCCGACTTGGAGATCGGACGGTCGGAGTCCAGCCAGTACCTGGCGCAATCGACGCTGATCCCGACCAGTCCGACCGCGATCATCCGGGCGCGGTGCGGATCGAGGCCCGAGTCCTCGCTGATCAGCGCAAACACTGCGTCGGTGCACGATTCGGTGGCCACTCGCACCTGCGCGGCGACCTCGGGCTCGGTGACGTAGTCGTTCTCGAAAATCATGCGGTAGCCCTGGCTGTCGTGCTCGATGAAGTCGAAGAACGCCTGGACCGCCGAATGTAACCGTCGCCGGTTATCGGTGGTAGTGCTCAGCGCCTGCTGCACGCCCGACACCAGGTTCTCGACGTGCCGATGAAGGACCGCCAGATACAGTTCCAGCTTGCTTGAAAAATGTTGGTACAGAACGGGTTTGCTGACTCCCGCCCGATCCGCGATCTCGTCCATGCCAGCCGCGTGGTAGCCGTGGTTGACAAACACGTCGCTGGCCACGACGAGCAATTGGCCACGACGTTCATCGCGGGGCAGCCTGTTGCCGCGCCGGTTCGAGGTCGCCACCCCGTTTCCTGGCCGAGGGTCGGCCGGATTGACGGCACGTCGTGCCGCCGCCTTGGCGAGTTCGCTCATCGAGTCCTCATCTGATTGGTGGCAACTGACCGTTGGTACCCCCGCGACCAGCCGCGCGCGGCTCGTCGCAACGACATTACTACCCGTGACGTCCCCGCGACCGTCATCGGCGCGTTCGATGCCGGCAGAAACGGTGCCGGGCGGTGCATTCGGGCGCGCCAGGGACCTCCTCAGTGTCAGCTGTGCCATTCTGGGGCAATGACGTCCCATCGTCCCGGGCGCGGCACCGGTCAAGTTCCGGTGCTGCGTGACGAGTGGCGAGAACCACTGCGGGCGCTGCGCGATCCGATCGGCCGGGGTGCCGGGCGGGCCCGGGCCGATCGTGACCGGCCGCGGCAGTGGCGAAAACAAACCTGGCTGGGACGCTTCGTGTCCACATATGGCTGGCGAGCATATGCGCTGCCTGTTCTGGTGGTGCTTACCGCGGTAATCATCTACCAGACGGTGACCGGCACGAGTGCGCCAAAGCCGACGGCGAGTCAGCCCATCCAGGGCCCTCCGGCCATCGGCGCGGTGGGTACCGCGATCATCGACGCACCACCCCGCGGTTTGGCCACGTTCGACGCCGACCTGCCGGCAGGGACGCTGCCGGATGGCGGTCCCTTCAGCGAAGCGGGCGACAAGACCTGGCACGTCGTGCCGGGCACGACGCCGCAGGTCGGCCAGGGCACCGCCAAGGTGTTCAGGTACACCGTTGAGGTCGAGAACGGCATCGACCCGTCGATGTTCGGCGGCGACAACGCATTCGCCCAAATGGTCGACCAGACACTGTCCAATCCCAAAGGGTGGACGCACAACCCGCAGTTCGCGTTCATCCGGATCGACAACGGGAAGCCCGACTTCCGGATTTCGCTGGTGTCTCCGGTGACGGTGCGCGAAGGGTGCGGCTACGAATTCCGGCTGGAGACGTCGTGCTACAACCCGGTGTACGGGGCGGACCGGCAGGCGCGGGTCTTCATCAACGAGGCCCGCTGGGTCCGCGGAGCCGTTCCGTTTGAAGGCGACGTCGGCTCCTACCGGCAGTATGTGATCAACCACGAGGTCGGCCATGCGATCGGCTACGTGCGTCACGAGCCATGCGACAAGCAAGGTGGTCTGGCGCCGGTGATGATGCAGCAGACGTTCTCCACGTCCAACGACGACGCCGCCAAATTCGACCCCGATTACGTCAAGGCGGACGGCAAGACCTGCCGATTCAATCCCTGGCCGTATCCGATCGCTTAGCGCGAGGCCCGGCGGAGCCGGGAAGCATTGCCGGCCTTCGAAGTGTTGACTTGATTGCCGTCTATCCGGACAACTGCTGTGATGGTTGTGGGACCCGGCCCAGAAAGTGCCTAGAAAACGTCTACAGAAGTTGAATCGCGAAGCGAACCGAGGAGATGTTCGGTGTCGACATCGTTGCCGCCGCTAATTGAGCCCGCACGCCAGCTGAGTCGCGATGAGGTGGCCCGCTACAGCCGTCATCTGATCATTCCCGACCTGGGCGTCGACGGGCAGAAACGGCTCAAGAACGCGCGGGTGCTGGTGATCGGCGCCGGCGGGCTGGGAGCACCGGCGTTGCTGTATCTGGCCGCGGCCGGGGTCGGCACGATCGGCATCGTCGACTTCGACGTCGTTGACGAGTCGAACCTGCAGCGTCAGATCATCCACGGCGTGGCTGACATCGGGCGGTCCAAAGCCCAGTCGGCGCGCGACTCGATCGCCGCGATCAACCCGCTGGTCGAAGTGCGATTGCACGAGTTCCGGCTGGAGCCGGGCAACGCCGTTGGCCTGTTCAAGCAGTACGACCTGATTCTGGACGGCACCGATAACTTCGCCACCCGCTATCTGGTCAACGACGCCGCCGTGCTGGCCGGGAAGCCGTACGTGTGGGGGTCGATCTACCGCTTCGAAGGCCAGGTCTCGGTGTTCTGGGAAGACGCCCCTGACGGGCGTGGCCTCAACTACCGCGACCTGTACCCCGAGCCTCCGCCGCCCGGCATGGTGCCGTCGTGCGCAGAAGGCGGCGTGCTGGGCATCATCTGCGCCTCGATCGCGTCCGTGATGGGCACCGAGGCGATCAAACTGATCACCGGAATCGGCGAGCCGCTGTTGGGCCGGTTGATGACCTACGACGCGCTGGAGATGAGCTACCGCACGATCAAGATTCGCAAGGACCCGTCGACGCCCAAGATCACCGAGCTGATCGACTACGAGGATTTCTGTGGTGTGGTGTCCGAGGATGCCGCCGAGGCGACCACCGGCTCCACCATCACCCCGCGGGAGTTGCGCGAGTTGCTCGACGCCGGCAAGAAGCTGGCGCTGATCGACGTTCGAGAGCCCGTGGAATGGGACATCGTGCACATCGACGGCGCCCAGCTGATCCCGCAGTCATTGATCAACTCCGGTGAGGGTCTGGCAAAGCTGCCACAGGACCGGATGGCGGTGCTGTATTGCAAGACGGGCGTGCGCTCCGCCGAGGCGCTGGCTGCTGTGAAGAAGGCCGGATTCTCCGACGCGGTGCATTTGCAGGGTGGGATCGTGGCCTGGGCCCAACAGATGCAGCCCGACATGGTGATGTACTGAGCAATACCGCAGGTGGGCTCCACTAAGCCGGATTGTCGGGCTCCTCAGCGCGCCGTGCCGACGTGCATCGTCGCCCGACTAGGCTGACTCGCGTGACTCTCGAGCCGCCGCCGGAACATGTGCTGTCGGCGTTCGGTTTGGCCGGTGTCAAGCCCGTCGCCCTGGGTGCCGGCTGGGAAGGTGGCTGGCGATGCGGCGAAGTCGTGTTGTCGATAGTGGCCGACAACGCCCGCGCGGCCTGGTCGGCCCGGGTGCGGGAGACGCTGTTCGTCGACGGGGTGCGTCTGGCCCGGCCGGTCCGCTCGACCGACGGGCGTTACGTCCTTTCGGGGTGGCGAGCCGACACGTTCGTCGCCGGCACACCGGAAGCCAGGCACGATGAGGTCGTCTCGGCGGCAGTGCGACTGCACGAAGCCACCGGCAAACTGGAACGCCCCCGATTCCTGACTCAAGGACCCGCCGCGCCGTGGGGAGACGTCGACGTTTTCATCGCCGCCGACCGTGCCGCGTGGGAGGAGCGACCGTTGCAGTCGGTGCCGCCGGGAACGCGCACCGCCCCGCCGACAGCGGATGCCCAGCGGTCGGTCGAGCTGATCAACCAGCTCGCCAGTCTGCGCAGGCCTACCAAGAGCCCCAACCAGCTGGTGCACGGAGACCTTTACGGCACAGTGCTTTTCATCGGCACCGCCGCACCGGGCGTCACCGACATCACGCCCTATTGGCGGCCCGCATCATGGGCAGCGGGCGTGGTCGTTGTCGATGCGTTGTCTTGGGGCGAGGCCGACGACGGACTCATCGAGCGCTGGAGCGCGCTGCCGGAATGGCCGCAGATGTTGCTGCGCGCGTTGATGTTTCGGCTGGCGGTCCACGCCCTGCATCCACGGTCGACCGCAGACGCCTTCCCGGGTCTGGCCCGCACCGCGGGCCTGGTCCGGCTGGTGCTCTAGCGTCAACGACGGCGCGTTCTAAATCCCGGGCGGAAACTCGAAGCGGACCTCGCGCAACGGAACTCTGCCGTCGACGGCGAGAACCCCTTCGGCGCGCAGCCGCTCCAGCTGCCGGGTGGTCAAATGCCGCGCCGGGCGCCCGGATGCGGTGATCACCCGGTGCCAGGGCAGGTCGGAGGAGTCGGTCCGCATGATCCAACCGACGATGCGTGGACTGGAAAGGCCTGCGACAGCTGCGATGTCGCCGTACGTGGCGACCATCCCGGATGGGATGGCCGCGACCAGCGAGCGCACCCGCTCGACTTGCTCGTCGGTCACCGGCGCCATGGTCAGCGGCCTTCCAGCTGCTCGCGGATCAGCGCGGCGACTTGCATGTGCATTGAATAGGGGACCATATGGTTGCACTCGAAATCGAGCAACTGGAAATCAGGCCCCAACCGTTGTTGCAGGCCCGCGATGAGTTGGTCGGTGACGTAGGGCGGCGTGGTCCACTTTGCTCGCACCAACATCGTCGCCGTTCCCGCCTGCGGTAACACGATCTCGCGGGCCAACTCGCTCCAGTACGACATCATCGCCGGCAGGCTGACGCGCCACCCGTATCGTCCGCTCGGCAGTTTGACCAAGTGCTCGTCGAGTTCGGCGTCGAGCAAGGCGGGATCCACATCCGCCCAAGAGCCTGTCGCCTTTTCCATGCGGGCTTCGGCGGCGTCCGGATAGTCGGGCGAGGAAAACATCGCATCGGCGATCTCGCCCATCCGGGTTCCGTCCAGGCCGACCGCCGGATCGAGCAGCAGCAGTCCCGCCACCTGGTCCGGGCGGACCGCGGCCAGATGCATTGCCAGCGCGCCGCCGAATGAGTGCCCGACCACCAGCACCGGGGCGGCGGCCTCGTCGTCGAGCAGCGCGGCCAACGCTGAGACGTTGGCGTCAATGCTCCACGGCGCGGCCCACGATGATCTGCCATGGCCGAGCAGATCGGGTGCCGCGACGGTGATTTCGGGCAGCGAGTCGGCCAACTTCTGCCACCGCTGTCCGTGGCCGGTCAGTCCATGGATGGCGAGCACCTGCACCGGGCCGGAGGGCCCGTAGCGGTGCACGTGAAGGTCGGCGGTCACGCGTCGATGATGCCAGGCCGGGCCGTCGCGGTCCTCGGGTGCGGTCGACTTGTCAGACCCTCGTGATGTCATGCCGCTATGTCATTCACCTGGGGCGCCGAAGCGGATGCTGTTCTGACGCCCGGCGTACGCGGCCTGATACGTGTCCTGGGCGGACCCGGCACCGGTAAGAGCAGCCTGCTGGTCGATGTCGCGGTCGCTCAGATCGGCGCCGGTGTTGATGCGGAATCGGTTCTGCTGCTTACCGGTTCCGGCCGACTGGGGATGCGGGCGCGCAGCACATTGACGACGATGTTGCTGCGGTCGCACACCACCGGTACACGCCGGGCCGCGGTCCGCGAGCCGTTGGTGCGCACTGTGCACAGCTACGCCTACGCGGTGTTGCGGCGCGCCGCCGAGCGCGCCGGCGATGCGCCGCCGCGCCTGGTCACCAGCGCCGAACAGGACGCCATCATTCGCGAGCTACTGGCCGGTGACCTCGACGACGGGGTTGCCGCCGCGGTTGCTTGGCCGACGCATCTGCGACCCGCCCTCCGCACCGCCGGCTTTGCTGCCGAATTGCGAAACCTGTTGGCGCGCTGCGCCGAACGCGGTGTAGACACGCAGGAACTGCAACGGCTGGGCCGTCGGTGCCGGCGTCCGGAATGGACCGCGGCCGGCCAGTTCGCGCAACAGTACGAGCAAGTGGTGTTGCTGCGGGCCGCGGTCGGGACGGCGGCACCGCAGGCGACGACGCCGGCGCTGGGTGCGGCCGAACTTGTGGGTGCGGCGCTGGAGGCTTTTGCGGTCGATCCTGAGTTATTGGCCGCCGAACGCGCCCGGGTGCGGGTGTTGTTGATCGACGACGCCCAGCAACTCGACCCGCAGGCAGCCCTTCTGGTTCGGGTGCTGGCGGCGGGAACCGAGCTGGCGCTGGTCGCCGGTGACCCCAACCAGGCGGTGTTCGGCTTCCGCGGCGGTGAGCCGACGGGGCTGCTGGACAGCGACACGCAGTCGGTGACGCTGACGGTGTCCCATCGTTGTGCTCCCGCGGTCGCGCGTGCCGTCACCGGCATTGCGCGTCGGCTGCCCGGCGGCAGCAGCGGCAGGCATATCGACGGCACGGGGGCCGAGGACGGAGTGGTCGCGGTCCGCCTGGCCGCCTCGCAGCATGCGGAGGCCGCCATAATCGCGGACGCGCTGCGGCGTGCGCACCTCGTCGACGGGGTGCCGTGGTCGCAGATGGCGGTCATCGTCCGGTCGGTGCCCCGGGCCGGTACGCGATTGCCGCGTGCTCTGGCCGCCGCCGGGGTCCCGGTGGCTGTACCCGCGGTCGGCGGGTCGTTGTCCGAGGAGCCGGCGGCGCGGGCGTTGCTGACGGTTTTAGCGACGACCGCCGACGGGCTCGACGGTGACCAGGCGCTGGCATTGCTGACCGGGCCCATCGGTCGCGTCGACCCGGTCTCGCTGCGGCAGCTGCGCCGAACGCTGCAGCGGGCCACACCCGACGGCGCATCAAGGAATTTCGGCGACCTGGTGGCCGACGCAGTGCGCGCCGACGCGCCGTCCCCCGCAAGCAGGTGGCGCCCCCAGTCCGGCGTGCAGTCGCGCGCGCTGCGACGGGTGCGCGCTGTGCTGGACGCCGCCGCCCGCTGCCACCGGGAGGGGCAGGATCCGCGCTTCACCCTGTGGGCGGCGTGGCACCGGTCCGGTCTGCAGCGCCGCTGGCTGGCGGCCAGCGAGCGCGGCGGTCCCGCCGGCGCCCAGGCCAACAGGGACCTTGAGGCGGTAACGGCGTTGTTCGACATCACCGATCAGTACGTGTCTCGCACATCGGGTGCGTCGTTGCGCGGACTCATCGAGCACGTCGGGGCGCTACAGCTGCCGAGCGTAAACCCCGAGCCGGCGTCGACGGCAGAACAGGTCAGCGTGCTCAGCGCACACGCGGCGCTGGGACATGAATGGGACCAGGTGGTCATCGGCGGTTTGCAGGATGGGTTGTGGCCCAACACGATTCCGCGTGGCGGAGTGCTGGGCACCCAGCGGCTGCTCGACGCGCTGGACGGTATCACCGAGGATGCCTCGGCGACCGCGCCGCTGCTGGCCGAGGAGCGCAGGCTGCTGGTAGCCGCGATGGGCCGGGCCCGGCGCCGGTTGCTGGTGACCGCCGTTGACAGCGACACCGGCGGGGCAGGCGAAGACGCCGCGCTGCCCTCGGCGTTCTTTTTCGAGGTCGCGCAGTGGGCCAACGGTGAGAATGATCCCGTTGCCGCGCAGCCGGTTTCGGCACCGCGGGTGTTGTCGTCGGCCGCGCTGGTGGGCCGGCTGCGCGGCGTGGTGTGTGCGCCCGACGGCGCCGTGGATGACGCCGCTCGTGAGTGTGCGGCAACGCAATTGGCCCGGTTGGCCAACGCCGGTGTGCCGGGCGCCGACCCGGCAGACTGGCAGGGCCTGATCCCGCTCAGCACCGATGATCCCCTCCGCAGTCCTGAGGATCCGGTCACGTTGACGCCGTCGACGCTGCAGACCCTCACCGACTGCCCGCTGCGCTGGCTGGCCGAACGCCACGGTGGAACCAATGCCCGTGATCTGCGGTCCACCATCGGCTCGGTGCTGCACGCGCTGATCGCCGAGCCGGGCAAAAGTGAAGCGCAACTGCTGGCCCAGCTGGACCGTACCTGGGAGCATCTGCCCTTCGACGCCCACTGGCATTCGGCCAACGAGCTGGCCCGACACCGCGCCATGGTTCAGGCGTTCGTCGAGTGGCGAGTGCAGACCCGGGCCGAACTGAGTGAGGTCGGCGTCGAGGTCGACGTCGATGGAGTCCTTCAGACCCCGCGCGATGACGGCGGCGAAGTCCGGCTGCGTGGCCGGGTCGACCGGCTGGAACGCGACGGCGCCGGCCGGCTGGTGATCGTCGATGTCAAAACCGGCAAGTCACCGGTCAGCAAGGACGACGCCCAACAACACGCTCAGCTGGCCATGTACCAGCTGGCGGTGGCCGAAGGCATACTCGGTGCCGGCTCGGCCGGTTCGGAGCCCGGCGGTGCGCGGTTGGTCTACATCGGCAAGACCGGCACCGAACGCGAGCAGGATCCACTGACCCCGGCCGCCCGCGACGAATGGCGCAACCTCATCCGGACGGCGGCCGACGCGACCGCGGGGCCGCAGTTCATCGCCCGGCGCAACGACGGATGCACGCACTGCCCGATACGGCCGTGCTGTCCGGCCCATGTCGACGGGTCAGCGCTGTGAACGATCGCTATAGTCCACACGAATTGGCTTGTGCGCTAGGGCTTTTCCCGCCCACCGACGAGCAGGCCGCCGTGATCGCCGCGCCACCGGGCCCGTTGGTGGTCATCGCGGGAGCCGGCGCCGGCAAAACCGAGACCATGGCCGCGCGGGTGGTGTGGCTCGTCGCCAACGGCTACGCCGAACCGGATCAAGTGCTGGGGCTGACCTTCACCCGTAAAGCTGCCGGCCAGCTGCTGCGACGAGTCCGGTCCCGGCTGGCCCGGTTGGCCGGCATCGGTCTCGGCGCCGGCAGCCCGGCGGCCGTCGAACCAGTGGGCACTCCGGTGGTCAGCACCTACCACGCTTTCGCCGGCTCCTTGCTGCGCGACTATGGCCTGTTGTTACCGGTCGAACCTGACACCAGGTTGCTCAGCGAGACCGAGCTGTGGCAGCTGGCCTTCGACGTGGTCAACGGGTATCGCGGCGAGCTGCGCACCGACAAGACCCCTGCCGCCGTCACGTCGATGGTGCTACGGCTGTGGGGTCAGCTGGCTGAGCACCTGGTGGACACCGGCCAGCTGCGCGATACGCACCTAGAGCTGGAGCGGCTGGTCCACGCCCTGCCGACGGGTCCCTACCAGCGCGACCGCGGCCCCAACCAGTGGCTGCTGCGAATGCTGGCCACCCAGACTGAGCGTGCCGAGCTGGTGCCGTTGCTCGACGAGCTGCACGAGCGTATGCGCGCCGGGAAGGTCATGGACTTCGGCATGCAGATGGCCTCGGCGGCCCGGTTGGCCGCGACCTTCCCGCAGGTCGGTCAGGACCTGCGGAACCGTTATCGGGTCGTGCTGCTCGACGAGTACCAGGACACCGGGCACGCCCAGCGGGTGGCGTTGTCATCACTGTTCGGGGGTGGCTGCAACGATGACGGTTTGGCGCTGACGGCCGTTGGGGATCCGATTCAGTCGATCTATGGTTGGCGCGGTGCCTCGGCGACCAACCTGCCGCGGTTCACCACCGACTTCCCCCGCTCCGACGGCACCCCCGCGCCGGTCCTGGAGTTGCGGACCAGCTGGCGCAACCCTCCGCGGGCCTTGCAGATAGCCAACGCCATCTCTGCGGAGGCGCGACGACGATCGGTTGCGGTGCATGCGTTGCGCCCGCGCCCGGATGCTTTGCCCGGCACCGTCGGATGTGCGTTGCTTCCCGATGTGCGGGCCGAGCGCGAGTGGATCGCCGACCATGTGTACGGGCATTACCAGCGAGCCCACGCTGAGGGCATCAGTCCGCCGACCGCTGCGGTGCTGGTGCGCCGCAACGCCGATGCCGCACCGATTGCCGATGCGCTTCGCGCCCGCGGAATCCCGGTCGAGGTCGTCGGGCTGGCCGGTTTGCTGTCCATCCCCGAGGTGGCCGACGTCGTGGCGATGCTGCGACTGGTTGCCGACCCGACGGCCGGGGCGGCGGCGATGCGAGTGCTCACCGGTCCACGCTGGCGCCTCGGTGGCCGGGATATCACCGCGCTGTGGCAGCGCGCGGTGGCCCTTGCAGCGGCCCCGCGCTCGGCCGCGGCGCCCTCGGCCGAGTCGATCGCGATGGCGGCCGGTCCGGATGCCGACACCGCGTGTCTGGCCGACGCCGTCGCCGATCCCGGCCCGGCAGGCTCGTATTCGGCTGCGGGGTATCGGCGCATCACCGCGCTGGCCGCTCAACTGAGCGCGCTGCGGGTCCACCTCGGTCATTCCCTGCCCGACCTGGTAGCTGAGGTCCGGCGGGTGCTCGGCGTCGACTGCGAAGTCCGGGCCGCCGTTGGGGTCTCAGCCGGCTGGGCCGGCGCCGAACACCTCGACGCGTTCGTTGACGTGGTCGCCCGTTACGCCGAACGAACACGCGCTGCGACGAGCGCGGCAGACGCGACGGCATCGGTTGCGGGCCTGTTGGCCTACCTGGACGCGGCCGAGGTGGTCGAGAACGGCTTGTCGCCCGCCCCATTGACGGTCGCCCGGGACCGCGTCCAGGTCCTCACGGTGCATTCCGCGAAGGGTTTGGAGTGGCAACTGGTGGCGGTCGCGCACCTGTCGGGTGGAACATTTCCGTCGACCGGGTCGCGAAGCAGCTGGCTCACCGACGCCGCTGAGCTGCCGCCGCTGTTGCGCGGCGACCGTGCCTCGACAGGCGCACTGGGCATCCCGGTGCTGGACACCTCCGATGTCACCAACCGAAAGCAGCTATCGGACAAGATCTCCGAGCATCGACGCCAGCTGGAGCAGCGGCGCGTCGACGAGGAGCGCCGACTGCTGTACGTGGGCATCACCCGGGCCGCGGACGCCCTGTTGGTGTCCGGCCATCAGTGGGGTTCCACCGGGATGAAACCGCGGGGCCCTTCGGACTTTCTGTGCGAAATCAAAGACATCATCGACCGTTCCACCGCGACCGGCGAGCCGTGTGGTGTGGTGGAGCATTGGGCGCCGGCGCCACCCGACGGCGATCGAAACCCGCTGCGCGACAACGTCGTCGAAGCAATCTGGCCCGCCGATCCGTTGGCCGCGCGTCGCGGCGACGTCGAACGCGGCGCCGCACTGGTAGCCGAGGCCATGTCGGTCGACACTGCTACAACCAGTCCCGACATCGACGGCTGGGTCGCCGACGTCGATGCGTTGCTGGCCGAGCGCGCCCGCTCGGCCCAGCCGCCCGCCCGCGCTCTGCCCAGCCAGTTGTCGGTCAGCGGTTTGGTGGACCTGGCGCGTGACCCGCAGGGTGCGGCACAGCGGTTGGTGCATCGGCTGCCCGCACGTCCTGACTCACATGCCCTGCTGGGCAACGCCTTTCACGCCTGGGTCCAACAGTTTTACGGCACCGAGTGGCTGTTCGATCTCGCCGATCTGCCGGGTGCGGCGGACTCCGACGTCGGCGACACCCAGGCGTTGGCCGCGTTGCAGACGGCATTCGCCAGCTCGCAGTGGACGGCCCGCACACCCGTTGCAGTCGAGGTGCCGTTCGAAATGCCCATCGGCGAGACGGTGATACGCGGCCGCATTGACGCGGTGTTCGCCGACCCTGATGGTGGTGTCACGGTGGTGGACTGGAAGACCGGTCAACCGCCGCAGGGGCCGGAAGCTAGGCGGCAGGCTGCTGTCCAGCTCGCCGTCTACCGTTTGGCGTGGGCCGCTTTGTCGGGATGTCCGGAATCCTCGGTGCGTACCGCCTTCTACTACGTACGCACCGGCGTCACCGTCGTTCCCGATGAACTGCCGGAGCCCACCGAGCTGGCCGGGCTGCTGACCGACTCCACCGGCGAGCCCTGTGTCGGCGGGTGATGTGCTCAGGTACCTGCTGACCGGCGATCGTGGTTACATTTGAGTCGTGTACGTGGCGTGCGGGTGGGGTTAAGCCGATGACGGACCGCTGTGCGCAAGGGTAGGTTGCAGCGACTGAGGGGTCTCGATGAGACGCTGACCGCTCAGCCCGGTCATCTGCTGGTCGGCGTGCTACGCATCCCCGAAGAGCACGGCAGCCCTGTCCGCGTCATCACGCGACGGGTGGCTATCGCGCTGCTGGTGTTATTCGGCGCCGCCGTCATCGTCTATCTGGATCGCAATGGTTACCGCGACGTGCGGGGCGACCGGCTGACATTCTTGGACGCGCTCTACTTCGCGGCGGTGTCGCTGTCGACGACCGGTTACGGCGACATCACCCCATACTCGGAAACCGCGCGTCTGGTCAACACCGTGGTGATGACGCCGCTGCGGATCGCGTTCCTGGCCGTGCTGGTCGGCACCACGCTCGAAGTCTTCTCCGAACGGTCCCGGCAAGCGTGGAAGATCCAGCGTTGGAGGAACAAAGTGCGCAACCACACCATCGTGATCGGCTACGGCACCAAGGGCAAAAGGGCTGTCGCCGCCAGGGTCAGTGATGAGGCCGCCCACGGCGAGGTCGTCGTCGTCGACACCGATCGCAGCGCCCTCGAACACGCCGCGACGGCTGGCCTGGTCACCGTACACGGTGACGCCACTAAATCCGATGTACTGCGGTTGGCCGGGGCCCAACATGCGTCATCGATCATCGTTGCCACCGGACGCGACGACACCGCCGTCCTGGTGACATTGACCGCACGAGAAATCGCGCCCAAGGCCAAGATCGTGGCTTCCATCCGGGAGGCCGAGAATTCACACCTGCTGCAGCAATCGGGCGCGGACTCGGTGGTGGTCTCCTCGGAGACCGCCGGTCGGCTGCTCGGCCTTGCCACCACCACGCCCAGCGTCGTGGAGATGATCGAGGACCTGCTGACTCCAGACGCCGGGCTGGCTATCGCCGAACGCGAGGTGGAGCAGGCCGAAGTCGGCGGATCCCCGCGGCATCTGCGCGACATCGTGCTCGGCGTGGTACGCGACGGCCACCTACTGCGCATCGGCGCACCCGAAGCGGACGCCATCGAGGCCACCGACCGACTGCTCTACATCCGAAATGCGGGACACTAGCGGCGGTTCGCCGCCCGGGAGGCTTACGTGGACTTCCAGCTGCGGGACGTTCCGGTGCTGTCGCGCGTCGGCGCCGACCGCGCCGATCAGTTGCGCACCGATGTCGATGCGGCCATCGCAGGATGGGCGGGAGCGGCGCTGCTGCGGGTGGATTCGCGTAACCAGGTACTGGTCGCCGATGGCCGGGTGGTGCTCCGCGACGCGGCTGAGCTGGCCCACAAGCCCCCGTCCGAGGCGGTGTTCCTGGGCCGCATCGAGGGTGGCCGGCACGTCTGGGCGATCCGGGGCGCACTGCAAGCGCCGGAGGATCCCGACGTGCAAGCCGAGGTGCTGAACCTCCGCAGTCTCGGCCCCATCTTCGACGACACCAGCAGCCAACTGGTGTCGTCGGCCATCGCGCTGCTGAATTGGCATGACAGCGCTCGGTTTAGCCCGATGGACGGCTCGCCGACGAAGCCGGCAAGAGGGGGCTGGTCAAGGGTCAACCCGGTCACCGGTCACGAGGAGTTCCCGCGCATCGATCCGGCGGTGATCTGCCTGGTCCATGACGGCGGTGACCGTGCGGTGCTGGCTCGCCAGGCGGTGTGGCCCGAGCGGATGTTCTCACTGCTGGCCGGATTCGTTGAGGCGGGCGAGTCTTTCGAAGTCTGCGTCGCGCGGGAGATCCGAGAGGAAATCGGCCTACACGTGCACGATGTGCGTTACCTGGGCAGTCAGCCATGGCCGTTTCCGCGTTCGCTCATGATCGGGTTCCACGCCCTGGGCGACCCCGATGAGGACTTGTCGTTCAACGACGGTGAGATCGCCGAGGCGGCATGGTTCACCCGCGATGAGGTGCGCGCAGCGCTTCAAGCCGGCGATTGGTCAAGCTCCTCGGAATCGAAACTTCTTCTGCCCGGTTCGATTTCGATCGCACGCGTAATCATCGAATCCTGGGCGGCGACGACTGACTAGTTGGCGCTGCGCCACTCGCTGCGGCCCGTGATCACCTGAAGGACAGTGTCGGCGCACACGGTTTTGTCCGGCTTCTTCAGCCGGCGACCTCGGCCAGCTTCGCTTTCACCTCGACTGCGCTCGGGTTGGTCAGCGTCGACCCGTCGGCGAACTTCACCGTTGGCACCATGCGGTTGCCGTCGTTGACCGAGCTGACGAATTCCGCGGCCGCCGGATCCTCTTCGATGTCGATCGCGTCGTAGGAGATTCCGTTGGACTTGAGCGCCGTCATGAGCCGGTGGCAGAAGCCACAGCATGACGTCGTGTAAACGGTAATCGCCGCATTG
>DASXMA010000328.1:0-3341 GCA_036495965.1 Mycobacterium sp.
CGGGGCGATCGATGAGATCGTCCCCGCCGAGCAACTCATTTCACGGGCCGTCGAACGAGCCTCGTATCTCGCGGCGCGGCCGACCGCGGCGATCGCCGCCATCAAGCGGGCGGTCAATGTGGGTGGATCATTGTCGATGGCAGAGGGCCTGCAGCTCGAGAGCGCCGAATTCCTGGCGGCGCTGCCACAGCGGCAGGCCCAGGAGCTCATGCTGCGCTACATGCGCGATACCGCCGAAACCGGTGAGTTACCGCTGTACCAGCCCCGCGGATACGCGGCAGCCCTCCAGCACGGAAACGCCGCGGTCGGTACCACAACGAGGAAGTGAAGAAATGGCACCACAAGCGACAAACAAATTCCGCCGCCGCACCGTGGATTTCCGGTCCGGCGACTCCTTCTGTACCGCTTGGCTGTACCTGCCAAACACCGATTCCGACGCTCCCGCACCCGTGGTCGTGATGGGGCACGGTTTGGGAGCCACTCGGGAGTTGGGGCTTGCGCCCTACGCCGAGCGATTCGCCGCGGCCGGACTGGCAGTCCTGGCATTCACTTACCGCCATCTGGGCGATAGCGGCGGCGAGCCACGCCAGGTGCTGTCGATGGCCAAGCAGCTGGCCGACTGGGACGCGGCGCTCGAGTATGCGGCCGGCCTGCCGGAAGTCGACGCAGACCGGGTCGCGGTGTGGGGAAGCTCGCTCGGCGGTGGGCATGCCATTGCCGTCGCCGCCCGGCATCCAGAACTTCGTGCCGCGGTCGCCCAGTGTCCCTTCACCGACGGGCTGGCTTCGGCGGGCGCGCTCGGCGTGCGGGAATCCCTTGTGCTGCTTGGTTTTGTGGCCCGTGACATTCTCGCAGCGGCGCGGGGTAAGGAGCCGGTTTGCGTTCCGGTGGCGGCCGCACCCGGCCAGCCGGGGCTCATGATCGCAGCCGATGCACTGCCCGGGATGCTGGCGCTGATACCTTCCGGCTATCAATGGGTCAATCGCGCTGCCGCCCGCAGCGTAGTGAGCGTGCTTCGGTATCGACCCGGCCGGGCGGCCAAACGCATTGCTGCGCCGATCCTTGTCTGCATCAGCGCAACCGATTCGGTCGCCCCTCCCGCGCAGACGGAGCGCTACGCGCGGCAGGCGCCGCACGGCGATGTTCGAATCTACGACGCGGGACATTTCGACTTCTACATCGGGGAGGCGTTCAAGCAACTGGTCGCTGACCAGACGGAGTTCTTGGTCAGCCACCTGCAGCCCGCGCGTACTTCGAGCGCCGCACCCAGTCCGACCGTCACCGAAGGGTAGCCGATGTCGAACGCGGCACTGCGACTGCTGCTGTGGTTCCTCGGGCAGTCCATCGCGCGAGGATCTCGGTTCATGCCGTCGGTGCGCTCGCAGATCACCCGCACCCTTACCTTCGAGTTGTCTGCCGGCGACCGTGTCGCCCGACACTGGGTTTTCAACGGGCAGTTGCGCCGCGCCACAACGTATTCGGGACATGCTGCAGCCGCGGACTGCGCGGTACATTTCAGCTCGAGTTGGCGAGCGCTGCGCACGCTCAGCTCCCCGCGCACCGTCGACAAGCTCGTTTGCGGCGTCCACGACGGCACGGTCGAGCTTCACGGCAGCGCCTTCGTGCTGCTGTGGTTCTACGGCCTGACTCGAAAGTTCGTCAAGATCGGGCGCGTGAGCGGACCCCGCCACCGCATACCCGATGCGTATATCGCCCACGATCCCGGCGCGTGCGGAGCCGAGACCATCGTCATCGAACCCGCGGTCGTGCGCCTTGATCCCGCGTGGACGGCAGCCTGGAAAGCGCGCTCCACGTTGTCGCAAGTCCGCGCGTGCACCGATGAACCGATGTTGGAGCCCTGACATGACAACGACATTCGCGAGCCAAGCCGATACATCGACGGCCTCGTCAGGGCTCAACGACAGATCACTGGGCTGGCTGAGGTTCTTATGGGATAAAGCCACCACCGACGACGACTGGTCCGATCAGGGCGAGCCACACCCGTGGTGGGACCGCACCAGCGAGCCCCCGATGTGCGCGTTCCCGCGCTTCGACCTCTCCATGATGGGCTACGTCTTGCCCATGATGCTGGAAGCGACGCCAGCATGGCGCGAGGGCTACACCCGTATCCTCGACGAGCTGATCCGCCGCTACGTGAGCTTCTGGGGCGCGATCGACTGGAACACCCTGATCGGGCCCGATCCCGGCGTCGATAAATACCCCCCCGAATGGCTGGCGGTCGCGCCCGAGCACCTGCGCGGCGCCTATGCCCTGCCGGGCTGGACCGGCAACGGCGTCGCGCCGTGGGGACTACAGCCCGACCCGGTCGGCTGCGACGGCAATCTGTTCTACCGGGGCTGGCTGAATCTGCTGTTGGGCATGCGCCACTACGTCTCTGGAGAGTCGACCCAACACGCGCCGTTCGAGGTTTCGGGCTACCAGAACCGCGCTTTCAGCTGGACACATCAGCGGATCGCGCAGTTCATCTCCGATCAGCTCTCCGCCCGACCGCAGGGCGCGCACTGCGAAAACACCAAGATCTGGCCGTTCTGTATGAGCGCAGCCGGCCTTGGCCTCAAGCTCTATGACGCCCTGTTGGGCACCTCGGTCAATGAACCGTTCCTGGATTGGATCGCGTTCGCCAAGAAGCACTACATGGGCCGTGACCGACACGGGCGCATCGACTGGGTGACGTTCTACTACGACCCCATCGAAGACGCCACGCTGACCTTTCCTGGGCCCGTAAACGGATACAGCGCGATCTGCCTGCTGCACTACTTCTACCCGCAAGATCCGCAGCTCGGCATCGACCTGTACGAATCGGCGATGCAGCAATTGGGTTGGAGCAACCCCAAGGTGCCGGTCGTCCATTTGGCCGACGATCCGCAACTCATATCCACCGCCTTGTGGATGGCGCGCGAAGTCGGTGACGCTACCACCTGGGAACGATTGCGCGCGGTAACTGAAAGTCAGTTCGGGCCCAGGTATTTCGGTGAAGACAGCAGTCGATTCGGGTATTGGGCAAAAGCCGGTGAACCATGGCCGCGCGGCCAGCTCAATGCCACCATGATGATGATCGAATGCGCTGCCCCCGGCGCTTGGTCGCGGGTGTTCACCTCACCGAACACCATCATGTACGACGAGCCGACCGTGCACGGCCTCGACTATCCGTTGATCGGTATTCGACGCACCCACAACGACATTCAGGGCCGAGTGCTGGAAATCGACACCTTCGCCGCCACTCCGTCGCGACGGGGTGCGCCAATGACATTCACGGTCGACAACCTACCCCGTAACGCGACGATCTCGCTGGATGTCGACGACCGCCGCTGCGACACCTG
>DASXMA010000329.1:0-2800 GCA_036495965.1 Mycobacterium sp.
CGACCTCGGCTGGACGACACGGCCGCTTTCCGACACGCTCTTCGACACCGCCGCGAGCCTCGTCGACTACGGGCTGGTCAAGGCCTGAGGCTGCCGGCCAACGGCTGCGGCTTCACGCCGCGAACCTGACTTGGGCGACGATTTGACCGTGTCCGGTATCACGGGTTTCTGACCTGCAGGCCAGGCCGATCTACCACCGCAAGCGCGACTCCATCGAAGCCCACCTCACCATCGTCTTCGCAGCCCTCGCCGTCAGCCGCTGGATCGAGGCACAGACAGGCTGGACGATCAGAAAATTCGTCAAGACAGCCCGCCGATACCGCACCATCGAGCCCCAGGCCGGACGGCAGACCATCACCGCCGCCGGCCCCCTCCCCGACGACCTCTGCCAGGCCCTCGACGCTATCAACCGCGACAACTGACTTGCGCACTAGGATGGCCCAACTCAGGCCGTCCGACAGGGGCGAGCAGGCATCAGGTGAGCCGCATTCGAGACGCGCACCTTATGCTCTATTTGTGATCACAGATCCTGGCGCCGGTCAGGCAGAAGAACGGACCTGAAAGCCCTACCAGCGTCCCTCGTGGACGACCTCATGGTACGGGCGCCGGGGCACCCGCTGTGCGCTCACGTCGCCGAACTGTCCGGCGTCCGGGGCCGCATATCCGAGCAGGGCGATGCCGATGGGAATGTATTCCTGCGGGATCGCCAGAAGCTCATGCAGCAGATCGGCGTCGCCCCCAACGAAGGCCGCAGCGATTCCCTCATCGACTGCCGCCATCAGCAGCAGCTGCATCGCGGCGCCCGCGTCGGTGTACCAGTACGGAACCACCCACAGCGCGTCATCATCGATCTCCGCTCGGACCTTCATCTTGTCGGGCTCCCGGTATCGCGACTGGTACACCTCTGGGCTAACGCAGACGACAACGTGCACAGGAGCCTGGGCAATAAAGTTATGGTGACCTGATACGTCCAATGTCTCCTGTGCTGGCGCCGCGATCCTCTGCCGAGTCTCGTGGTCGACCACCACGACGAACTCGACGCCCTGACTGAAACCCGCGCTCGGCCCGCGGCGCGCAGTATCCAGAATCCGCTGCACTACCTCGGCGGCGACAGGCTCGCCAGTGAACGACCGAACCATCTTCCGCTTGCGTACAACATCCTTGAAATCCATGGTCACGAATCTACCTGTTTGGTGTCGCCGACCGATATGCGGCGTTTGTGCATCTGAGCTCCAAACGAACGTAAGACACGTCGGCAGCCCGGGCAGTGCGATTAGGTCAAGGTCGGTTACACTCGGGCGATCGCTGCTGTGCGGGCGGGGTACACCCGTATCTCGACAACTTGGGCGTCGTCGACCGTAAACACCTGGTACAGGCGTTCGGCCGGGCCCCCTCGGCCTGATGGGCCACGGTCATGCCGAGCACGATGGCATCACGGTCGACCTGCACGCTCTTGAGGGTGGGCCGGATGCCTTCGGCCCCAAAGCCCTCGGTACCAATTGAGGACCTCAGCGCCCAGGGTGAAGAATTCTGGCGGCCTCGTCGATGACGAAACCGTGACCGTCACCGGCGACGGCACCTACGCCACCCCGACCGGGTACACCGTCACCCCCACCGCGGCCGGCGACTACGACTGGCATGTCGTGTACATCGGGGACAACAACAGCCTCGCCGAGGACGATGCCACCGTCTTTGTCGTTAGCCCGTGACGAGGATTGGTACAGGATCCTGAGACAATCGGTTCGTCGCGGCCGGAGTCTGGTGGCGGGCGGTCGGCTGGCGGTCCGGTACCGGCCACCGAGGTTGATCGTGGGGTGGCCGGGCGTGGTAAGCCGGGCCAGTGCCGCGGCGTCGGCCCAGCCATGCCAGCCATGTCCTGCGCCACGGCGGTACTCCTGATCACGTGACCAGGGGTACCGCCATGGGCGGGCTGAGCCGGGGGGCGAGAGAGCTGTAGCACGATCGGCGGCGTCGTCACCGGGGGTACATATGCTCATAGCCGCCGGAGCACGACTTCCAGTGCAGCAACCGCATCGTCCTGCAGCGGCCTCAGCCGGCTGTCTTAGACCCGTGAGCTGCCGCAACGACCGTTATTGACCCTCGTGCCACCGGATGGTAACGAGATGATCTCAGGACTGCAGATCACCAATCCGGGTCGAGGCTTTGCCGTGGCCGCGGCGGCATCACCAATGTGGCCGATTATCAAGTTGCTATCGACCACCGGGTCACGACTAGCCACCCCGGCGGATGCGCGCCGGCGCGCAGCGACCATAGCGTCGATGCCGTAACTCAAACGTCCATATGTGGTCGCGCAGTCCGCCGCCCGCCCGGCGAACCGGCGCAGGGCGTCGGGGTGCCGGGAGTGGTGAGGCCTGGAGGGGTTAGCCGTATGTCTAGTCAGGACAGTCAGCCAGCCGACTTCGTTGTCCGTGGTTCCGCCGTGTATACCCTCGACCCTGCCCGGCCGTGGGCGGCAGCCCTCGCCGTGCGTGCTGGGAAGGTGGTGGCGGTGGGTGACGAGGCTGATGTCGGGGCGGTGACCGGTGCCCAGACCCGGGTTGTTCATGCCGAGGGCGGCATGGTCATGCCGGGCCTGATCGACGTGCATTCCCATGCCGGGTTCGGCGGCCAGGCCGCAGCGTGGGAGCTTGGTCTCTCGCCGGCGTTCAGCGTGGAGGACATCCTCGGCGCGGTGCGGGACCGGGCCGGCCAGCTTGGTCCGGGCGAATGGGTGGTCGGCGGACCCGTCATCAGTCCGGTGTTCCATGCGATGGGCAACCCGGAGATGCTGGCGGCCTTG
>DASXMA010000330.1:0-12841 GCA_036495965.1 Mycobacterium sp.
GCAGCACCTCGATGCCTTGCTGGAGCAGGCGGCCTCGGGTGAAACCGTGGATTACGTCGCGGAATTCGCCGGCAAGCTGCCGATGGACGTGATCTCCGAACTGATGGGTGTGCCGCTGGCCGACCGCGACCGCATCCGCGCTATGGCTGACGGCGTGATGCATCGCGAGGACGGCGTCAACGACGTGCCGGCTTCTGCGATCGAGGCCTCGATCAACCTCATCGTCTACTACCAGAAGATGATCGCCGAGCGCCGCAGGAAGCCGATCGAGGATCTGACGTCGGCGCTGCTGGCCGCCGAGATCGACGGCGACCGGCTCACCGACGAGGAGATTCTCGGGTTCATGTTCCTAATGGTGATCGCCGGGAACGAGACCACCACCAAACTCCTTGCCAACGCCGCATTTTGGGGTCACAAGAATCCCGATCAGCTGGCTCCGGTCTACTCCGATCCGTCTCGGGTCCCGCTGTGGGTAGAGGAGACCCTGCGCTATGACACGTCCAGCCAGATCCTGGCCCGCACAGTGTCCGGCGAGCTCACCCTCTACGACACCACGATCCCCGAGGGCGACGTCCTGCTGCTGTTGCCCGGGTCGGCCCACCGCGACGAGCGGGTGTTCGACAACCCCGACGATTACCTCATCGGACGCGACATCGGCTCCAAGCTAATGAGTTTCGGCAGCGGCGCACACTTCTGTCTGGGGGCCCATCTGGCCCGGATGGAAGCCCGGGTGGCGCTCACCGAACTGTTCAAGCGAATCCGCGGATATCAGGTCGACGAGGCCAACGCCGTCCGCGTTCACTCCAGCAATGTCCGCGGGTTCGCTCACCTTCCGATCACGGTGGAGGTCGCCTGAATGCCTCGCTTTGAACCACATCCGGCCCGCAGACCCACGATCGTTGCCGGTGCCTCGTCTGGTATCGGAGCCGCCACCGCCGTCGAGCTTGCTGCCCATGGCTTTCCGGTGACGCTGGGTGCGCGGCGCGTCGAGAAGTGCCAGGAGATCGTCGAGAAGATCCGCGCCGACGGGGGTGAGGCGATCGCACTGCCACTCGACGTCACCGACGCCGAATCGGTCAAGGGGTTTGTGCACCAGGCGACCGAGCAGCTCGGTGACATCGAGGTTCTCGTCACCGGCGCCGGCGATACATATTTCGGGCGATTGCACGAAATCGACACCGAGACTTTCGAATCGCAGATCCAGATCCATCTGATCGGGGCAAACCGGTTGGCCACCGCGGTACTTCCCGGCATGCTCGAGCGTCGGCGCGGCGATCTGATCTTCGTTGGCTCCGATGTCGCGCTGCGTCAGCGCCCGCACATGGGCGCCTACGGCGCCGCCAAGGCTGCGCTGGTGGCCATGGTCACCAACCTGCAGATGGAACTCGAGGGCACCGGGGTGCGAGCCTCGATCGTGCACCCGGGTCCCACTAAGACGGCGATGGGCTGGAGTCTGCCCGCCGAGGCCATCGGCCCGGCGCTGGAGGACTGGGCCAAATGGGGTCAGGCACGCCACGACTACTTCTTACGGGCGTCCGATCTCGCCCGGGCGATCGCGTTCGTCGCGGAGACGCCCAAGGGCGGCTTCGTGGTGAACATGGAACTTCAGCCTGAGGCACCCCTGGCCGCGACGAAAGAACGCCAGCAACTCAAATTGGATGAGAAGGCACTAGATTCATGACAACCGCCATCGTGCCGCGGGTTTCCGGCGGCGAAGACGAACACGGACATCTCGACGAGTTCCGGACCGATCCGATCGGCCTGATGCAGCGCACCCGTGCCGAGTGTGGGGACGTGGGCGAATTCCAGTTGGCGGACAAACGCGTCATTCTGCTATCCGGTGCGAGCGCCAACGAGTTCTTCTTCCGTTCCGCCGACGAGGATCTCGACCAGGCCGAGGCGTATCCGTTCATGACGCCCATCTTCGGCAAGGGCGTGGTGTTCGACGCCAGCCCCGAGCGGCGCAAGGAGATGCTGCACAACTCGGCGCTGCGCGGCGAGCAGATGAAGGGCCATGCGGCCACCATCGAGGGCGAAGTCAAGCGGATGATCGCCGACTGGGACGAGGAAGGCGAGATCGACCTGCTCGACTTCTTCGCCGAGTTGACCATCTACACCTCGACGGCCTGCCTGATCGGCCTGAAATTTCGCAACCAGCTGGACTCCCGGTTCGCGCATTACTACCACGAGTTGGAACGCGGCACCGACCCGCTGTGCTATGTCGACCCGTACCTGCCGATCGAGAGCTTCCGACGCCGCGACCAGGCCCGCAAAGACCTGGTGGCGTTGGTACAGGAGATCATGAATCAGCGGGTCGCCAACCCGCCCATGGACAAGAGCGATCGCGACATGCTCGACGTTCTGGTGTCGATCAAGGACGACGAGGGCAATCCCCGGTTCTCCGCCGACGAGGTCACCGGCATGTTCATTTCGCTGATGTTCGCCGGACACCACACCAGTTCCGGAACGTCGGCGTGGACGCTGATCGAGCTGATCCGCCACACCGACGTTTACGCCGAGGTGCTTGCCGAGCTGGAGGAGCTTTACGCCGATGGCCAAGAGGTGAGTTTCCATGCGTTGCGCCAAATTCCGAAGCTAGACAACGTGGTCAAGGAAACCCTGCGCCTGCACCCGCCATTGATCATCCTCATGCGTGTCGCCAAGGGTGACTTCGAGGTCGAGGGCTTCCCGATCCGCAACGGTGACTACGTCGCGGCATCCCCGGCGATCTCGAATCGAATTCCCGAAGACTTTCCCGACCCTGACGGGTTCAACCCGGACCGATACAACAAGCCCGAACAGGCCGACCTCACCAACCGATGGACCTGGATTCCGTTCGGCGCGGGACGGCACCGTTGCGTTGGTGCCGCTTTCGCGACCATGCAGATCAAAGCGATCTTCTCGGTTCTGTTGCGCGAGTACGAGTTCGAGATGGCGCAGCCGCCGGAAAGCTATCGCAACGACCACTCCAAGATGGTGGTGCAGCTGGCCCAGCCCGCCAAAGTGCGCTACCGCCGCCGCTAGATCGGAGGGTGATATGGGTTATCGAGTGCACGCCGACCTGGACTTGTGCCAGGGACATGCGATGTGCGAACTAGAGGCACCCGACTATTTCCGGGTGCCCAAGCGCGGCAAGGTCGAAATCCTCGATGCCGAGCCGCCGGACGACGCCCGAGACGAAGTCGAGCAGGCGGTGATCGCCTGCCCTACCCAGGCACTGTCCATCAAAGAAACAGGAGAATAACCGTGCCAGAAAAATCGGGATTCCCGCGCTCAGAACTCGACGAGTGGGTGCAGTCCTGGCTCAAGGCCAACAAGGACTGCGAGAAGGCGGGCGACTGGAAGCCGCTGGCAGACTTCTACGCGCCCGAGGCCACCTATGGCTGGAACATCGGGCCTAAAGAAGACGTGATGTGCGTCGGAATCGATGAGATCCGCGACATCGCGCTCGGCCTGGAAATGGAGGGTCTGGAGAATTGGCAGTACCCGTACCAGAAGGTCCTCATCGACGACCAGCAGGGTGAGATCGTCGGTTTCTGGAAGCAGGTGGTCATGGATGGCGACGGCGGCCGGCAGGAGATCTACGGCATCGGCGGCAGCTGGTTCCGGCTCAATGCCGACAAGCTCATCGAGTGGCAGCGCGACTTCTTCGACTTCGGTCACGTCTCGGCGCTGTACATGCACCTGATGAAGGAAGGGAAATTGTCGGAGGGCATGCAGAGACGGATCGAGCGCGGTATGGCCGGTGAGAAGCTGCCCGGCTACTACCCGCTCGGCCAGGCACCCGTCCCGATCTGGTGAGTCGGACCAACCAAGCATTTGATTTGTCGCACGCGCTATGCTGACGCGACAGGAGTGCCCTGTGGCATCCGTCACCACCGCTGCCAGGCGAGATGGGTCAGGCAGTCTCAATTCAAAGGCGAAATGGGGTCAGGTCCAACGTGAAGACAAAAGGCGCACTGATCTGGGAATTCAACCAGCCGTGGTCCATCGAGGACATTGAGATCGGCGACCCGGTCAAGGATGAAGTCAAGATCCAGATGGAAGCAGCCGGGATGTGCCATTCGGACCACCATCTGGTCACCGGTGGCATCCCGATGGCAGGCTTCCCGGTCCTCGGCGGCCACGAGGGTGCGGGCATCGTCACCGAGGTCGGCCCCGGCGTGGAAGACCTGGCCCCGGGCGACCACGTGGTGCTGTCGTTCATCCCGTCCTGCGGAATGTGTCCGACATGTCAGGCCGGCATGCGCAACCTGTGTGACCTGGTGGCCGGGCTGCTCGGCGGCGCCGCGGTATCCGACGGAACCTTCCGCATCCGGGCGCGCGGCCAAAACGTCTTCCCCATGACGCTGCTGGGTACGTTCTCGCCCTACATGGTCGTGCACCGTAGCTCGGTGGTGAAGATCGATCCGTCGATCCCGTTCGAGGTGGCCGCGCTGGTGGGTTGCGGCGTAACCACCGGCTACGGCTCGGCGGTCCGCACCGCCGACATCAGGCCGGGTCAGGATGTCGCCATCGTTGGCGTCGGCGGCGTCGGCATGGCCGCGCTGCAGGGTGCCGTGAACGCCGGCGCGCGCTATGTCTTCGCGATCGATCCGGTGGAGTGGAAACGCGATCAGGCCCTCAAGTTCGGTGCCACCCACGTCTACCCCGACATCAACGCCGCGCTGATGGGCATGGCCGAGGTCACCTACGGCCTGATGGCACACAAAGTGATCGTCACTGTCGGCGAGCTGCACGGCGCCGACGTCGACAGCTACCTGAACATCACCCAAAAGGGCGGCACTTGCGTGCTGACCGCTATCGGCAGCCTGTTGGACACCAATGTGAACCTGAACCTGGCGATGCTGACCCTGATGCAGAAGAACCTGCAGGGCACCATCTTCGGCGGCGGAAACCCGCAATACGACATCCCACAACTGCTGTCGATGTACAAGGCCGGCAAGCTCAACTTGGACGACATGATCACTCGCCAGTACCGGCTCGAGCAGATCAACGACGGCTACCAGGACATGCTGGACGGCAAGAACATTCGCGGCGTCATCCGATACACGAACGCTGACAGGTAATCCGACCGGTTACGAGGCGCGTGGTCCTGAGTGGCCAGCTTTCCGCACCTGCTGGCGCCGGGACGAATAGGCGCCATGACGGTGCGCAACCGGGTGGTGATGTCTCCCATGGAGACGATGTACGGCACCCCGGACGGACTGCCGTCGCAGCGCAGCCGCGACTACTTCGCCGCCCGCGCCAAGGGAGGCGTCGGATTGATCACGTTGGGCGCCACCGGAGTTGACAATCATCATCCTGAGACTTGTCGTGCTGGCCGGAACGGTCCAGCCCGACACCACGTTGTTCGACACCCTGATCGCCGCCATGCCCGGCGCCGAGGTGCACGCCGGCGACTGCAGCGGCCTTGGCCTGATCCGCAAAGCCACCGAGGAGGGCGCACGCGCCGCGTGCGCTATTTGAGAAGACAGGAGAAACCATGACCCAAACCGTCGACTCTCCGGCACTGACCGCGTCGCAATCATCGTGGCGGTGCGCGCAGGCCCACGACCGGGAAGGCTGGTTGGCGCTGATGGCCGACGACGTCGTCATCGAAGACCCGATCGGCAAGTCCGTGACCAATCCCGATGGCTACGGGGTCAAGGGGAAGGAAGCCGTCGGCGCCTTCTTCGACAACAACATCGCGGCCAACCAGCTGACGATCACCTGCGAGGAGACTTTCCCGTCGAGCTCGCCCGACGAGATCGCTCATATCCTGGTGCTGCACAGCAAGTTTGAGGGTGGTTTGACCAGCGAGGTGCGTGGGGTGTTCACCTACAAGGTGAACGACGCCGGCCTGATCAGCAACATGCGCGGGTACTGGAACCTCGACATCATGAAATTCGGCAAGGAGGAGTAGCGGGCGACCACGAGCCCGTTGCCGATTCCGACACATATGCTTGGCCCATGGCGTCGATCTTCACCAAGATCATCAACCGCGAACTGCCCGGCCGCTTCGTGTACGAGGACGACGACGTCGTCGCGTTCTTGACGATTGAGCCGATGACGCAAGGGCACACCCTGGTGGTGCCACGCGCCGAGATCGATCAGTGGCAAGACGTCGACAACGCGGCGTTCTCGCGCGTCATGGAGGTAAGCCAGCTGATCGGTAAGGCCGTGTGCAAGGCCTTCAGGACTGAGCGTGCCGGGGTGATCATCGCGGGGCTGGAAGTGCCGCATCTGCACATCCACGTGTTTCCCACCCGCAGCTTGAGCGACTTCGGCTTTGCCAACGTCGACCGCAACCCGTCACCGGAATCCCTCGATGCGGCACAGGCCAGGATCAAGGGGGCCCTGGCGCAACTGGCGTAAAGCTCAAACCCGCGTGGGGACGTCGCTGGTGCGTGGCAGCGTGACGCGGAAACAGCAGCCCTGCCCGGGCGTGGTTGTCACAGTGACATCGCCGCCGTGCGCGTGCACCAGCGAGTCGACGATGGATAGCCCCAGTCCGGTACCGCCGCTGGCCCGTGCCCGCGACGAGTCGGTGCGATAGAACCGCTCGAACACCCGCGACGCATCCTGCTGACTCATCCCGGGGCCCGTGTCGGCCACCTCGAGCACCACGTCGTCACCTTCCGTGCCGACCCGCACCACGACCCCGGCGCTTTCCGGGGTGTGCTGTAAAGCATTCGCAACGAGGTTGCTGAGTACCTGGCGGATTCGCGGTTCGTCGCCGAGCACCTCTGGGATGCCGGGACCGTCGAAGACTTCCATGGTGATGTTGCGCCTGGGGTCGATCGCCTGCGCATCGTGCACGGCATCGCTAGCCAGCGCCAGCAAGTCCACTTGATGGTGCTCCAACGGTCGTTGTACGTCCAGCCGTGCCAGCAGCAGCAAATCATCCACCAGCAAGCCCATCCGACTGGCTTCGCTCTCGATCCGCGACAGCAGCATGGCCACGTCGCGGGCGGCGCCCTGGCGATAGAGTTCGGCGAAGCCGCGAATGGTGGTCAGCGGCGTGCGCAGTTCGTGGCTGGCGTCGGTGATGAACCGTCGCATCCGTTCCTCTGAATTGCGGGCCTTTTCGGCGGAAGACTCCGAGGACGCCAGCGCTTGCTGAATCTGGGTGAGCATTCCGTTGAGCGCCAACGAAAGTCGGCCCACCTCGGTTCTGGGATCCCGTTCGGGAACCCGGAGATCGCGCTGCCCCGCCGCGATCGCGGCGGCGGTTTGCTCAACTTTGTACAGTGGTTGCAGGCTGCGGTGCACCACCACGAAGCTGGCGATCCCGACCACAATCAGCACCGCCACCCCGATGCCGATCTGCAACAAGGCCAGTGACCTGACAGTGTGCTGGACGTCGGACAGATCCATCGCAACCGTGGTCAACCCGTGCGGGCCGCGCACCGACACCGCGCGCCACTGAATGTCAGAGCCGTTGACCGAGGGCAGCGTCGTCGGAGTGGGGCCCACGTCGTTGTCGGGCGGTAGCGCCGGTTCGGAGTTGCGGTCGTTGATGGCCACAAACGGGGTGCCATCAGTGCCGACGCCCCGTACATAGAATTTGGATGGCGGGCGGCCCGGGTCCGGGCCCTCGTACGGAGGCGCGGACTGCCGCCGCGGCGCCTGCGCCCAGCTGCGGGATGCGTCGAGCAGTGTTTGGTCGATCCGGCTGATCAGGCTATGACGCAGGATCGAGGTGACCGCGATCCCCGAGGCCACCAGACCGCAGGCCACCAACAGCAGGGTGGCCGCGACCAGACCTACCCGTAGTGGAATTCCGCGTTTAGGCTGTGTGGCCATTTCTGTATTCTTCGCTATCGCTGGGCTACTCTGCAGAATGGCTGAGCGGCCGCTCAGCGCGGCTCCCGAAGCACATAGCCCACCCCACGCAAGGTGTGCAGCAGCCGCTTCTCGCCGGTGTCGATTTTGCGACGCAGATACGACACATAGGACTCGACGACATTGACGTCGCCGCCGAAGTCGTAGCGCCAGACGTGGTCGAGGATCTTCGGCTTGCTCAGCACTGTGCCCGCGTTGATCACAAAGTAGCGAAGCAGCGTGAATTCGGTCGGCGACAGCGACACGGGTTCGCCGGCCTTCCACACTTCGTGGGTCTCTTCGTCGAGTTCGATATCGGCGAATGTCAGGCGGGCACTGCGAGGTTCCGCGCCGCCCTTGCCGACGCGACGCAGAATGACCCGCAGCCGGGCGACGACCTCCTCCAGGCTGAACGGCTTCGTCACGTAGTCGTCGCCGCCCAGGGTCAGGCCGGCGATCTTGTCCTGCAGGGAGTCGCGGGCCGTCAGGAACAACGCCGGGGCATCGATGCCGTCGGCACGAAGCCGGCGCAGCACCCCGAAGCCGTCCATGCCGGGCATCATCACGTCGAGGATCACCGCATCCGGGCGGGCGTCACGGGCACGGTCCAGGGCTTGGGCTCCATTGGTCGCGGTGTAGACCTCAAATCCCTGGAACTTGAGGCTCACCGAGAGCAGTTCCACGATGTTGGCCTCGTCATCGACCACGAGGACGCGAGCCTCCGGTTTGGTTTCGGTTGGGCTGGCCACTGTCATGAGGTCACTTTCCGTCCCTTGCTTGAACGTTGCCTTTGTAATCATTGTGTAGTTCCTGAAAGCTCGTTGCCAACGGTCTGCTAGTAGTCTGCCAGGAATCATCGCATCAGCTTGGACCCGTCCCGGTTTGTGGGGGTGCGTCGCGAATACACTCGGAGAATGAATCTCGCCAGAAGCATCGTTTCTCTTGCGACCGCTCCCGCGCGAGTCGGACTTGCCACCGCTGAGGCGAGCTTGAACGTCGCGACGGCGGCGGTTGGTGTGGCGAAGCGAGCGGTGTCGGACGTCGGTGGCGACGCTGGGACGAACGCAGTGACTTCCATGCTGGGAATTGACGACGCAATCATTCGTGCCAATCGGCTCGCCAAGCTGCTCGACGAGGATGCGCCGCTGGGACGCGCCGTGGCACCCGACGGACCGATGGACCGCTTGCTGCGCCCGGGCGGGGTGGTCGACCTGCTGACGTCGGAGGGCGGTTTGCTCGACCGCCTGACCGCGGAGGGCGGCGGGCTGCACCGCGCGCTTCAGCCGGGTGGGCTGGCGGACCAGCTGCTCGCCGAGGACGGGTTGATCGATCGGGTGCTGTCAGAGGATGGGCTGGCCGCGCGGCTGCTCGCCGAGGGCGGACTGATCGACAAGCTGACCGCGAGGCATGGGCCGCTGGAACAGCTCGCCGATGTCGCCGACACCCTGGCTCGGCTGGCACCCGGGATGGAAGCCCTGGCACCGACCATCAACACCCTGCAAGATGCGGTCATGTCGCTCACCATGGTGGTCAACCCGTTGAGCAACATCGCCGACCGCATCCCGCTGCCCGGCCGCCGGCCCGCACGCCGCTCATCGTCGCGGCCGGTGCGCTCGCAGCGTGTCATCGACGGCGACGAGTGACCGGTTAGGCTTGGACCCGGCTTTTACCGGCCTCCTTAGCTCAGTGGTAGAGCACTCGCCTTGTAAGCGAAAGGTCGTCAGTTCAATCCTGACAGGAGGCTCTGCCCGATTTGCTGTGTTTTCACTGGTAAAAGCGTTTTTTCCGGCGAATACCTGTTCGATTGGGCACCGCGTGGGCACATTTTGGGCACACTTCACAACGGGGCACCCGTCACAGCAAACCGGCCCCCAGCGGTGAGGCTGAGGGCCGGTCTCTTCACTCGTTTAACGCGCTGGCTCTGCGGCTCTCGCAGTCCAGGAAAGGTTAGCTCCTAGCCGTCATAAATCCGCGCTACGTCAGGTTCACTCGAGCTCTTTGCCGCACCGCTGACACACCAGCATCAGCGGACGATGATCACGCACCACCACACGATAAACGTGTTGCTGTTGCTTACATGTGGCGATCACGACGGCATCACTGGGTTCGATATTCATGTGCCGTTCCTTTCTGGTCGGTTGGTTAGGTTGGGTCCGCATTCGGATTCGATGGGGCCGAACAACTCGGTAACGGCGGCGTCCTCATCGTTTTCGAGCAACCAGCGGCGGGCGCTGGGGGCAGCGCGCTCGGCGTCCCACCGGCGCTTGGCGTATGCCGTCAGGTGCCGCTCTCCTTAAGGAACGTACTGCGGACAATATTCTTTGATGCTCGCGCCGACGAAAAAGCCGGAATGATAGGCGGGCATGGTACTGCTGTTCAGCACGTCATTCGCCACCTGGGTAGGCGTCGCGCCGCCGTTAAGTTTCTGGCAGACCATATGACCGGCCTCGATCGCGTGTTGCGGAGATATGTGGTCGGTGATGCTCTCGGACTTCAGCGCTGCCAGGAATTTGCCGTCGTTGGTGTCGGCATGCGCAACAGGTATTGCCGAACCAATCGCGGCCGTCACGCCCGCTGCTGCGATAAGCGTTGCAAGAGCCGTCAGCGCGCCGTTGCTGCGGTGCTGTGCACGGGCGGTGTGCTCGCGGCGGTAGCGGGCGGCGGCGCGGTCGGTCAGTGCTGTGGTCATGGTTGGTTCTCCTCGGGTTCTCGTGGGCGAAACTGGTCTGGTGGTGTAGTCAACTGACTACACCACCAGACACGCCCGTTGCGCATCGTGACGGGACCCCGATAATGCACAGCCTCGTTGTGGCCACGGCACAACGGCACAAGATTCACCTCCTCTCTGTGCTCGCCGGTGAGTACTGCCGGTCCGTCGTCGGCAACCGCGTCCAGATCCGACTCGAACAAATCCGCGTAGACGTCCAGCGTCATGGCTGCCGATGCGTGGCCGAGCATCCGCTGCACCACTTTCGGGTTGGCACCCGCCGAGATCTCCAGGGACGCGGCGGTGTGCCGTGGCGTTCCGAATCGGTTACAGCGGAACGGATTTCGTGCAGAACACGGTTCGTTACATTGCAGAACTCCGCGAGATTCTGACCGTCGAACGCCCGAGCGCGGTGCTGCACATCACGACCCTGCCGACCGTCGTCACCGCCAAGAGCGCCGCCCGCAAGTAACCCCGACCAGTCCCGGCCCGGCGCTTCCGATACCCACCGCTACGGAGAGGCAACGGCGAAGAGACGCCATTCGCCCGGAACGCCCTTGAGCTCGTGAGCGCCGCGCTCCTCGAACTCGAGTCCCGACCCGATCACGAGGTCGCGCAGCGTGCTGGACACGAGCACCTCGTTCGGCCCGGCCAGGGCGCTCACGCGCGCGCCGATGTGCACGCCGATCCCACCGATGTCATCGCCGCGCACCTCGCACTCGCCGGTGTGCAACCCGGCGCGCACCTGGATGCCGAGCGCCTGCACCGCGTCGCGGATTGCCATCGCGCAGCGGATCGCGCGTTGTGGGCCGTCGAACATCGCGAGAAAGCCGTCGCCCGATGTGTTCACCTCGCGGCCTCGAAAGCGAGACAGCTGCGCCCGGACTATCACGTCGTGTGCATCGAGCAGCGCATGCCAGTCACGATCGCCAATCTCCGCGGCCCGGCGCGTCGAGTCCACGATGTCGGTGAAGAGCACCGTGGCGAGCACTCGATCACCGGCCACACCGGCATGGTGGCCGGTGAGGAACTCGTAGATCTCCTGGAAGGACGAGCGCCACGGTTCAACGAAGTGATACATGTTGCGCCCTGGCAGTTCGACGTACTTCGCGCCTGGTATGTGATCAGCGAGGTACTTGCCCCACTCGGGCGGGATCACCGGGTCGTCGGCGTGCTGGACGACCAGCGTTGGCACGCGGATTGCCGGAAGCAGCGCCCGCACGTCCATTTCGGCCACGAGAGGCAACATGAGAGAAACAATTCCTGGGCTTGCCGCAAGGCGTTCCATCCGAGCCCACGTTGCCCGGATCTCTTCGTTCCACGGCATGTCCGGATTCAATAGATGATGGAGCTCCCCCGTTCCCCACACGGCCACGGCTTCCTCGGGGTGTGGTGCGGGGCTTTCAGTAAGCGGATGCGCGAAGCCCTCGAGCACGACCAGCGCGGTTGCGCGGGACGGATGTGTTGCTGCGAAAAGCGCCGCTGGCAACGCGGCGGTAACGGCAACGAGCACCGCTTCGCGACTCCCGAGATCGTCGAGCACCGCGGTGATGCTGTCGGCCCATGACTCCAAGGTCGGCAGCGCGCCCGGCGAGACCGGATCGGAGGCTCCCATGCCCGGCTGGTCGAAGAAGATGAGCCGACCGAGCGATGTCATGGCCTCGATCCACCCTTGAATGGACGGTAGCTCCGGAACGACCTCACAGCACGTGAACCAGGTCGGGACGACCACGATGTCGCGCGGACCTTCCCGTGACGCGCGATAGGCGACGCGCAAGTCCCCGTTCAGCGCATAGCGCGTCTCGGAGAACATTGCGGAAGTCTAAGCCGACCGGGTCGAGTTTCGGTGTCATGCAACGGCTCGTGGGCGGGAGCCACGGCGGCGTTGGCGTGGCTATGCCGCAAAGTCCTCGCGCGCGCAAGCTCGCGAGACAGGGAGTCGTCAAATACCCCCCGATGAAGAATCAAGGGGATTGGCACCCTCCGTTGGCCCTCCCAGCAAATAATGTCCTCTGACCTGCGGTGATGGTGGACACTTCCCCGGTGTCCGTTTGGTGTCCACCCGCCGAGCGTGTTTGCCGGGTTGGCGTCGATGCTGGTCGTTCGGCTCGCGACATGGACGACATGGACCGTCGCATCATGGCGCTGGCCGCTGAGGGACTTTCCGACCGTCAGATTGCGCGTGAGGATGACGGCGATCGGCACGGCCTGCGCATGCATGGTGCTGGCTCGGAGTCGATGGTCTCGATGTCGCGCATGTGCCACCGCGCTGTTGTCTCCGTAGCGGGGCCCTGGCCTTACGCCTCAAGCCCGCAACCGGATCGCTCG
>DASXMA010000331.1:0-16705 GCA_036495965.1 Mycobacterium sp.
GGGGCGAAGATGTTGGTCCCGCCGGGGAATACGGCGGCGAATGGCCTTCCGAATCCGAGGAGGGCCCGGGCCGGTTAGGGATCGAGGAAGATCCCGACGCGGTGGACACCGATTCCATACCGGTGGTGTCAGAGGACGCGCTGGCCGAGCCCGACTATCCCGATGCTGCCCCGGAGCCCACCTACCCGGAGGCCGCTTATCCGGATGACGCTGCGGCCCCGGAGGACGCTGCGGCCCCGGAGGACGCTACCGCCCCGGAGGACGTTACGGCCCAGGAGGACGCTACCGCCCAGGAGGACGCAACGGGCCAGGAGGCCATTTATACCGAGGCCGCTGTCCCCGAGGACGTCACGGCGCCCGAGGCCGGTTATGCCGAGACCGCGGTTCCCGAGGACTCCTATCCGGAAGCTGCGGAAGCCGCCTATCCGGATGCGGACCATCCGGAGGCGACCTATCCAAGTGCTGTCGCGGACGCTGTCGATACCGATGCCGCCTACCCGGACGTGGCCGTTCCGCTAACCCCCGCGGACGCCGCCCATCCATATGACGCCTACCCTGCCGCCGCGCCGGATGCCGTCGATTCGGATGTCGTGTATCCGGATGTCGCAATTCCGCACACCGCTCCGGATGTCGCGATACCGGGTGCCGTCATGTCCGGCGCCGCGCCGACGTCCGGGCGGCACGCAGCCGTCGACACCGAGACGGCCGAGCAAGCAGCCGTCGCGGGACTAGGCCCGCCCGGGCACCCGACAATGCGCCTGCCCTTGGACGACCCGTATGAGGTGCCCGACGGATATCCCATCAAGGCCAGCACCAGCTTCGGTCTGTACTACACCCCTGGTAGCGCGCTCTACCAGGACGCGCGCGCCGAAATCTGGCTGTCCAGCGAAGAAGTCGCGCAAGCCAACGGTTTCAAGAAGGCCGACTAACCCGGGGACTCCCGAAGGCTCTGAGGCGCAAGCCGTCCGGCGCTAGATCTTGCGAATCACCGTGACGACCTTGCCGAGTACGGTCGCCTCATTACCGGGGATCGGATCGAATGCCGGGTTGTGCGGCATCAGCCATACCTGACCGCCCGCACGCTTGAACGTCTTGACCGTGGCCTCACCGTCGAGCATGGCGGCGACGATGTCACCGTTGTCGGCGACATTCTGCTGCCGCACCACGACCCAGTCACCGTCGCAGATCGCGGCTTCGACCATCGAGTCGCCGACCACCTTGAGCAAGAACAGCGCCCCCTCGCCCACCAACTCGCGGGGCAGCGGGAAGACATCTTCGACAGCTTCTTCGGCAAGGATCGGTCCACCGGCCGCGATACGCCCGAGCACGGGGACAAAGGTGGGTTCCGGCAACGCGTCCGAGCCGGCGACCTCCGTGGCGGCTACAGCCGCCGCCGAGGCGTCATCGGCACCGCGGACATCGACAGCCCGGGGACGGTTCGGGTCGCGGCGCAGGTATCCCTTGCGCTCCAGGGTGCGCAGCTGGTGGGCCACCGACGACGTCGACGTCAGACCGACGGCGTCACCGATTTCCCGGATGCTCGGCGGATAACCGCGGGTGGTCACCGACTCACGGATGACGTTGAGGATGGTGCGCTGCCGCTCGGTAAGCGATGGATCCACAGAATGCAACCGGCCGGCTGCGCCGGCGGCTGAAGTGTCGTTGCTGTCGCTCATGGCACTGAATGTAGCCGCCCGACGACCAAGAATCAAACATGTGTTCGACTCGCGTGTCGCGACCCGGATACCGGCGCTGGGAGGCGTCGTGGAACTCGACGAATAACAAAGGTGTAACTCTGCGCAAGACAGGGTACTTGTGCTGCATGTCAGTGGTAGCGACCGACGAACTTTGTCGGTGGTGTGCTCTACCGTTTTGCTCGTCCGACACGCTTCGCTCAAATGTTCGGATTTCGAACACACGAGCGATTATAGTCGAACACACGAGCGAGGATTAGTCGACCGGAGGAACGCACATGACAGTCATCCACCCAGTCTCGCCGCGTATCAGCGGCATTCGGCGCCCGGCCAATGTGCTGGTCGACGGCCCTCGCTACGACCGAGAACACCTGGTCCGGCCTCGCCGGCCTGGCACATCGCGGCCCGCCGGCGCGCCAATGCGCTACTGCGGCACCGGCGTCGCGATGTCGGTCGCGCCGCATCGCAAGCGCCCCGTCACGATGGTGACGACGGTGGGGCTGGCCTTAGTCGCCGGGGTGATCACCCTGTGGCTGGGCCTGGTCGCGAACCTCGGGCAGATGGCCAACGGCGACTCCGCCGGTTCGGCCGCCCCGGTCCCCGACAGGCTGGCCGTCGTGCGGGTTGAAGCCGGAGAGTCTCTGCAAGACGTCGCTCACCGGGTAGCGCCGGACGCGCCGGCCCGCCAGGTTGCCGACCGTATCCGCGAACTCAACGATCTGAACTCGCCATCGCTGGCTGCCGGCCAGACGCTCATCGCGCCGGTCGGCTGACGGCATCGCGGTGTATTGCGAAAACCGCTCTACGCCAAGGCTCCTCGGTTCTCGCGGTGGTGAGTACTCGCGTATAGCGGCTGCATTGGCCCCGTGGGGGAGCGCACAGGTACGCTCGGAGTGTTCTGCGAGGTATCAGCGCGGCGAAGGAGCGGTCATGCATTGTCCGTTCTGCCGTCATCCCGATTCCCGGGTGATTGACTCGCGGGAAACCGATGAAGGCCAGGCTATTCGGCGCCGTCGATCCTGCCCCGAGTGCGGGCGGCGGTTCACCACCGTCGAAACCGCGGTCCTGGCCGTGGTCAAACGCAGTGGTGTGACCGAACCCTTCAGCCGCGAGAAGGTCATCAAGGGGGTCCGTCGCGCGTGCCAGGGCCGTCAGGTGGATGAGGATGCGCTGAATCTACTGGCCCAGCAAGTGGAAGACACGGTGCGGGCCGCGGGGTCGCCAGAGGTCCCGAGCCACGAGGTCGGCCTGGCGATCCTGGGGCCGTTGCGCGACCTTGACGAGGTGGCTTACCTGCGATTCGCGTCGGTGTATCGGTCGTTCTCGTCGGCAGACGATTTCGAGCGCGAGATCGAGGCGCTGCGCGCGCACCGCAAGGTGTCTACTCCGAGTTGACCGATCGGCGTCCGCCCGGCCCCGGTGACCGCCGGAGCTAGGCTGTTTTCATGCCTCCCGACTTGCATCCCGATCTCGAGGACTTGGCGCCGCTGCTCGGTGCCTGGGCTGGTCAAGGCGCGGGCAAGTACCCGACGATCCAGCCCTTCGAGTACGTCGAGGAAGTCGTGTTCTCCCATGTGGGCAAACCATTTCTGGCTTACGCGCAGAAGACCAAAGCGGTGGCCGACGGCAAACCTCTGCACGCCGAGACCGGATATCTTCGCGTGCCGCAACCGGGTCACGTCGAGATGGTTCTGGCCCACCCGAGCGGCATCACCGAAATCGAAGTGGGCACGTATTCGGTGACCGGCGACCTCATCGAAGTCGAATTGTCCACCACCGACATCGGATTAGCCCCGACCGCCAAAGAGGTTTCCGCGCTCGGCCGTTCCTTGCGCATCGACGGCGACGAGCTGTCGTACTCGGTGCAGATGGGTGCCGTCGGGCAGCCCCTGCAGCACCACCTCGCCGCGGTGTTGCACCGAAAGCCCTGAACCCTCGCGGGTGCCGTCGGGGTTCCGCTTTTGCTCAGTTCAGATGTGCCACACCGTCATTGACGACACGTCCGGCCACCCGAACCCAGCCCTCGGGACTCCAGGTCGTCTCGATCATCGATCCCTTGCCCTGCGTGATGCGCAGGTCGCGGCTGAGGTAATCGGTAATTCGTATCGCCGCGGAGCCGGTCGCTTCGTCTTCCGGCACACCCAGATTCGCGGCGAACATGCGGGCGCGCAGCGATCCGGCGGGTTGATCGGTCCAGGTCCACAGGTAGTGGGCGGTGTCGTCGGGATAATCGGCGGGGTCGGCAGCCAGAAGGTCGTCAACTGAATCGAGTTCGTGGACGAACAATTCGGGAGCCCACTCCGAGCGTGCGCTGATGACCGTGAGCTCGCCCTGATAGCCGACTTGCACGATGCCGGCCGGCACCTGCAGCGTGTTGATCGGCATCCCGTTGTCGCGCAGCCACCATGACAGGCCGACGGCCGGATGTCCCGCGAACGGGATTTCGGTCCGTGGCGTGTAAATCGTGGCGTGCGCGCTGGTGGAGCCGGCGGTGGGGAGATCGACGAATATCGTTTCGCTGTAGCCCAATTGGGTTGCCAGCTGTTGTCGGTCGTGGGGGTCGACCTGGCCCGCATCGACCACACCTAGCGGATTCCCGAAATTACGGTCTGGATCGGTGAACACGCGCAGCACCGTCACGTCGATACCCATGGCCCGACTGTACGACCAGGGGGCGCGGCCGGACCGATCAAGGTGGTTCAGGTGGCGCTGCGTTCGTCGGAACCCATGGCGTTGAGGACGGCGACGCGGGTGTCGGCCGGCCCGGAGATGGTTCCTTCGCCGCTGCCCGTGCGGAGCAACTGGCGAAGCGCTGCCTGGTCGTATTCGGCGGGCTCGGTGGTGTCGATGAAGCGCTGGACCACGTCGATGAAACGGGCCGGGTCGTCGTGGAAAGGAAAGTGGCCGGAGCGTTCGAAGATCTCCAGTCGAGATCCGGGCATCGCGGCATGCGCCATGCGAGCGTGGCGGACGGGGACCACCACGTCCCGGCTGCCCCAGATGATCTGCACCGGGATGGCTTCGGTCAAATAACATCGGTCCAGCATGGTGACGATCTGCCCACGCCAATCCACGACCGCCCGCAGGGTGCGGCTGAACGCCGCTGAGGCCGTCGGTTCCGGCAGATCATCCAGTATTCGCAGCACATTGGGCAGGTCACGTCCGAGGTCGGTCGATCCAATCGCCAGGCCCGCCAACCGCCCCGCCAGCTGAACCGCCGGCAGCACCAGGGGCAGCCGCAGCAATGCCAGAGCCTCGCTGCCGATCGGCGACGAGGCCAGCCGGAAGACGACATTGACGTCCTTGGTGACGCCGCCGGCGCCGACCAGGATCAGCCGGTCGACCAGATGGGGGAACTGGTAGGCGAATTGCATCGCCACGCCGCCGCCCAGCGAATGCCCGACAATGGTGACCCGCTCGATGTCGAGCACGCTGAGCAGGTCACGCATCCCGTTGGCGTAGGCGGCGACCGAATAGTCGGCGCGCGGCTTGTCGGACTGCCCGTGGCCCAGCAGATCGGGGGCGATCACCGTGAAGCGCTGGGCGAGCTTGGCCTGCACGGTATTCCAGGTGGTGGAGTTGTCGCCGATGCCGTGAATCAGCAGCAGGGCCGGTCCGGACCCGGCAATCCGGAACGCCCGCTTATAACCATGGATGGTTCGGAACTGCAGGGTGGGTGCGGTCACTTCCCGCACCGGGCGAAGATTGCTCTTGCGCTTCCGCTCGGTCATCTCGCCCACCTTGTTGTCGGGCCAGAGCGGAGCGTCTAGCCCGAGTCGTCGTCCTCGGACTTCTTCTCGGACTGCTGGGCCAGGAATCGCTCAAACTCTGCGCCAAGCTCATCGCCGCTAGGCAGGTCCTCGTCGCGAGTTAGTAACGACCTGTTCTCCTGAGCGTCGATGAACTGATCGTACTGGCGCTCGAGCGCAGCCACCACTTGAGCCACCTCTGCGCTTGCCTCGACCTGCTCGTCGATTTTGTCCCTGATCTCTGCGGCTGCTTCGGTCAGTGCCGACAGCGGTAGCTCCAGGGAGCCGGTCTTGGCCACTTGCTCGAGCAGCGCCTGGGCTGCGGCGGGGTAGTCGGTCTGCGTCAGGTAGTGCGGCACGTGCACGGTGAACCCGACAACCTCGTGACCGTGCTGGGCCATCCGGTATTCCAGCAGGTTGGACGCGCTGCCGGGGACCTGGATCTCGGAGATCCACGGCTGGAAATCGGCGATCAATTCCTTGTGGTTGGAGTGCGCGGTCAGCGTGATCGGCCGGGTGTGCGGAACCGCCATCGGGACGGTGCCCAGTCCGATGGTTTGCCGCACACCGAGACGCTCGGCCAGCAGGCGCACCGCGGTGACGAACCGCTCCCACTTGAGGTCTGGCTCCATGCCGGCCAGCAACAGAAACGGGGTGCCGACGCTGTCACGCAGTGCGTACAAGCTCAACTCTGGATCGTCATAGTCGGTGAAGTGATCGGTCTTGAAGGTCATCAGCGGCCGCCGTGAGCGGTAGTCCAGTAACTCGTCGATCGCGAACGACGCGACCAACTCGATGTCCAGTGCCGCCTTCAGGTGGGTGGCGGCCAGCCGTATCGCGTGACCGGCGTCGGAGAACCCTTCCAGAGCATGGACCAGCACCGGGCCGCGGCCGTCGGACGTCGACAACTGGGGTGCCGGGAACTCGAGCTCGTACATGCCGGGCTGCCCTGGCTGGTAAAGCCCGTCGTCCGGGGTTTGATCGTGGGCCATCGGGGTTGCCTCCTTTCGGGGGTTTCTCGAGGGTGCCCTAACCAGTGTCCCCCAAATCGATGGGCACCAATAAACGAAACGCGATTACGCCGGAACGCAATCCGGATGAAACATTTCGGCCCGCTCTGAGTTTGCCAGCAAATCTATCAATACACGGTGTCGCGTTGAGGTGTGCTTGCCAGCCTGTGGTCAGGCATGATTGCAATCAAATGCGCATACCGATGGTGTTGCTGTGTCTGGCGGTCGGGGTGGCGACGTTACCGACGTCGTGCAAGCGGCCTCCCGAGCGTGCGGCGGGTCCGGCCGTGTCGGCTCCTCGGGCCACCGGGCCGGTGCAACGGCTCAGCCAGCCCCAGCAGAAGGCGGTCGCGGGTCCGGTGGACCCGGACAGGCGCGTGGGCGCAATCTTCATTGACAATGGGCCCCTGCACGTTTGCACGGGTTCAGTCGTGCATTCGGCAGGCGGGAATCTGATGATGACCGCCGCGCACTGCCTGGCCGGAGCCTCCCAGATAACCTTCGTTCCCGGTTTGGTCGGTGATGGTGCACCCACGGAGGTGTGGAAGGCCGAGGCCGTCTACCTGGATCCGCGCTGGACCGCCGGCAAGGACCCGCACGCGGATTACGCGATCGCGCGGGTCAGCAATGACGCCGGTCTTTCGGTCGAAGCACACGTCGGCCTGGCGCTGACGCTGGGCACAGCACCTCCGCCCGGCAGCCACGTCACGGTGATGGGGTATCCGGCCGGGGTGGGTGGCTCACCCGTCGGCTGTCAGGCCAGCACGTCGGTCAACGAGGCCGGGTTTCCCGCGTTGGTGTGCGAAGGGCTGGTGGACGGCACCAGCGGCGCGCCATGGGTCAGCGGTACCACGCTCACCGGGCTGATCGGCGGTTTCGAGCGCGGCGGCTGCGCCGCGAACGTCTCGTACTCGGCCCCGTTCGACGCTCAAACCGCGCAATTACTGGGCCGCGCCGAAGCCGGCGGGCCCGGTGATCCTGTGCCGAACGACCTCGACGACAGCTGCTGACGAAGATCAGCGGCGGAACTGGCTGAGCGCCCGCATCTTGTTCGTCACGTCCAGCGCGGCGACCTTGTAGGCCTCGGAGAACGTCGGATAGTTGAACACCGCGTCGACCAGGTAGTCGACGGTGCCGCCGCAGCCCATCACGGCCTGCCCGATGTGCACCATCTCGGTGGCGCTGGTGCCGAAGATGTGCACCCCGAGCAGCTTGTGATCCTCGGTGGACACCAGCAGCTTGAGCATGCCGTAGGAGTCCCCGGCGATCTGACCGCGGGCCAGCTCCTTGTACCGCGCCACGCCCACCTCGTAGGGAATCGAGTCCTTGGTCAGCTCCACCTCGGTGGCCCCGACATAGGAGATCTCGGGAATCGAATAGATGCCGATGGGCTGCAGCTCGGTCATGCCCTCGCACGCTTCCCCGAACGCGTGGTAGGCGGCAAGTCGCCCCTGTTCCATTGAGGTCGAGGCCAGGGCCGGGAAGCCGATGACGTCACCGACGGCGTAGATGTGGTCCACCTTGGTCTTGAACCGCTCGTCGACCCAGATCCGCCCACGCCCCTCGACCTCGAGGCCGGCGTTGTGCAGGTCCAGGTGGTCGGTCTGACCCTGCCGTCCCGCGGAGTACATGACGGTCTCGGCGGGAATCTGCTTGCCGCTGGCCAGGGTGGTGCAGGTGCCCGCGGAGCCGACGTCGACCGCGGTCACTTCCTCGCCGAACCGGAACGTCACCGCCAAGTCGCGCAGGTGGAATTTCAGCGCTTCGACCACCTCGGGGTCGCAGAAGTCCAGCACGTCGTCCCGCTTCTCCACGACGGTCACTTTGGTGCCCAACGCGGCGAACATCGAGGCGTACTCGATGCCGATCACCCCGGCACCGACGACGACCATCGAGGACGGAAGAATCTTGAGATCGAGAATCCCGTCGGAGTCGAGCACTCGTTCTTCGTCGAACTCGACCCCGGACGGTCGTGCCGGCCTGGTGCCGGTGGCGATGACGATGTATTCGCCACTGACGGTGGTCATCTCGCGACGGCCCGGGTCTTCGATGACGATGGTGTGCGGGTCTTGGAATCGGCCGTGCCCGATCATCAGGTCGATTCGGTTGCGCATCAACTGGTTGCGCACCACGTCGACTTCCTTGCCGATCACGTGCTGGGTCCGCGCCAGCAGGTCGGCCGGGGTGATTCGGTCTTTCACGCGGTAGCTCGCGCCGTAGAGCTCGCGCTGATTCATCCCGGTGAGGTAAAGCACGGCCTCGCGCAACGTCTTTGACGGGATCGTGCCGGTGTTGACGCACACGCCGCCGAGCATGCGGCCGCGCTCGATGATCGCCACCGACTTCCCGAGCTTGGCCGAGGCGATGGCGGCCTTCTGGCCGCCCGGTCCCGAACCGATGACGACGATGTCGTACTCCTGCATCGAACCCATGAGATAGACGATAAGGCTCACAGTCGAGACTTTCTCCACAGACTGCTGGCTCGATTACCTTGGGCGAGCACGGCCTGACGGTGGCGGCCGCCAGCGTTGGGCCCATGACGACGCATCGAGCAGATTTTGACTTGAACCGCCCCGGCGCGCTGATCGCCGCGCTACCGGCCGTTCTCGGCTTCGTTCCGGAAAATTCATTGGTCTTGGTGTCGTTGGACCACGGCGAACTGGGGTCGGTGCTGCGGGTCGATCTCTCCGAGGAACTCGTCGACCGGGTCGGGCACCTCGCTGAAATCGCCGCCGCGGCCGCGCCGGAGGCCGCGATCGCAGTGATCGTCGACGCCGACGGCGCGCACTGTCCGCAGTGCAACGAGGACTACCGGCACCTGAGCACGGTGCTCACCGAGGCTTTGTCGCGGCACGACATCATGCTGTGGGCGGTGCACGTGGTGGATCGGGTGGCCCTGGGCGGACGTTGGCACTGTGTGGACGGCTGCGGTTCGGCCGGCACGGTCGACGACCCGTCGGCGTCGCCGTTGGCGGCCGCCGCGGTGCTGGACGGCCGGCGGCTCTATCCGCGCCGCGCCGACTTGCAGGCCGTCATCGCGGTCGACGAGCGGGCGCAACGCGTCGAGTTGGCCGTTGCGGTCACCCAGCAGTCGGCCGCGCGCGAGGCCGCACAGGAGGCGGATCCCGCAGGCTGCAGCCGCCGCGACGTGCAGCACGCGATGGCCGCCGCGGCCCGGGTCGCCGGCGGCCAATCGCTGTCCGACGCCGAGTTGGCGCAATTGGGCTGCGCGCTGAGGGACGCACAGGTGCGCGACATCCTGTATGCCCTTGCGGTCGGCGAGAGTGCCGGCGAAGCCGAGTCACTGTGGGCGGCGCTGGCACGCGCCCTGCCGCTGCCGTGGCGCGTCGAGGCGCTGGTGTTGCTCGCGTTCAGCGCCTACGCCCGCGGCGACGGGCCGCTTGCCGGGGTGTCGCTGGATGCCGCGCTGCGGTGCGCACCGGACCATCGGATGGCGGGCATGCTGGACACGGCGTTGCAGTCTGGTTTACGGCCCGAGCAGATCCGCGAACTGGCCGTCACCGGATATCGACTGGCGAAGCGGCTCGGTGTGCGGCTACCGCCACGACGAGCATTCGGCCGGCGTGCGGGGTAGTCGATCAGCGGATAAGGGCGCGGGTCAGACCTTTTCGACCTTGACTGCGTGCGCCATCTCGTGCGGCAGGGTGACGTTTTCGTGGCCCGGTATCAGGATGGTCACGCCGCCACCGGCGGTGCTGGTCTCGACGGTCACTCGTGCGTTGGGCACCACGCCGGCGTCCTTGAGTCGCGTGATCAGATCGATGTCGCCCTGAACGTGCTCGGTGAGTTGGCGGACGACCACCGCCACCGGCGACCCGGCGGGCAACTCGGTCAACCGGACCAGGTCGGCGTCGTCCGCGCCGGAATCCGGGCCCACGCCCAGGTCCAATAGACCGGGAATCGGGTTGCCGAACGGGGAGGTGGTGGGGTGGTTGAGCACCTTCACCAGTCGGCGTTCGACATCGTCGCTCATGACGTGTTCCCACCGGCACGCCTCGGCGTGCACTTCTTCCCACGGCACGCCGATGACGTCGACGAGCAGTCGCTCGGCGAGACGGTGCTTGCGCATCACGGCAATGGCCAACGCTCTGCCCTTGTCGGTGAGCTCCAGGTGACGGTCACCGGCCACGTGCAGCAGCCCGTCCCGTTCCATGCGCGAGACGGTCTGGCTGACGGTCGGCCCACTCTGGTCGAGCCGTTCGGCGATCCGGGCACGCAACGGCGTGACGCCCTCTTCCTCGAGGTCGTAGATAGTCCGCAGGTACATCTCGGTGGTATCAACCAGCTCGTTCATCCAGCACCCTCCAATGACGCCGAGTCTACTTGGCCAGCTGCGTGAATGGGTCCAACGCGTCCTAGGCAAGCAGTATGCCCACCGCTAACGCGGCGGGCATACTGTCTGCTGCCTGGCTCTGGTTAGGCGGCGTTAGCTCGCGTAGGAGCGCAGCCGATCGGCGCGCTCTCCGTTGCGCAGCTTGGCCATCACGTCGCGCTCGATCTGACGTACCCGTTCGCGGGACAGACCGAACAGCTTGCCGATCTGGTCCAGGGTGCGCGGTTGGCCGTCGTCCAGACCGAAACGCAACCGGATCACCTGGTGCTCACGCTCGTCGAGGGTGGCCAGCACACTGCGGATGTCGGTGTGCAACAGCTCGGCGATCACCGCGTTCTCGGCGGACATCGCCTCGGCGTCCTCGATGAAATCGCCCAACGGGGCCTCTTCCTCGGAGCCGACCGGCATGTCCAGGCTCACCGGGTCGCGGCTGTGCTCGAGCAGATCGTTGATCTTGTCGACCGGAATGCCGGATTCTGCGGCCAGTTCCTCGTCGGTGGCTTCACGTCCCAGGTTCTGGTGCATCTCCCGCTTGATCCGCGCCAGCTTGTTGACCTGCTCAACCAGGTGAACCGGTAGCCGAATGGTGCGGCTCTGGTCGGCCATGCCGCGGGTGATGGCCTGACGAATCCACCAGGTGGCGTACGTCGAGAACTTGAATCCCTTTGAGTAGTCGAACTTCTCCATCGCGCGGATCAAGCCCAGGTTGCCCTCCTGGATGAGATCCAGCAGCGGCATACCCCGGCCCGTGTAACGCTTGGCCAGCGAAACCACCAGACGCAGATTCGCTTCCAGCAAGTGACGGCGCGCTGCCTCGCCATCGCGCACGACGGCCGCTAGATCGCGTTTGCGGTTCTCGCCGAGGCGCTTACGAGTTTCCAGGAGATGCTCGGCGTAAAGCCCCGCCTCAATGCGCTTGGCAAGTTCAACCTCACCTGCGGCGTTGAGCAACGCCGTCTTACCAATACCGTTCAGATAAACGCGCACCAGGTCGGCTGCGGGGCTTTGAGCATCCAGATCGCCGTCAAACCTGCTATTGGTGGCGTTCGCCATAGCGACCTCCCGATTGGCTTTGTACTGTCATGTCGTTCAACGACAGACCCGCCTTAGGAGTTCCCGCCGATTTGGCATCTCACACGACTTGACGTGCAGAAATGTGCACAAGACCTGAGAATGTCCTGAGAAGTGCGCTCCGACCGCCGATTAGCCGGAACGGTCGTCGTATTCCGGCCCCGATTGCGGCTGCGGGTGCCGCCGAGCCTCGAGCGCCGGCCGCTCGGCGGTCGGGAACAACGGAGTGCGGCGCCGCGCATCGTCGAACCGCCGAGGCTCGTTGGCGCGGCGAGGTGGCCGGTCGTTGGCGATCAGCACGGCCATCCACGGCAATGGCACCGACGCCGCCACGATCAGCAGTGAGATCAGGCCGTTGTGCCAGGCGCCGTAGGCGAGGGCGGCAAAGATGAGCGCCGGAATCCGGAACGCCATCAGGGTCAGGTATTTACGTACCCGCGCGCGATGCTGCTCTTCATACGAGGGTTCGGCGGCGGTAATGAGCACCGGCCGGCCGTTGTCATCGAACCTGTCGTCGAACCCCGGATCGGAGCCGCGCTTCATTCCTCCACTGTCCCACATGCCATCGATTCCGGCTTAGCCGGTTTGGGAGTCCGCAGTGCACAATGTCAGGTATGCAGACCCAGACGATCGAACGCACCGAGACCGACGAACGCGTCGACGACGGGACCGGCAGCGACACCCCGAAATACTTCCATTACGTCAAGAAGGACAAGATCGCCGAGAGCGCGGTCATGGGCAGCCACGTAGTGGCCTTGTGCGGTGAGGTATTTCCTGTCACGCGGGCGGCTAAGCCGGGCTCACCGGTCTGCCCGGACTGCAAACAGATTTACGACAAGCTCAAGAAAAGCTGATCAGGCCGGCGGCTCCGCTGCGGTCGTGCTGTGCTGCTGTGATGCCACATCGGTCGAACTCGTGCCGACACCCGCGCGCGCCAACAGCCATTTTCGTAGCCGGTGGGCGTGAGTCGCCGGCGCTGGGAATTCCTCCTGAATCGCGGCATTGAGTTCGGCACCCAGCATGAGGGCGAAGCCGCCGAAGAACGCGAACAACAGGAACGCGATCGGGGTGGACAGTGCACCGTAGGTGTAGCCGGTGCTGGTGATCCACCTCAGGTAAATCCGCAAGCCCAGCGTGGCAATCACGAAGAACGCCGTTGCCAGCATGGCGCCGAACACCAGCCGATGCGTCGGCAGCGGTACCGGCAGCGATACCCGGTACACGACGATGACCCCGATCATCAGGCCAAGAACCAGCGAGGGGTAGTAGCCGTAGCGCAGGATGTTGGCCAAGCTGTACGGGATGTGCTCGCTCACTTTGCGCGGGCCCACCACCATCACCGGCGCGGTCGCGACCACGAACACCAGCATCATCACGTAGAGAAATAACGCGAAGAGCCGCTGCCGCACCGGATGCCGCAGGGGAGTCTGGTCGTGCGCCTCCACCACGGCGTCGACGTATGCCGAAATTGCCGACGACCCCGCCCACAGCGAGATCACAAAACCCACCGAGACCACCTCGCCTCGGGCGTTGGCGGTGATGTCGCGGATGGTCGGCTCGATGATCTCGTTGACGACACTGGGAGAGAAAAAGCTGTGAGTCGTAGAGATGATGCTTTTTTCAATCGAAAGCAGGGTGTCTCGGCCGAATAGCGGCGCCACATAGGCCAAGCTCCCCAGCACTCCCAACAACAGCGGCGGCAGGGACAGCGCCGACCAAAAGCCAGCCTGCGCTGACTCAGAAAAGATCGAGTCGTCCCAGCTCTTGGATAGGGTCCTCCGGCTGATTCGCCAGATGTGGTGGCGGGACGGTTTTGCGACCTGATCGCTCATAGAAGTCCAGCATTACCGATAACTGCGCGCGCGCCCCACATTGCCGGTGGGTGAGTTGGTGAGACCTAGCTTGCGCTGACCTCCAACACGGCGGACAGCTCGGTGAGTTTCGCCTCGTGCTTGTTCGCGTGGTGCTGGCAGAAGAGAAGCTCGGCCCCGGAAGGCAGCTTGGCACGTACCCGAGCAGCGGCACCGCAGCGGTCGCAGCGGTCAGCTCTAGTCAGCTCGGGACTGGTCAAAGTTGCATTCATGGCTTCTCCCATCTCGTACATTCACTTTCTCAGACGTATGCGGTTTTGGCGTTGTTCCCCGATCGTTATCGGGTGTGTCGTTTCTCACGGATGTCTCACCTCCTTCAGGCCCGCGCCTTAAGGTGATCGAACGTGACCTTCGCTCCCGACGCCTTGGTGCACTTGTGCAGCGTCGAAGAGTGGGTTCGTGCCCGTATTCGCGGCCATATTCGGCCCGCCGCGGCCGGTTCGGGCGTCAAGGATCGATTCATCCATCTATCGACGCCCAAACAGGTACATCTGCCGGCTAACCGGCTCTACCGCGGTCGTGATGACCTGGTCCTGTTGCATATCGATCCGGCCCTGCTGGACTCGCCCGTGCGTTGGGAGCCGGGCGTGCCAACGGATCCGGAGTCCATGCTGTTCCCGCATCTGTACGGTCCGCTCCCGGTGCGGGCTGTGATGAGGGTCACTGCCTATTTGCCTGCGCCGGATGGCACCTTCCCGCCGATCGCAACACCTCAGGACTCGGTTGGCGGGTCGACGTAGGCGTCGGCTTCGATCTCCACTAGCAGATCGGGTGTGATCAGCGCCGCGACCTCAACCATCGTGGCGGCGGGACGCACATCACCGAAGACTTCTGCGTGCACCGCGGCGACCTCGCGCCAGCGCGCAATATCGGTTACGTAGATGCGTGTCCGGACCACGTCGGTGAGCGCGGCGCCCATTTGTTGGAGCGCAATTTCGATGCGGCGCAAAGCGTCTCGTGTCTGAGCGGCGACATCGCCCACCCGTCGGGCGCCGGTTGTCCCGGCCACCGCCACGTGCGGGCCGAAGCGCACCGCGCGCGAGTAGCCGACCACCGATTCGAAATCGGATTCGGACGAGACAACTTTGCGCTTGGCTGACATGCGGTCACACTAGCCCAGGAAACATGTTGGCCAACAGGTGATTTCGCAGTCAGCCGGTGGCATGCCGGGCGCTCAGCGTTAACATTGTCGCGCGGCGGCACCGGGGCCGTCTAGCAGAGGGAGCGGGCGATGACCACGCGCGGCATTTCCGAGGACGCGCTGCTCGCGCAGGAGGCGTGCTTCGCGCGGGCATTCGCCGACGGCGATCCGGCGATCGCGCGCGATCTCTATCAGCCCGACGTGGTGTACGTGAGCCCGACGGTGCGTCTCTTCGATTGGCCCGCCCAAATCGACGGCATCGAGCGCACGCTCGAGTTCATCGCACTGACCATCCGTGGCTGCTCGGACATCCGCTACGAGGCGCTGGAGCACGCCGTCGCGCCCGGCGCGGATATCGCGTTCGTGCGCGTGCAGTTCGACTGGACTCAGAGCGGACAACGCCTGCGCTCAACGTATGTGGTGATCTACCGGTATCGCGACGGCCTGATCGCCCGCCAAGAGCTCTATTACGACCCGAGCGGGGCGATGCAGCGACTTGGTTGAGCGCTACCGATCAGTCGAGGTAGTCGCGCACTAGGGCTCGGTTTACGCTGGCGCTCGACCTGCGATGATGCGGGTAGGAAGACAGCGCCATGCGCACAAATATCTTGGATTGAGGCGAGGCTCTCAGATCCCGAGGGAGCGTGTCATGTCAACCACCACAACCAACCCGCACTCCGATATCCCGCTGCCCGGAACGCTGCGCCTCGCTACAGCTTGGCCACCTTCGCCGCGATCTGGTGGGCGATGTTGACCCCGGCGTCCGCTGGGCTGGCGGAGCACGCTGCGACATCGACGGCGACGTTGTTGCTCACGGTCAACGCGCGCTGACAGGCCCACCCCCCCTCAGTGCCTCTAGTGGCGCTCAGGGTGTCGCTGAGGTTGGCGATCTGCCCCACCGTCCAAACCGTGTCGGGCGTGCCTGGGTCGTTGATGTAGTGGTATTGGCGATTCGAGCAGGCCGGCCAGCGCTGGGCCGACGCGCTGAAGAAGCGGGCCGCGTCCTTGGCGGAGGGAAACGACACGACCGCCTGCCAGACTTGATGAACGAGGTCAATGGGTTCGCGTAAGTACTGCGAGCGCACGGCGATCCATCCGCTGCCGTTGTAGACGGAGGTCTCCGCTGGGAGGTCGATGAATCGACAATCCTTGTCCGGGACACTGGGACTGTCGTCAGACATCTCGGTGGATGTTCCGTTGACCGCTATCCCTTGGGCGTTCATAGCGATCTCGATTTCGGCAATGCTGAGCAGCACCCCGTCGAGGGCGTCCGCCGCGACCGGTGGGTGCTTGGAGGTGCTACAGGAAGCAACGAAAATGCACGCGCTCGCCAGTGCCAGTGCCACTGTCAGCCGTCGCATGTTCATCGCCCTTATTAAACCGCCTCATGGGCCGCCCCTGCTCTCCTTGAGGCGGCCCATGAGGCGGTTTAATACGCATCAACTGCGGTTTAGGCACTTCCACAGCGCCAGGCCTGAAGGCCGTGGAAGTAGTAAAACTAGCGGCTGAGCAGGATTCGTCGGCACTGGAGCGGGTACTGCTTCCGGCATGAAGAACATCGCACGCGTCGCGGCATCAACGGTCGTTATGACCGCCGGTTTAGGGCTCGCGGGTTTGGGGGCGGCTGCCGTCGCCCAGGCCCAACCCGCGCCGTTCCCGGATTATCACTGGTGCCCCGGCCAGTGGTGGGATCCAGGGTGGGGCGGCAACTGGGACGGGGGCCGCTGCCACGACGACCACTGGTACGACGGTGAAGCCCGCGACCAGGGCCACTGGCACAATGGCCCCTGGGACCAAAACTGGCAAGGTGACCAA
>DASXMA010000332.1:0-5257 GCA_036495965.1 Mycobacterium sp.
GGTTCAGCACCTTTCCCGGATCCACCGCAACGATCACCATCGCCGGATCAAGGGCAACCCCCAACATCGACATGAACCGCCTCCTCTGAATCGAACTCCAACAAGAGTTCGCTCAGTTACAGCTCATGACCTATCAGCTAAGGTTGCGCGGGACCGGGCGCAACCGCATTTCCCGACAGGCACTGCTGAAGCTCCTGACTACCGGGGGCAAAGTCGAAGCCGCAGTTGCACTCGTGAGCGTCCCTGGGTGAAAGCGCATTGCAATAGTCGGTGTCAGCCGAGGCCGAGGGTGCGGTCCACATAACACCAGCGGCCAAGGCTGCCGCTGCAGCGCCGACCGTGGCCATCAATACTCTCGTCTTCATGTTGGGATTCCTTTTCTCTGGAAGACGACGGCACTCTGTCGCCACTGGTTACAGCGCTGACAGCCCGATTATCACGGTCTGAATATACCGGCGTGGCTGTGTTCGTGGCTCAGGATTGCTGGTGCTCAAGCGACGATGAGCCCTGATGGCTGCCCCCGATATGTGAGCATTTAGCAATGAGCGCAAGCACCTTCGCTCGCATCCTTGGTGTGGCGGTAGCGATGACGTGGGCGCTCCTGAGCACACTCATCGACACTTGTTACGCTTCTGCCGGAGCCTGCTCCGACGTCGAGGTGGTGTTTGCACGCGGCACCAACGAACCTCCCGGCGTCGGCAGCGTGGGCCAGGCATTCGTCGATTCGCTTAGATCAAGAGTTCCTGGCCGGTCCGTCGTGGTCTACGCGGTCAACTACCCCGCCACCGACGATTTCGTCAGGAGCTCGATAGCTGGGGCCGGCGATGCACGTGCAGATGTCCAATCCGTGGTCGGGAGCTGCCCTAACACCAGAGTGGTGCTTGGTGGATATTCGCAGGGCGCCGGAGTAATCGATATGACTACCGAGCAACTGCCGCCGCAGGTGCTTGATCATGTCGCCGCGGTCGCCGTCTTCGGCAATCCGGAGAGCACATTCGCAAGGATGCTCGGAGGCGGCGAGCTCCCTACAATCAGCCCGCTTTACCGCCCCAAGACGATTGACCTGTGCGTTCCCGACGACCCAATCTGCTCCGAAGGCAGGAATCCGAGGGCACACGTCTCATATGTTCAGTCCGGAATGACAAATCAGGCCGCGGCGTACGCAGCCAGTCGGCTCTAGCTCCGCGGTTCTTCGCTCGTAAATACCCGACGCTACCGCCCGAGGAGCGCGGTGGACCGCTGCGGTCGATAGCCGTGGCGGATGTGCTGCTCGATGAACGCGCCGAGTTGACCGAGTGGGGAACCGATTGGCCCGCGTCCGCGTCTGACTAATCGATCGGGCCGCTCTGTTCTCCTCGGGAGGGGCCCGTCACCGTATAAAAGGGCTCCTGGTAGCCGCGTCATGACTACCCGGAGCTAAGCAGCACAACGTTCTTTTTCGTGGCATCACGAAAAACTCAGTCGTCGTCCTTGGGCTCGGCGATCATGGTGACGACGGCGTCAAGCGGGAAGTCGACGGTGTACGGTCCTTCAGGGAGATCAGACGTCAGCCTGATCTTCGGTGGTTCGCCAGCGCCCTGATTGTGGATGAGCTTGATCCCGTCGATGACGAAAGTCGTAGGTGGTACGCCATCTATGCCGGACGGCAAGAGCAGTTCGAAACCGATCTTCACTTCGTCGATGCGGCTTTCGGTGGTCGCGTAGTGTTTCGCCATCCGCGCAACCGTATTGGCCGCCCACCAGTGTTTTTCGGCGTTGACCGGAAAACACCCCGCCAGATGGAGGTTTTCGCCTGGCGTACGGCTCAGGTTGCTCATTTAGCTCTCCTCGGGGCGGGGCCCGATCCTCATCGGGTCTGTCTACGCGAGCAGCCAAATCCCAGCGCGGGAGTTGATGGCTACCCAGGCTGACGCTTAGCAGTTTGGCGGCTCGTTTGGCCGCCGACTCGAGTACGATCATACCGACAATCACTTGAATCGGCTTCTTACATACTTAAAAGATTGCGTAATGGAAATACCAGACTTCTAGTCCGGCGCATCGGCGCGTGCTACGTCGACATGTTCCGGGCACCGCGCGGTGTCTGGCACGCCTAACCCGAATGAAAGGAGGTGACCACGGATGAACACACACCCCAACCAACGCCACAGCTACGGGGACTGGCGCGACATGACCGTAGAAGAACTGCGCGACTGGCTGCACCTCCAAGTCACGTCATGGTGGCGCTACGTGACCCTGATGGACCTATACGACGACCAGCAAACGAAGGGCGGGCTCCACCTGCAACGAGGCACAACAGCTGGAGCTGCTGGTGCTAGCGAATCGCCTAAGACACTTCAAGGAACGGCGCTAAATCACATCGCCTAAGCCGATGGTGAATTCGCCGTCATCGGCTTGACCACGGCCAGGTTCCCCGCGGCGCGGCGTCCTCTTGGATAGCGTGCCCAGGATCGCGGCCAATCATTTGCTCTCGAATCTGTTGTGCTGCAATGCGTTTCCAGTCTGATGGAGTGGGGGTGTGTCAATCCCGGGAGGGAATGGACTATTCGGAGTCGAGGGCCCCTAGCTATTTTCGCAAATGCGGCCCACGACATCACTTGGGTTTGTTTTTCCTGGTTAGATCGGTATTTCGCGAAGGCTGCACCCGCTTGGGTTCGCCCGGCATCTTGGGGGTGCCGAGCAGTTGAACGTTGTGCTGAGCAGGCAAAACGCTGGTCCGTCGGTGGCGCTGTGCACCGTGTTATCGGGCGAGTTTTCGCCTCACTTTGATAAGGGGCACAGTATGACGTGGGACATCTCGGCGACGTCGGTGTAGCGGGAAGGAAATCCACCGCTACCGAGTGGCGACGGCGAAGAGGCGCCATTCGCCGGGCACGCCCTTGAGCTCGTGAGTGCCGCGGTCCTCGAACTCGAGCCCGGACCCAATCACCAAGTCACGCAACGTGCTGGACACCAGCACGTCGTTCGGCCCCGCCAACGCGCTGACGCGGGCGCCGATATGCACGCCAATCCCACCAATGTCATCGCCGCGGACCTCACACTCCCCGGTGTGCAACCCGGCGCGCACCTGGATGCCGAGCGATTGCACCGCGTCGCGAATTGCCATGGCGCAGCGGATCGCTCGCTGAGGGCCGTCGAACATCGCGAGGAAGCCATCTCCCGACGTGTTCACCTCGCGGCCGCGAAAGCGAGCGAGTTGTGCCCGGACGACGGCGTCGTGCGCATCGAGCAGCGCATGCCAGTCACGATCGCCCATCTCTGCGGCCCACCGCGTCGAGTCCACGATGTCGGTGAAGAGCACCGTGGCGAGCACACGGTCGTCGGCCACGTCGGCCTGCTCGCCGGTGAGGAACTCGGCGATCGCCTGGAAGGATGGTCGCCAGGGTTCGACGAAGTGCCAATAGTTGCGTCCCGGCAGTTCGACGTATTTCGCATCCGGTATGTGATCAGCGACGTACTTGCCCCACTCGGGAGTGACGAACGGATCATCGGTGTGCTGGACGACGAGTGTCGGGACGCGGACTGTGGGAAGCAATGCCCGCACGTCGATTCCGGACACCAGGGGCAGCATGAGGGCGAAGGTGCCTGGGCTCGCCGCCAGGCGTTCCAGTCGGGCCCACGCTGCCCGGATCTCCTCGTTCCACGGCATGTCCGGATTGACCGCATGTTGGAACTCCCCGGTCCCCCACATGGCGGTTATGGCAGCGTTGGCTATCTCGCGATTGACTCCATCGGTGGGTTGAGCTATCGGATCATCCGCGTAGCCCTCAAGCACGACCAGGGCGGTGGTGCGGGACGGATGTGTTGCTGCGAACAGCGCCGCTGTCGCGAACGCGCCGTCGGCCGCGACGAGGACCGCTTCGCTGCTCCCGAGATCGTCGAGCACCGCGGTGATGCTGTCGGCCCATTGCTCCAAAGTCGGCAGCGCGCCCGGCGTGACGGGATCGGAAGCACCCGTGCCCGGGTGATCGAAGAAGATCAGTCGACCAAGCGGTGTCATCGCCTCGACCCAGCCCTGAATGGACGGTAGCTCCGGAAGGACCTCACAGTTTGTGAACCAGTTCGGGACGAACACCATGTCGCGAGGACCCTCGCGTGACGCGCGATATGCGACACGCAAGTCCCCGTTCATCGCATAGCGCGTCTCCGAGAACATTGCCGAAGTGTAAGCCGGGGAGCGGGGTCAGTTTTCGGTGTCTTGCGACCTGCCCGAACAAAAAGGTGAGGTGCCGCCGGCGCCGCCCGGTCCTACGCTCCGCTCAGTGTCAGGGTGAGGTCGCCGCATGTTGCGGTGGTTGGATCCTGATCACCTGGTGTCTGGCTCGTAAGCTCCGTGCCGCCCTTGGGTTGGCGTTCATGCGTTTTGTCGGCATCGGGTGTGAAGGACCGGCCGGCGTGACTTGATAGGAGCGTGGCACCGCCCCCACTGAGATGTGTCCGCCGACCGGCCCAACCATCACCTCACAGTGAAGGAGGCAACCACCATGGTTGTTGTTGGAGCCGATGTTCACAAGCGCACGCACACGTTTGTGGCCGTCGACGAGGTCGGCAAGAAGCTGGGTGAAAAGGTCGTGTCGGCCACTTTCTCGGGGCATCATCAGGCGTTGCGGTGGGCGCGGGAACGTTTCGGTGCTGAGGTGGTGTGGGCCATCGAGGATTGTCGGCATCTGTCTACGCGTCTAGAGCGCGACTTGCTGACGGCCGGCCAAAAGGTGGTCCGGGTCCCGTCGAAGTTAATGGCCCAGACCCGCGCGTCGGCACGGACTCGGGGTAAGTCTGATCCCATCGATGCGTTGGCTGTGGCGCGGGCATTCCTGCGGGAGCCTGACCTTCCCGTCGCTTCTCACGACGAGGTTTCGCGAGAGTTGAAGCTCCTGGTGGATCGGCGTGAACATCTTGTTGGGCAACGTACTTCGACGATCAATCGACTGTTGTGGCGAGTTCACGAACTCGATCCCGGACGCGCACCTAAGCCACGCTCGCTGCACCTGCCCAAGCACCGCACTTTGTTGACTCAGTGGCTGGCTACCCAGCGCGGTCTGGTCGCTGAGCTGGCTCGCGACGAGTTGGCCGACATCACTCGGCTCACCGAGATGATTGATGCGTTGGCTCAGCGCATCGGCGAACGCGTTCGCACGGTTGCGCCGGCGCTGCTGGCGTTGCCGGGTTGTGCGGAGTTGACCGCGGCCAAACTCGTCGGTGAAGCCGCCGGGGTGGCCCGGTTTAAAAGCGAAGCCGCTTTCGCCCGCCACGCCGGGGT
>DASXMA010000333.1:0-4956 GCA_036495965.1 Mycobacterium sp.
CGTGGACAGCGCGCGGTAGACCGAATGGAGCAGCCTGTCGTACCTCGCGAAATCGCCGCGCGCCGGGTCCTTCAGGTGACCGGCCGTCGCCCGCGCCGCTTCTTTTGCGCAGAACATGCCGAACGCGAGACCCTTGGAGAATAGCGGATTGACGAAAAACGCGGCATCTCCGACCGAGAGGGAACCCTCGCCAGCGTACGAGGTGCTGTAATGCTCGATCTCCTTCAGATAACCGTAAGCGGGCTTTCCCTGGTACGGATCCGGCACCTCTTCGTAATAACGCATGATCTCCTGGATGGCCGGGTAAGCGTCGACGTAGTGCCAGAATCGCTCCCGTGCCCCGCCGGGTGGCGGATAGTCCAGGTCCGACCGGGGTGACACGCCGATCGAGACGCGCAGTGAGTGCGTGCAGCCGAACCGGTTTGCCCATTCCTGGCGATCCGGCATGTCCTCTTCGTCCCGGCGATCCTTGAGCAGAGCACTGATCATCGCGGTCAGGTTGGGCGTGGGGGAGCTCTCCCAGGAGCACAGGTTGATGAACCAGAACCAGCCCTGCGGGAAGCAAATGTGGTGTGTCATCGGGGCGTCCCAGCCCGGGATCCCTGGCGATGCCGTTTTCCGGAAGTGCGACCAGTACGCATTCGTGTTGATGTGCTCCTGCTTGCGGTGCGTTCCCCGTGCGCGTGCCATCACCGAGGCGGGACCGCTCGCGTCGCAGACCACCCGGCAGTGAACCGGGTCCGCGGCCCCTGACGAACCGCGCATGACGAGCATCGGGTCCGGCCCGTCCAGCCGCGACCTGCCCGTGGAGACGGCGGTCCCAGACCGGATCTCCACCCCGCACGATTGGGCGAGGATGGTAAGCGCGATTTCCATCGGTCGGCGCTCGACCTGGAATGTCTCCTCGGTGTTGCAGACGTCGACCGGGGAAACGAGCTCATCGGTCGCGGAGTCGGTGTACCAGAATCCCAGACCCGACTTGATCGTGAACAGTCGCCGCAACTGCGGCATGGTGAAGCCGAGCTCGAGCAGGTTCTCGACGGTCACAGAGAGCGTGCTCTCCCCGATTTTGAAGCGAGGTTCCGTCGCCTTTTCCAGGACGAGAACCCGCAGCTCAGGATCGTCCCGTTTGACGCGGATTGCGTAGGCGAGGCCCACGGCGCCACCACCGATGACAGCAACATCGTAATACAATTCGATCCCTATTCCCTTATCCATAAGAACTGCCGATCTCCTCGAAGTTGCAGCCGAGCGCGCCGCGATCATCGTCGTCACTGAGGCCAAGATCCCGGATGACACGGTGCCGGCCGTCGGCGAGGAGAATCGCGACGACCTCCGCGAGAGCTACCGGCAGGTGCTGCGCGCCGCTCTCATGCCGCCGCCCTAGGGGTCGCCTGTAGGCGGGGTCACCGCCAGCACGGCCCCCAACTTGCCGGGTCGTACCGGTCGACACGCTCTGCATCGCCATCAGGGATCCCTCCCCCCAGTGCTGGATTGCTTCCACCCTCGCGCTAAGGGCCGGGGCGGAGCATCGGCCGGCCGCGTAACCCGGCGGCGTCGGCACCCTCAGATCTGCGCGGGAGCCCCTTAGGCGGTCTGCTGGCCGTCGGCCGCGGACGGCGGCGTTCGGCGTCGAGGTAGGCTCGGTGCAGGTGCGGGCGGATCAAGGTGAGCAGGGCCCGGTCGCGTTCGGAGAAGTCCGGGCCGGAAACCGGTACAGGTACAGCCGGGCGTTCCGGCCGCGCCCGCGGCTGGGCTTGTTCGGGGTTGCGTGAGTGATATCGCGGGGCTTGGGCGATGCTGGGGTGGCCGGCCAGGCGCAGAATGCTGATGGCGGTGTTGCGCAGGGTTGCCATGAGCCGTGGCAGGGTCCCGGCGCGGACTTGGGAGCGGTCTTCGTCGAACGTCATGTCCCTGACCCAGCGGGGCTTGTTCTCGATGCCCGGTGTCCGAGCGGCCAGGACCGTCGGTGGCGCGGTGTGGTGGCTGACCGAGGTGATCAGCTAGACGACCTCGATGTTCTTCTTCCCGGTCTTGTTGCTGGTCCTGGTGCGTCGCACCTGGGCGATCTGGACCGCTGCGGCGAAGGTGATCCGCGCGGGAGCGTCGATCACTTTGATGCTGCGTGTGATCGGGCGGCCGTGCTCGAGGCCGGTGCTGCGGGAGGCGACCGTGACCTTGCCCCGCGGAAGCTTCTTGAGCGCCTTGAGCACGGCCGGCTGGTGTTCTTGACGGTGAACACGTAGTCCGCGCCAGCGGCCACGATGACCGCGGCGGTGCCGGACCGGGTGTGCATCGCATTAAGGGTGATGCCGCATCCGCGCAGGTCAGCGGCATCGAAGAAGGCCAGGAGCTCGCGCGCGGCGGGGATCTCGCTGGACTTCGCAGCCACCTGATGCTGCCCGGGAACCGCCCCGGATTGGCGGTCGAGCGCAGCGATCAGATGTGGTGCGGTGGTTGCGCTGCTGTGGGCGCCCCGGACCGTCTTGCCGTCGATCGCGATCATCCGACGGCCCGCGACCTGCCGGACCCTGCACCATGCCCGCACCGCGGCCGCGTCGAGGCGAGCGAGCAGCTTGCGCAGCGTGGACCCGACCGGCCCACCACCGGGGAAGATGGCATCGACGGGTGGGGCCTTCCGGCTGGAGTTGGTGCCGAGGAACTCCAATCCCAGCCCCACAGGCCTCATCCGTCACACACGCCACGCCGCTCACCCCCACGTTTCCCCAGGTCACAGACCCGTCAGCCGACCTTTCCGGGGCCCTGGCACCCGGGCGGATTCGGTCTGCACAGTCAAATTATTGCACGCCGGTGTGCAATGGAGTAGGTTGCACATCGGTGGGCATTGCACAGCCGTGCGCAACGAGCACTGCACGTGAATCGAACCTCAGGAGAAAAAGCCAATGACCGCACCGACGCCCGCTACTTCAACCCTGGTCCGCCCGTTCACCGTCGCGATCTCGGACTCCGAAATTGACGACTTGAAGCAGCGACTGGCCAAGACTCGATGGCCGAATCCGGAGACTGTCTCCGACTGGTCGCAGGGTGTTCGTTTGGAGAATGCGAAATCGCTAATCAGCTATTGGGAACGAGAGTACGACTGGCGCCGGTTCGAGTCGGAGCTCAATCGTTTCCCGCAGTTCCTGACCACGATCGATGGGCTGGATATTCACTTCATCCATGTGAAGTCCAAGAATCCAAATGCGATGCCCCTCATCCTGACGCACGGATGGCCCGGTTCGATCGTCGAATTCCTGAAGCTGATTGGCCCGCTAACTGATCCGGTGGCGTTCGGAGCGAACGTAGAAGATTCTTTTGACGTCGTCGTCCCGTCGCTGCCCGGATTTGGGTTTTCCCAGAAGCCGACCGAGACGGGGTGGACTGTTTCACGTATCGCAACGGCATGGGTAGAACTGATGAAGCGTCTCGGCTACAAAAATTGGGCCGCTCAAGGCGGTGACTGGGGCGCCGTCGTAACAACCGCCCTGGGAGCCATGCGACCCGAGGGTCTTCTCGGGATTCACTTGAACACGCAATATGTTTTCCCGGCGCAGATACCCGACACGCTGTCGGACCAAGAGCGCAACGCCTTGGACACCCTCGCCCTCTACACCGGCGATCTCGGCGGATCAAATCACCTTCAGGCCACGAAGCCAGAGACCGTCGGAATCGCTCTGGCCGACTCTCCGGCCGGTCAGGCAGCCTGGATCTACGACAAGTTTCAATCCAAGACGGACAATCACGGGCTCGCCGAGGACGCTCTCAGCACAGATGACATGCTCGACGCGATATCGCTCTATTGGTACACCAACAGTGCCGCGTCGTCCGGCCGCATCTACTGGGAGAACAAATCGGGCAGCTTCGCCGGCCCAAAACTGACGCTACCGGTCGCGGTGACCGTATTCCCACGCGATATCCCACGCCCGCCACGAAGCTGGATCGAAGACACCTACTCGAACTTGATTCACTACGGCGAGGCCGAGAAGGGCGGACACTTCGCAGCTCTCGAGCAGCCCGAGATCCTGGTCAGCGAAGTCCGCGTCGGTCTAAGGAGTCTCCGCGCCTAAAACGAACGCAAAACAGGAGGAAGGAACTCATATCTCGCAACCCAGCAGACTCGGTTGGCGCGATCGTCGAAGTTTTCATGATCGGCGTCGTCGTGCTGTAACTCGGGGTGCGGCGACGCCGGCGCGAATCCATCGAATACTCAACAAGGGTATCCCTCAGGGTTGGCCGACTCGGCCTCGGCCGATGGAGCTGCTGTTGCTGACGAACATGCCCTCAGGTGATTCCGCTAATGGCTGCGGCGCGGTATGGAATCCCGACGCTGGAGGGTCAGTGCAGCGTCAGCTAAACTGGTCAAGCAGGTTGACCTCTTTTGAGGATCGGCCCTTTGCTATTTCTGCCCACACTTTGCCCACAATTGTGGACAAAAGCCTGGGTCTCGTTCAATCACATTGACTCCAAAACCCTTGATTCTCCGGGGAATTTCGGCCAGATCCTTGCTATGAAAAGGCTGTGATCTGAGTTCTTTTCTCTCCGGTGCTGCCAGCCAGCTCCAGGGCCCCGGAAAGGTCGACTGACGGGTCTGTGACCTGGGGAACGTGAGGGGGTGACGAGAACAAGCCCCACTGGGTCAGGCACGTGACGTTCGACGAAGACCGCTCCCAAGTCCGCACCGGGACCCTGCCACGGCTCATGGCGACCCTGCGCAACACCGCCATCAGCATTCTGCGCCCGGCCGGTCACCCCAGCATCGCCCCGCGACATCACTCCCGCAACCCCGAACGAGCCATGACATGCGCCCTGACCTGCTGAGATGCGACCTTTCCGGGGCCCTGTGGCGGGAGCAACGTCATAGATGAGAGCCTGGGCGCCGACGCCTCCGCATGGAACGACATCGCGGGAGATGTCCCCGCCGTCACCGTATCGCGCTGTCGCAGCGTCGTGACTCCC
>DASXMA010000334.1:0-21261 GCA_036495965.1 Mycobacterium sp.
CTCCGATTCGGCTTGGTCGTTTACCGGATCCGTGTCGGGGGAGCTCTTCAGGCCCTCATCCGCCGGGGTGACCTCGTCGGCCTCGTCGGGCCGCTCGTGTCGACCTCTAGCCATGGATGACAGCGCCCCGATGCACGGTCCGGCGACAACTCGGTGAGGCGTGGCCCAAGCGCGGCAGTGCAGGCACTCGCGAGCGCGGGTCGGTTGACCAGCGCTGGACGGCGTCGCGGGGTGCGCTCACGTCGAGGGCTCCGGCGTCCCAGATCGCGTAGGAGGCCGGCGCACCTGGCACCAGGGTCCCGGTGGTGCCGTCCCGGGCACCGCTCGCCCGCCAGCCGCCCCGGGTCGCGGCAGCGAATGCTGCCCGTGCCGACACCGCACTGCCTGGAGTGTGATGATTGACGGCTGCGCGCACGGTTTCCCACGGGTCAAGACCCGTCACCGGGGCGTCGGTACCGAGTGCGAGGGGCACGCCTTGGGATGCTAACAGCGCAAGTGGGTTGAGTTGGCTGCCTCGTTCGGCACCGAGTCGACGAGCGTACATGCCGTCGACGCCGCCCCACAGCGCATCAAAATTGGGCTGCACGCTGGCGATGACGCCCCACGCGCCCAGCTTGGCAGCCTGATCGGCGGTCACCATCTCCAGGTGCTCCAGTCGGTGCCCGCAGTGGGCGACGGCAGCCACCCCGAGGTCTGCCACTACCCGCTCGATGGCGGCGACCACCGCCGAGACCGCGGCATCCCCGATGACGTGGAAACCGGCCGTCACCTCAGCCTCGGTACATGCCCGCATATGCGCTTCGATGACGTCGGGGTCCAGGTAGCAGGTGCCGGTGCGGTCCGGCGCATCGGCGTACGGCTCATGCAGCCAGGCGGTGCGTGACCCGAGCGCCCCGTCGACGAACAGATCACCGGCCAGCCCGCGGGCTCCGGTCTGGTCCATCAGCGCGCGGGCCTGTGCGGGGGTGGTCACCGCCTCACCCCAGTAGCCGATCACCTCGACGCCGTGATCGAGGGCGCGAAGCTGCAGCCAGTCATCGAGCCCGCCGATCTCGGGGCCGGCGCATTCGTGCACTGCGACGATGCCCGCTGCGGCGGCGGCCTGCAGCGCCGCGCTCCGGGCCTCGGCCAGCTCCTCGGCGGTCAGCAGGTCGCGGGCGGCGGCCCGGACCAGGTGGTGTGCATCGCCGGCCAGCGGCCGCTCAACGTTGAAGCCGGCTGCCGCCGGGAGTTCCGGAGCCATCCGTCGCAGCGCCGACGAGGCCAGCGCGGAGTGGACGTCGACGCGAGCCAGATAGGCGGGCCGGTCACCGAGCACCGTGTCGAGGTCGGCTGTGCTCGGTGGAGTGTTGTCGGGCCACGACGACTCGTCCCAGCCGTGCCCCCACACCGGCTGGCCCGGGTGGGCGGAGGCATGGGCGGCGATCATCTGAATGCACTGTTCGCGCGACGTGGCAGGCCGTAAGTCCAGCCCGGTGAGGGCGAGGCCGGTCGCGCTCAAGTGGATGTGGCTGTCCACGAATCCCGGCGCGACGAAGCCACCGTCCAGATCCACGACGTCGGCGCCCGGAAACTGGCTGCGGCCGACGTCATCGCTGCCCAACCACGCGACGACGTCGCCGCGCACCGCCATGGCGGTGGCGTCGGGATGGCTGGGGCTGTGCACCCGGCCGTTCACCAGCAGCGTCGTGGAAATTTCGTCCGGCGACGATGCAGGCCGTGAAACCGCCTGAGGAGAAGCCGGACGGTCGGTTTCGGTCACAGGCCAAAACTTAGATCGAGCCCCGCGACGATGTGGGCCGTGGTGGCCGCTCCTCGTCAATCGGGCCCTGCGGCAAGATCGGCGGCTCGAAGTCTTTGACGTCTATGACCTCGCCGTCGATATAGTCGCTGCGGTCGCCGGAGTAGCAGCGACGGGAGTCGGCCGTGAAAACGGTCGTGTTGATGATCAGCGGTACCCGCCGCTGCAAACCGCGCAGAGCAATCCCGGCCAGGCCAGGGCCGGCGACCGCCCGTATCCGCGGTACCAGCAGCAACAGCCCCAACACCGTCGTGACCAACCCGGGAACCAGCACCAGCGCCATGGCCAGCGTGATCAGCGCGCCGTCGTTCACCGCGCTCTGCGGTTCGGTCAGACCGGATCGCAATTGCCCGAATTGGCGAATCAGATGCGAGCCCGCCATGGGCGCCAACAGGCCCCACCCAAGCAGGAAGGTGGCCAGCAGCACCAGCAGGGTCCAGCCCCACCCGATCGTCGACGCCAGCGCAATGATCACCGCCAGCTCGACGACCGCGTAGACGAGCAACAGCCGCGACAGCATGTGATGCCAACGTCTGCGGGTCACGCTTGAGTTCCCCTGGTGATGCACAACCCGGCTGCAGTTAGATGACGCTATGACAACGATTCAGATCGAGGCCCCCGACGGACCGATCGATGCGCTGCTGGGCGTTCCCCAGGGAACAGGCCCGTGGCCGGGTGTGGTGGTGATCCACGACGCAGTCGGTTACGCGCCGAACAATGAACTGATTTCGCAGCGCATCGCGCAGGCAGGCTATCTGGCACTCACTCCGAATATGTTCGCCCGGGGTGGACTCGCCCGATGCATCCCCAGGGTCATGCGCGAGCTGCTGACGAAGCGTGGCCGCGCACTTGATGACATCTTGGCAGCGCGCGACCACTTGCAGTCGATGTCGGAATGTTCCGGGCGAGTCGGCATCGCCGGCTTCTGCATGGGTGGTGGTTTCGCACTCATTATGTCGCCCAAAGGTTTTAGCGCTTCTGCCCCGTTCTACGGCACCCCACTGCCGCGCAACTTGAGCGAGACGCTGGACGGGGCGTGCCCGATTGTGGCCAGCTTCGGCCGCCGCGACCCGCTGGGCATCGGCGCGCCCAACAAATTGCGCGAAGTGACCGCGGCCAAGCAGATCACCGCCGACATCAAGGCCTACCCCGGCGCGGGTCACAGCTTCGCGGACCAGAACCCCGCCCAGCCACTGCTTCGCATCGCTGGTTTCGGCTACAACCGGGCCGCGGCCGACGATGCCTGGAGCCGGGTCTTCGCGTTCTTCGGCGAACATCTGGGAGCGGGAGCGACCACGTAGTGTTGGTGGACCGCTACCGGGCACAGTGGCCGCGCATCGGCGCCGTCATCGCGATGCTCGTCGGCGGAGTGACAGCGGTGGCCGGCAAACGGCTGACGAGGCCGCAAATCCTCTCGGCCGCAAACCTTATGGCGCTAATGGCCCATCAGTATGAGGAGTACGTGGAGCCCGGCTACTTTCCCGGCCAGTTCAATCGCGGCCTGTTCAAGAGCGATTCGCCCCGCAATTACCCACTGAACCCGCAGACGGCGATGGTGATCAACACCGGCTTGGCCTACCCGTTCTACCTTGCGCCGGTGCTATTTCCGAAGAAGAGGTGGCTTGGACTGGCACCAGTCCTGGTGGCTGGAGCCAGATCGTGCTGCACGGCATCGTCATTCCTAGAAAGGCCGGAGCGAAGTATGGCCCGGGAATTCTCACCGCGCTGCTGTTGCATCTGCCCATCGGTATCGGTTACCTCAAGGCCGTCGGCCAGGAGCGGCCGATTGGCCGAAAAGACTGGGTGACAGGGTTGATCGGCGCTGTCGGCAGTGCCGTATTCGGGGTGACGGTTCCCAACATGGTGATGCGCGACAGGAATAGCCCCGATGCCTTCACGGCCAAGCAAATGGGTCCGTACGACGTCGACGCCTCGAATGCCGCCGAAGGCATCGAGGTCTAATCCGCTGACTTAAGCTTTTGCGACAAAACTGTCGCGAAGGTGTGCGTATCGCCGGGCCAGCGCGCCGACACGTAGTTACGGTCGTCGACGACGAATGCCGGCCGCGAGTCGGTCGCCGTATCCCTTGCCATTCCCGAGGACTTGAGCCACCACTGCGGCGATCCGCGGACGACGTCGCAGAAGTCCGCCGGATCTTCAAGGGCACGGGTGACTTCGGACTGCACTGACATGTATCCGCCGGGCTGTCCGGGCTCCTCGGTATAAGTCCGGTAGTAATTGGGATCCCAGAATCGGGTGACCCGGGTGAGCCGCCAGGCGAGCCGCTCCATTGCCCACGTCAACGCCGTGGTCTTGCGTCCGTAGAGCACCGAGCGAACCGTCGCGGGATCAACGCTGCGCGCGGCAAGTAACACACCGTGACAGATCGCGGCCACGGTCACGTCACGGGCAAAGGCGTCCACCACCAACCGCTGGAGTATCTCGCTGTCGATGTAGCTGCGCATTCCGCGGGCGCGGTGTCCGCCGGGCAGTAACAGTGCGTCGATGTCGTCGAGGGTGGCCTGAGACCAGCTGACAGGATGCTGAAATTCGGCGGACTGGACCATCGCGGCGTAAGCGTCGCGGCCGTCCTTATTTGCCCGCAGCATCAGCCCGATTACCGGGATAACGCCCAATATTGGTAGCGCAGACCAGATGTCCAACCCGCGGCCGGTGACCATGATGTCGTCAGCCGCCCCGGCCGTGCCGCTTTCGGTGGCAAAGAGCACCCGATGCCCGTTGCGGGTCAAAACGCGCCAGCTGACCGCGACCTCGGTCGGGTCGAAGTCGCGGTCCGGGATCGGGATTAAGACGGTGCCCATCGGTGAGCTTGTCCGGTTAGCTTCCAGCTACTTTGAGCTCGAGGCCGACGTTGTTTTCCATGCCGCCGCGTAACTTGCTGACAAAGTTGAACAGCCGGCCCTGGATGCCGTAGCGCCTGCCGATCGCGTCGTAGACGGCGCCGGTTTGCGACTTGTCCAGGATCGCCGCAGTGCCTTCGACCGGCTCGCTGGTCGGGCGTCCGCGCATGGTGCAGGTGGCCAGCGTCACCCGGGGGGTATTGCGGATTCGCCTGACCTTCCAAGACTTTTTCTCGGAGATCACCAGTAGCCGGTCACCGTCGGCAGCGGCCCAAATCGGAGTCGGCTTGGGCCGGCCGTCCTTGGTGAAGGTGGTCAGCAGGATGTATTGCGCCTTGGCGAGGTCGGCGAGAGTGGGCATCACGGTGTCAACCTACCGCCGAACCGACCCAACCTTGACTTTCACAGTCAAAAGCTGCAATAGTCAGCTGGCGTTAAATGAAAACTTTATTTTCGTTTAAGGGGCTTGTAGCTACGACCGGAGGCGGAAAAACGTGGGCGACCCGAAGAAGCCGTTGGCGTGGTTGCCGTTCTCGATCGCTGAGGCGGCGCTATCGGACGAACCTGCCAACGTCGACCTGGCGCGGGCGTGGTCGTACCTGATGGACCGGCTTCGCGGAGCCGCTCAGGTAGTGGAATTCGACCCGGCGCGCCGAAATCGGGTCGATTTCGCCGCGGGTATGCGCCATCTCCTCGTCCTGCTTGCCGCGGGTATCGATGAGGCGTTGCGGTTCGATCCGGATCCGATCCTATGGGTCCAACGCACCAGTACCGATGACATCCTCACCTGGGGAATGGAGTGTCCCGACTGCATGTACACCCGGGCCGTGCTGCACGGCGGGGAGAGTTACCGGCTATTCGGCAATCGCGGCACGGCCCGGTACGTCGGGCTGCAGACGATGAACGGCATCGTGGCAACTGCGAACGAACTGGTCGACGAACTCGAGGTGGACGCCGACGGAAACTTCGAAGTGGTGCTGTCAGCCTCTGAGCAGACGCGGCGAGCGGGAAATTGGATGCGTATTGACGGCGACCATCCGACGTTGACGGTGCGGCACTTCTTTTACGACTGGGATACCGAGACGGCATCGTCGCTGCGCATTGAACGGCTGGGAGACGGCGTGGAGGCAATACGCCCGTCGGTCGATCCATACGTTGCGGTATCGCGACAGCTGATCGCCCTCGGCGACTTCGTTCAGGACAACCTGGCGTTCTTTCTACAATTCGGTGCCGCGCCGCCACCGAACGGCTTCCTGCCGCCGATCGACCGTACCGACATCGGAGCGGCCGCGGAGAACAAGCCGGTCATCGGTCGCTGGGAGCTGCGCCCCGGCGAGGCGTTGATCGTCGAAGTTGAACCGCCCGAAGGGATTTACTGGAGTTTTTCCATCGGCAACCCGTGGTGGGAAACCATTCATTACGGGCGCCACCAGTCCAGCCTGAACGCCCATCAGGCAGTGACGGATTCCGACGGGCTGGTGCGCGTGGTGCTGTGTGCTGAGGATCCGGGCGTCGCGAATTGGCTCGACACCGCCGGCCACAGTAACGGTCCGATCATCCTGCGCTGCGTGCGAACCAAAACGGCACCGACACCGACGATGCGACTCGTGCCATTCGACGAAATCCACGCGGAGTTGCCCTCGGACACAAAGACGGTCACCGCCGACGAGCGGACATCCATCCTTGCGGCGCGTCGCCGCGCCGTGCGCGAAAGGTTCGGACGGTGACATTCGACGCTGACGAGTTAGAGGAAGGGGCTTGCGCCGCGACCGGTCTCGAGGATTTCGGCTCGTCCTACTACCGCGAGGGACTCGAACGCATCGTTGATGCGCTGAACACCGAGGCGGACCTCAATGACATCGGCCGGGTCATCCAGCACGCCACCATCAGCAACGCGCTGATCCAACGCCTCAAGATCGAGGACACCTACACTCACCACCCCGAGATCGACGACCAGGTCGTCGGCGGACCCGTCTTCGTGATCGGATTACCCCGCACCGGGACGACCGCGCTGAGCCAACTGGTGGGTGCCGATCCCCAGTTCCGGTCACTACGGATGTGGGAATCCCAGGCACCCACCCCGCCGCCGGAGGCCGCCACCCAAGACAGCGACCCGCGGATCGCGCAAGCCGAGGCCGGCCTGAAGATGCTCGACGACATGTTCCCGTTGATGAGAACGCTGCACAACTCCGAGCCCACGGCCCCGACCGAATGCCAGGACCTGATGGGAATGAGCTTTCGTACCTTCCACTTCGACGGCGCCGTCCGCGCACCCGGATATCTGGCGTGGCTGATGGATTGCGACATGCGCGGGACGTACACGTTTCACCGGCGAGTGCTCAAGCTGTTGCAATGGCATTGCCCACCGGCTCGCTGGCACCTCAAAACCCCCGTGCACATGTTCGCCCTCGACGCGCTCGTCGAGGCATACCCCCACGCCAAATTCCTTTGGAGTCACCGTGATCCGGCGAAGGTAATGGCCTCCGTGTGCAGCCTCATCCAATACGTGCGCAGCTGGAGTAGCGACCGCAACGACGCGGAGGAACTTGGCGGCGAGCAGCTCGACAGCTGGGCTGAAGGTGTGCGGCGGGCAATGGATTTCCGCAACCGGACGGGCGACGAGCGATTCGCCGACGTCTCCTTCGCCGATTTGCAGATTGATCCCGTACACACCCTGCAAACCAGTTACGAGTCCCTGGGTTTGACCTTTACCGATGCCACTTTGCATTCGGTCACGCAATGGGCACAGGGGCACCGCCCTGGCTCACGCGGTACCCACGAATATGACCTGGCCGATTACGGCCTGACACCAGAAGGTGTCCGCGAGCGGTTTGCGGACTACCTCACCGCCTACGATGCGACTGCCTGATCCGACCCGTCAGAGGACACAACCATGAGCGCTCCTCGCCGGCGGCGACGCAACAAACTGAGCCCCGACCCCACGGTTCGCCGCGAAATCCTGGCCGCCGCTTCGACAATTCTGCGCGAACAGGGTGTTCGAGGACTCAGTATTGCCGCAGTCCTTGAACGAGCCGCATTGGGCACCCGCGCGTTCTATCGGCATTTCGACTCCAAGGACCAACTGGTGGCCGCGCTCTTACTTGAAATGGCGCGCGCAGAGGAACGGCGACTACGACGACGAATGGCGTTTGCCACCACGGAGATCGACGCAGTGGCGGCGTGGATCGATGGACGACTCGACCTGGCATTCGACGACAGAATCAAATCCGATTTACGCCGCGTGTCGTTGGAGGCTCAATCGCAGATGTTCGCCTCCGCCAACCTGGTCATGCCCGCGGACGCGCAGTTGCTCAAGCCGCTCAGCGAAGCCCTGCAACGCGGCCTGCAGCACGGCGTGTTCCATCACATCGATCCAGTGACCGACGCGCAGGCCATCCACGCCGTGGTGTGGGCGGGCATCGAGCGGCAATGGACGACTGGCGATTGCGACCGCGAGGATGTCCGCCAACGGGCGCTCCATTTCTGCTTGGGCGGGCTTGGCGTGACCGCGGAAGCGATCGCCCGCGTTTCGCTTTGAGTAACCGCACACCAACCAGAGGGAGACGTCGATGGACCTGGGTTTCGCCGGATCGACGGCCGTGGTCACGGGCGGCAGCAAGGGCATGGGGCTGGCTATCGCCGAAACCCTTGCGGCCGAGGGAGCCAGCGTGGCAGTGATGGCCAGAAGCCAAGGGGCGCTCGATGCCGCCGTGATATCGCTACGCGAGGCGGGCGCTCCGGATGCCGTGGGGATCAGCGTGGACATGGCTGATGCCGAGTCCATCGCCGACGGCTTCGCCGCAGTTTCGGAGCGTTGGGGGCAACTCAATAGCCTCGTCCACACGATTGGACCGGGTGACGGCTATTTCGAGCAGATGGACGACACACAATGGGACGAAGCGTTCACACTCGGCACGATGTCGGCCGTGCGATCGATCCGCGCCTCGTTGCCGTTGTTACGCTCCGCGGGCTGGGCTCGCATCGTGACCCTGTCGGCACACTCTATCCAGCGCCAAAACCCGCGCATCGTCGCCTACACGGCATCGAAGGCAGCGTTGGCCAGCATCACCAAGAATTTGTCTAAAAGCCTTGCCAAGGATGGCATCCTCGTTAATTGCGTCTGTCCCGGGACCATCGTGACTGCCAGCTTCACCGAGGTACTCAAGGACATCCTCGCCGCAGAGGGCCTTGACGCCACAAATCCACGTGACGTTATGACCTGGATCCACAACAACTTTCATCAGCCGTGCGACCTCGGTCGTGCCGGGCTCCCCGAAGAGGTCGCTTCCCTGAGCGCGTATTTGGCATCGCGCCGAAACGGCTACGTCACTGGCGCCACCGTGAACGTGGACGGCGGATCGGACTTCGTCTGAGATTGGGCCGACAGCTAGCCTTCCAGGTCGCCCTCGGTTTCCAACAATGCCTGGCGCAGCCCGTCAAGGGTTTCCGGTTGCGGGCCTGCCCACATACCGCGGCCGGCCGCCTCCAGCAGCCGTTCGGCCATGCCGTGCAGTGCCCACGGGTTGGACTCCGCCATGAACTTCCGGTTCTCGGCGTCCAGCACATAGCGCTCGGTGAGTTGTTCGTACATCCAGTCGGCCATCACCCCTGCGGTGGCGTCATAGCCGAACAGGTAATCGACGGTCGCGGCCATCTCGAATGCGCCCTTGTAGCCGTGCCGGCGCATCGCGGCCATCCAGCGCGGATTGACCACGCGGGCGCGGAATACCCGGGTGGTCTCCTCGGACAAAGTGCGGGTGCGGATCGCGTCTGGCCGGGTGTTGTCGCCGATGTAGGCAGCGGGCGCTCGGCCGGTCAGCGCCCGCACCGTGGCGACCATCCCACCGTGGTACTGGAAGTAGTCGTCGGAGTCGGCGATGTCGTGTTCGCGAGTGTCGGTGTTCTTGGCGGCCACCGCGATTCGCCGGTACTGACGGTTCATGTCGTCGACCGCCTCACGACCGTCCAAGTCGCGCCCGTAGGCGAATCCACCCCAGGCGGTGTACACCGCAGCAAGGTCCGCATCGTCACGCCAGTTTCGGCTGTCGATCAGCTGCAGCAAGCCGGCACCGTATGTTCCCGGCTTGGAGCCGAAAATCCTTGTAGTGGAACGACGTTGATCGCCGTGCTGGGCCAGGTCGGCCTGGGCGTGCGCGCGTACGTAGTTGTCGCCGGGGGGCTCGTCGAGGTCGGCGACCAAGCGCACCGCGTCGTCGAGCATTGTTACCACGTGCGGGAAGGCATCCCGGAAAAACCCCGAGGTCCGCACGGTCACATCGATACGCGGCCGGCCCAGCTCGGCGAGCGGAATCGGCGTCAGTCCGACGACCCGCCGCGACGCGTCGTCCCAGACCGGTCGAACGCCCAGCAGTGCAAGAACTTCGGCGATGTCGTCACCGGCGGTGCGCATCGCCGAAGTGCCCCATACCGACAACCCAACCGATTGGGGCCACTGCTCGTGGTCGTTGCGGTAGCGGGCCAGCAGCGAATCAGCCAGTGCCGCGCCGGCTTCCCACGCCAGCCGGGACGGTATCGCTTTGGGATCGACGGAGTAGAAGTTGCGGCCGGTGGGTAGCACGTTGATCAAGCCCCGCAGCGGCGAGCCCGACGGTCCGGCCGGGATGAACCGGCCGTCCAGTGCTCTTAATACCTGGTCGATTTCGGATGCTGTGCCGGCGAGTCGGGGCACCACCTCGGTGGCCGCGAACCGCAGCACAGCCGCGACATCGGCGTTGTCGGTGAGGCTGTCGGCGGCATCGGGATTCCACCCGGTGGCCTGCAGCGCAGCGACCAGCTCGCGGGCGACGGCCTCGGCCCGGTCAACCGCGGACCGTTCATCTTTGCCGTCCTCGGCCAGGCCCAATGCCTGTCGCAGGCCGGGGACGACGTGCTCCCCGCCGAACAGCTGCCGGGCCCGCAAGATGGCCAGCACCAGGTCGAGTTCGCCCTGCCCCGTTGGCTTTTGGCCGAGGATGTGCAATCCGTCCCGGATCTGGACATCCTTGATCTCGCACAGCCAGCCGTCGATGTGCAGGATCATGTCGTCGAACGAGTCCTCGGCGGGCCGCTCGGTCAGACCCAGGTCGTGGTCCATCTTGGCGGCCCGGATGAGTGTCCAGATCTGCTGGCGGATGGCGGGCAGCTTGCCGGGGTCGAGCGCAGCGACGGAGGCGTGCTCGTCAAGCAACTGCTCCAACCGGGCCATGTCGCCGTAGGTTTCGGCGCGTGCCATGGGCGGGATGAGGTGGTCGACGAGCACCGCGTGCGCTCGACGCTTGGCCTGGGTGCCCTCGCCGGGGTCGTTGACCAGGAATGGGTAGACCAACGGCAGGTTGCCCAGCGCGGCGTCGGATCCGCAGGCCGCCGACATGCCCAGCGTTTTTCCCGGCAGCCATTCCAGGTTGCCGTGCTTGCCCAGATGCACCACGGCGTCGGCTTCAAATCCGGCATCCAGCCAGTGGTAGGCCGCCAGATAATGGTGGCTGGGCGGCAGGTCCGGGTCGTGATAGATGGCAACGGGGTTTTCTCCGAAACCGCGAGGTGGCTGCACCATCAGCACCAGATTGCCCGCTTGCATCGCGGCGATGACGATCTCGCCGTCGGGATCGTTGCTACGGTCGACGAACAAATCGCCGGGCGGCGGGCCCCAATGCGCCTGCACCGCCTCGGTCAGTTCAGTGGGCAGGGTCGCAAACCATGCCCGATAGTCCTTGGCGGACATCCGGATCGGGTTGCCGGCCAGTTGACCCTCGGTGAGCCAGTCGGGATCTTGTCCGCCGCGTTCGATCAGCGCGTGAATCAGGGCTGTGCCATCCGAGCCGTCGGCGTTGTCTACACCGGGCAGATCGCCCACCTGATACCCGCGCGTACGCATCGCGCGCAGCAGCGCGACCGCGCTCGCCGGGGTGTCCAGTCCCACCGCGTTGCCGATCCGGGCGTGCTTGGTGGGATACGCCGAAAACACCAGAGCCGCGCGTTTGTCGGCGGGTGTTACATGGCGCAGCCGCGCGTGCCGGACCGCCAGGCCGGCGACGCGCGAGCAGCGCTCCGGGTCGGCGACATACGAGATCAGCCCGTCGTCGTCAATCTCCTTGAACGAGAAAGGAACTGTGATGATGCGGCCGTCGAACTCCGGAACCGCCACCTGACTGGCCACGTCCAGCGGGCTGAGGCCGTCGTCGTTGTCGCACCATTGATCCCGCGGGCTGGTCAAGCACAAGCCCTGCAGGATCGGGATGTCCAGGACCGCCAGGTGTTCGACGTTCCAGCTGTCTTCGAGACCACCAGCCGCCGCCGTCGCAGGCTTGACGCCGCCCGCGGCCAGCACGGTGACCACCATGGCGTCGGCGTCGCCGAGCCGTTGCAGCAGTTCCGGTTCGGCGGTGCGCAACGATGCGCAGTAGACGGGCAGCGGTCGCCCGCCCTCGTCCTCGATGGCCCGGCACAGCGACTCGATGTATGCGGTATTTCCGGCCAGGTGCTGCGCCCGGTAGTACAGCACCGCGATCCTCGGGCCGGTTGTCCCGGTGTCCGGTCGCGCCGGCTCGCCCCACGTTGGGGTCACCACCGGCGGCGTGAACCCGAAGCCGGTCATCAGCACGGTGTCCGAAAGGAAGGCGTGCAGCTGGCGCAGGTTGTCTACCCCACCGTGAGCCAGGTAGATATGGGCCTGCACCGTGATGCCGACCGCCAGCGTGGACAGGCCGGTCAGCTCGGCGTCGGCGGCCTGCTCGCCGCTGACCAGCACCGTCGGGACACCGCTGGCAATCACGGTGTCGATACCGCTTTGCCACGCGCGGTAGCCACCGAGAATCCGGACCACCACAATCGCGGCGCCGGCCAGCAGATCAGGCAGTTCGTCTTCGGACACCCGCGATGGATTGGCCCACCGATAGCTCTTGCCGCTGGAACGCGCGCTGATCAGGTCGGTGTCGGACGTCGACAGCAGCAAGATGGTCGGCTCGGCCACCCACCATTCGTACCGCAGCGCGGCTCGGCAACCAGCGGCGGTACCGCTAGCGTGAGGTGATGAACGCTGGCTCGGTTGCGGACAAAGTCATTGCCATCACTGGCGGAGCACGCGGAATCGGTCTGGCCATTGCCACAGTTCTGCAGGGTCTCGGCGGCAAGGTCGCCATCGGAGATATCGACGAATCCGCGGTCAAGGAGGCGGGCGCCCGGCTAGGGCTAAAGGTTTGCCGCGGAATGGACGTGACGGATCGCCAATCCTTCACCGATTTTCTCGACAGCGTGGAAAGCGAACTGGGGCCCGTCGACGTCGTGGTGAACAACGCCGGCATCATCGCGGTCGGTAGCGCGGTCGACGAGTCCGACGCCATCACCAGACGAGTGCTTGACGTCAATGTCTACGGCGTCATCCTGGGCACCAAGCTGGCCGCACAACGCATGCTGCCCCGCGGTCACGGGCACATCATCAACATCGCGTCCCTGGGCAGTGTGCTGCCGACCCAGGGCATCGCAACCTATTGCGCGACAAAGCATGCCGTACTCGGATACACCGACACCGTTCGCATGGAGAACCGCGGCAGTGGCCTCCACTTCTCGGCGATCCTGCCGACCTTGACGAATACTGAGATGATTGCCGGCATCGGGCATGCGAGAGGCTTCAGGAACGCCGAGCCAGACGACGTCGCGCAGGCAGTCGCCGCCGTGATCGCCAAACCCAAATCGCGGGTGGTCGTGCCTCGTTCGATGGGCGTCGTCGCATCGACTCAGCGTTTGATGCCGCAACGTGTATCGGAGGCGCTTGGACGCCTAGGTACCGGGCGCGTTTTCACGAGCGACGTCGAAGTGGACAAGCGCACGTCTTATGCCCGCCGGACGGGGACGTCCTGACGGCCGTCTCGGCGCTTATCCACAGTTGGGTTTTTGTGCACAACGACATTGGCCCGGCCGCTGTAACAGAATCAATGTCGGCGCAAACGGCTAATATCCGAAAGTATGTTCGATGGCTTGGTGGAGGGTGCAGCCGCGCTGGCCCGCGCCGATGACGCGACCGTGGTTGCAGCAATCACCGGGTGGGCCCGGGCGGAGGCCGCCGCGTCGGCGCGCCGGCTGGCGGCCACTGCTGAGCTGGTGCGCCGTCGCGCCGCTGGCCCTACCGACTGCGCCCAGTGGTCGTGCGATAACTGGGATGCGATGGCCGCCGAAGTTTCTGCCGCACAAGGTATTAGCCACGGCATGGCGTCAGGTCAGATGTATCTGGCTGTGGCATTGCGTGATCGGCTGCCCCGGGTGGCGGCCCTGTTCGCCGACGGTACGATCAGCGCGCGGTTGGCCGCAACCATCGTATGGCACACGGATCTGATCAAAGATCCCGGGACGCTGCAGTTGGTCGATAAGACGCTGGCCGAGGATGCGGCACGATACGGACCGCTATCGGTGAGCAAGACCGCACTGGCCATCGACGCGGTTGTCGACCGCTATGACCCGGGGGCCTTGCGGCGCACCCGGGATGCCGCGCGTGGCCGCGACGTGGTGATCGACCTGGCCAATGATGAGTCTGGTACCGCCGCCTTGTGGGGCCGGTTGTACGGCACCGACGCGGCCGTCCTGGACCGACGGCTACTGCAGATGGCACACGACGTCTGCGATGACGACCCGCGCACCATCGCCCAGCGCCGCGCCGATGCGTTGGGCGCCTTGGCGGCCGGCGCCGCGCGACTTCCCTGTGGCTGCGACAACCCCGATTGCCCGGCGCGCACCGAGCGCGACGAGCGGGCAACGGGTGTCGTCATCCACGTTGTCGCCGAGGCCTCGGCGCTCGACAGCCGGCCCGACCCGCACATGTCGGGCGAAATCCGGTCGCGGCCGATCACGCCGCAGACACCGCTGCGCGAGGCGTTGGCCCCTGACACGGAACCCGAGCCACCCGCTACGTCGGCCAACGATCGTCCCGCGGCGTTGATCACCAGTGGTGGCGCGTTACCCGCACCGCTGCTGGCCGAGCTGATCCGACATGGTGCACAGCTCCGGCCGGTATGCCATCCCGGCGACGACATCACACCGGAGTCGGGTTACCGCCCGTCGGCGGCGCTAGACGCGTTCGTGCGATGCCGCGACCTGACCTGCCGATTCCCGAACTGCGACCGCCCCGGCGAGTTCTGCGACGTCGACCACACGATTCCCTATCCCCTCGGCCCGACGCACCCCTCAAATCTCAAGTGCCTGTGCAGAAAACACCATCTGCTCAAAACTTTCTGGACAGCCTGGCGCGATGAGCAACGCCCCGATGGCGCCGTCATCTGGACCTCCCCCAGCGGCCACACTTACACCACACGACCGGGCAGTCGCCTGCTCTTTCCCACGCTATGCATGTCCACAGGTGAATTGCCCACTGGACCAACGGTAGATCGACCACCGAACGGCCGCGGGGTGATGATGCCCAAGCGGCGCCGTCCGCGAGAACAAGATCGCATCTACCGCATCAATGCCGAACGTGCACTCAACGCCATTTACGTCGCCGAACGAAACCAACCGCCACCGTTCTGATGTGGAATTGTCAGGCGGTGCGCACCTCGAAGTGGGCCAGCTCGGGTTGGCGTAGCAGCCGTCGGTGAGTCTCCGGTGTCCACGGAAAGAGCTCCGGCAAACCGTCCTTGCCGAGATACCAACTGCTGCATCCGGTGACCCAGATCGTCTGCGGCATAGCGGCTTTCATGCTCTCGTTGTATTCCTTGGTTGCCGCTTCGGTCGGAGCGGCAATGCGCACCGCACCCTCCTGCAGCTGCTTGATCCACCACATCGCATAGTCGGCCTGATCCTCGGCGATCGGCACCAGGGACTGGTTGCCGATCGGCGAATGCGGGCCCATCAGCATGAACATGTTGGGGAACCCGGGCACCGCGACCGACCGGTACGCCATCGGGCCGTCGGCCCACGCCTCGTCCAGGGAGAGCCCGCCCTCCCAGGTCACCTCCAGCGGGCGGACATAGGCCCGGGCGTCAAATCCGGTGGCGTAGACCAGCAGGTCGAGTTCGTGCAGGGCGCCGTCGGCGGTGACAATGCCCCGGGGCTCGATGTGGTCGATCGAGTCGGTGAGCACCTCGACGCCCGGCTGCTGCACAGAGCGGTAGAAATGCCCGGCGAGAACCAGCCGTTTGCACATTGGCTGATCCTTTGGCGTCAGCTTGGCCCGCAGCTTCGGGTCGCGAACTGACAGCCGCAGGTTCCATCGGCACTCTGCCTGAACCAGGCGACGCCGAAATCCAGGGCGGATCGTCGCGCGACCGAATGTGAACCTGAAAAACCAGCCCCAGAACCAATAACCCAGCCAGTTCAATTTCGGCCACCTCGACAAGGCGCTCCGGGTCAACGGCGAGTACCGCACGTTGGGAAACGGGAAGATCCATTGCGCGGTGCGCTGAAAGACTTTGAGTTGGCGCACCTTGCCGCCGAGTTCCGCGGTTATCTGCACACCGGTCGAGCCGGTGCCGATCAAGCCGATCCGCTTGTCGGGCAGAGAGACCGAGTGATCCCAGTGCGACGAATGGAAGGCAGCGCCGGCGAACGTCTCCCGTCCGGGGATCTCCGGATAACGAGGTACCCGCAGCACGCCCGTCGCGGTGACGAGCACGTCGAACGTCTCTTCGCCGTCTGCGGTGGTGAGCCGCCACCTTCCGTCGTCGTATTCGGCCCTGGTGACGTTGGCACCAAACCGGATGTGGGGACGGATGGCCCGTTCATCGGCCACCTGCCGGAAGTACGCCTGTATCTCACCGCCCGGCGACAGCAAATGCGACCACTTGGAATTCGGTCGAAACGAATAGGTGTAGTAGCGCGAAGGCACATCGCAGGAAAGACCGGGATAGGTGTTGTCGCGCCAGGTCCCGCCGACCTCATCGGCTTTCTCGAAGATGGTGAACGAGTCGATGCCGGTATCCTGCAACTTTGCCGCCATGCATAGGCCTGACATTCCGGCGCCGATTATCGCGACTTTTAATGCGCGATTCTGTGCCATGACGACCACCCGACCTCTCGCTGGTCCGCAGGTTACGCCGGTCAGCCCCGTCACGGCACTTGGTGCCGGCAAATACATGAATCTTCGGTGTCGGGCAGTGACCTTCGGTGTCGTGCAGCACCGCGGAGCCGTAACGTGAGCAGATGGCCAGAGCCCGCGACATCGACGACTGCCCGGGTGCACTGCAGGTGCATCAGGCGGCCGACGGCGCACTGGTTCGAATCCGGCTACCCGGCGGCATGATCACGGCCGCCCAGCTGACGACGCTGTCGGGTGTGTCGAGCCGGTTCGGCTCGGGAACGCTGGAGCTGACCTCCCGCGGCAACGTGCAGTTGCGCGGAATCATTGACGTAACGGCGGCCGCCGAGGCGATCGCCAACGCCGGGCTATTGCCATCGACGACACACGAGCGGGTCCGCAACATCGTCGCGTCGCCGCTGTCGGGCCGGGCCGGCCGAAAACTCGACCTGCGCCCGTTGGTCGGTGAGCTGGACGCGGCGATCTGCGCCGAGCCCACGCTCACCGAGCTGGGAGGCCGGTTCTGGTTCAGCCTCGACGACGGGCGCGGTGACGTGTCCGGACTGGGTGCCGACATCGGCGTCCACTTCTTGGCGGACGACTGTGCGCTGCTGCTGACGGGGCGTGACACCGGCGTTCGGCTGGCTCTGAGCGCTGTGATCAAGACACTTGTCGATGTTGCCGTCCGGTTTGTGCAGATACGCGGAAAAGCCTGGCGCGTCAACGAATTAGATGACGTGACGAGACTGCTGCCCGGTGCGACGCTCAGCCCCACCACCTTCCCGCCCGTCACCAGGGCGCCGGTCGGGTGGATAAACCAGGAAGACGGCCGGGTCACGCTGGGCGCCGCGGTGCCGCTGGGGGTGCTGCCTGCAAGCGTCGCGGAGTACCTCGCCGCGATCGAGGCCCCGCTGGTGGTCACGCCGTGGCGGTCGGTGCTGGTGTGTGATCTCGACGAGGCCGTCGCCGACACCGCGCTGCGGGTCCTCGCCCCGTTGGGCCTGGTGTTCGACGAGAACTCCCCCTGGCTGAACGTCAGCGCCTGCATCGGCAGCCCCGGGTGCGCACATTCGGCCGCCGACGAGCGGGCCGACGCAGCGCTGTCGCTCCAGGCGGATTCAGCCGTGCACCGGCACTTCGTCGGCTGCGAACGTGCATGCGGCAGCCCGCCTACCGGCCAGGTGCTGGTTGCCAGCGGACAGGGATACCGGCTGCTGCGAGGACGACCCGTGGCGACCGCCAGCGCGGCGAAGCCGGGGGCAGCGGGTCGCCACCCGAACAGCACTTAGGGTGAGCACGTGCTCGACTACATCCGCGACGCGGCTGAGATCTATCGCCAGTCGTTCGCGGCGATCCGCGCCGAAGCCGACCTGACACGATTCCCCGACGACGTCGCACGGGTCGTGGTCCGGCTGATCCACACCTGCGGACAGGTTGATGTCGCCGAACACGTCGGGTTCACCGACGATGTCGTGTCGCGGACCGGCGCCGCCTTGCAACGTGGCGCACCGGTCCTGTGCGATTCTTCGATGGTGGCCGCCGGGATCACGACCGCGCGGTTGCCCGCCGACAATCAGGTCGTGTCGCTGGTGGCCGATCCGCGCGCAGTCGACCTGGCCGCCCGTCGGCATACCACCCGCTCGGCAGCCGGCGTGGAGCTGTGGGCCGACCGGTTGGCCGGGGCGGTGCTGGCGATCGGCAATGCACCGACTGCCCTGTTCCGGCTGCTCGAACTGATCGATGAAGGGGTTTCACCGCCGGTCGCGGTGCTGGGCGGGCCGGTCGGATTCGTCGGGTCGGCACAATCCAAGCAGGAGCTGATCGACCGCCCGCGCGGCGTGTCGTATTTGGTGGTGCAGGGCCGCCGCGGCGGCAGCGCCATGGCGGCCGCCGCTGTCAACGCGATTGCGAGTAACAACGAATGACCGCCCGGGGCAGGCTCTGGGGAGTGGGGCTGGGACCCGGCGACCCGGAGTTGGTGACCGTCAAGGCCGCCCGAGTGATCGGTGAAGCAGATGTGGTGGCCTATCACAGCGCCCGGCACGGCCGCAGCATCGCACGCGGTATCGCCGAACCGTATCTGCGGCCCGGTCAGATCGAGGAGCACCTGATTTATCCGGTGACCACCGAGGTGACCGATCATCCCGGCGGATACGCCGGTGCGATGGACGACTTCTACCTCGATGCCACTCGGCGGATCGCCGCGCACCTTGACGCGGGGCGCAATGTGGCGCTGCTCGCCGAGGGCGACCCGCTGTTCTACAGCTCGTACATGCATTTGCACACCCGGCTGACGCAGCGGTTCGACGCCGTCATCGTGCCGGGTGTGACGTCGGTGAGCGCCGCGTCAGCGGCCATCGCGACACCGTTGGTGGCCGGCGACGAGGTGCTGTCGGTGCTGCCGGGCACGTTGCCGATCGCCGAGCTGACCCGGCGGCTCGCCGACGCCGATGCTGCCGTGGTCCTCAAACTTGGACGTTCGTATCATGCTGTACGGGAAGCGCTTTCGGCGTCCGGACAGCTTGACGGTGCGTTCTACGTGGAACGTGCAAGTACCGGCGGGGAACGCATACTGCCCGCCGCGGAAGTCGACGAGAACAGTGTCCCGTACTTCTCGCTGGCCATGCTGCCGGGTGGACGTCGGGGTGAAAGGGTTTCGTCGCTCGCCGGCACCGTCGCGGTGGTGGGCCTGGGCCCGGGCGACCTCGATTGGATGACGCCACAGAGCCGCCGCGAGCTGGCCGCGGCGACCGATCTGATCGGTTACAGCGGCTACCTGGATCGCGTCCCGGCCCGCGACGGCCAACGGCGCCACCCCAGCGACAACACCGACGAACCCGCTCGTGCGCGGCTGGCGTGCGCGCTGGCCGAGAAAGGACACACCGTCGCCGTGGTGTCGTCGGGCGACCCGGGAGTGTTCGCGATGGCCCCCGCGGTTTTGGAAGAGGCCAAACAGTGGCCGGGAGTGCAGATCCGGGTGATTCCGGCGATGACCGCCGCGCAAGCCGTCGCCAGCCGGGTGGGCGCACCGTTGGGTCACGACTACGCGGTGATCTCGCTGTCCGACCGGCTCAAGCCGTGGGAGGTAATCGAGTCGCGGCTGACCGCCGCCGCCGCCGCCGATCTGGTGCTGGCCATCTACAACCCGGCCTCGAAGACGCGAACCTGGCAAGTCGGTGCGATGCGCGACGTACTACTGGCACATCGCGAACCCGGCACGCCGGTGGTGGTCGGACGCAACGTGTCCGGGCCCGACGAAGACGTCCGCGTGGTGAGGCTGGCCGATCTCAACCCCGCCGAGGTCGACATGCGCTGCCTGCTGATCGTCGGGTCCTCGCAGACCCAGTGGTACTCAGACGATTTCGGTGACCGGGTGTTCACCCCGCGGCGTTACCCGACCTGAAGTCGCCCAACGGGCCATGGCGACCGCCTGGGCGGCCTTTGCGCGCAGACCAGCCATGCGCAACGATGCAAGGATGCGGTGTGACGTTGCGCGTGAGGCGCTTTCCGCGCGATTGGACGGCGAGCGTCCCCAAGTGCTCGCCCAGCAGGTCGACGCCCATCTGGAATCATGCCGAAGTTGCCGCGCCTGGCTGATCGGGGCGGCCGTGCAGACTCGCCGGCTGGCCTCGATTGAGCCCGGCGACACACCGGACCTGGTCGACAAGATTCTGGCAAGTGCCGCCGAGGAGTCCACTGCACATCACCGCTGGGTGTGCTGGCTGCGATCGCACTACCGGCGTTGCGGCCTGATCGGTGTCGGTGTCTTCCAGGTAGCGATCGCCGCAGCCCAGATCAGCGGAACCGATTTCGGCATGGTGTCGGCGCACATGCATGGCGCGATGTCCGGAGAGCATCTGATGCACGAATCCACCGCATGGCTACTGGCGTTGGGTCTGGCAATGATCGCCGCCGGCATCTGGCCCGTCACCGCGATCGGCGTCGCAGCGATCACCGGCGTGTTTTCAGTGGCGCTGTTGAGCTACGTGGTCGTTGACGCGTTCAATGGCGAAGTAACCGCGGCACGTATCGCCAGTCACGTGCCCGTGCTACTGGGCCTGGTGTTCACGTTGCTGGTGGCACGGGAGCGTGCTGGATCGCGCAGGTGGCGCAGGCGTAACACAAATGTTGACGCCGATCGTCCCGCCGCGCCCACCGCGTCGCACACCGGTCGGCGACGCGGACACCTTTGGCCAATCAACCGGTCGTCTCCCGACCCCCTCGCATCCTCTACGACAACCGGTCGTAGACTGACGGCGCCCGCGCAACTAAGGTGGTTGGCCATGACCGCGTCACGCGACGACGAGGCCGTTACCGAGCTCGCCTTGGCAGCAGCACGCGGGAACTCGCGAGCGCTCGAGGCGTTCATCAAAGCCACCCAGCAAGACGTGTGGCGCTTTGTCACCTATCTGTCGGATGCGGGCACCGCCGACGATCTGACTCAAGAGACGTATTTGCGGGCACTCGGTGCGATCGAGCGGTTCTCCGGCCGCTCCAGCGCCCGAACCTGGCTGCTGGCCATCGCGCGCCGTGTCGTGGCCGATCACATCCGCCACGCACAATCGCGGCCCCGCACCGCCCCCGGCGCCGATCCCGAACAC
>DASXMA010000335.1:0-2524 GCA_036495965.1 Mycobacterium sp.
CGACGGGATGGTTATGCCGTGTTCTGGTGGAAGGTGTTGGTCGGCAACCGATACCGCTGATGAGTTCGGCATAATCGTCCGTTTTGGCTTCCCTTGAAGTTGCTGCCTGCTCTGATCTGAGACCTGCGAGGGCGCAGACCGCGCCCCATGGGAGATCAGGAGCAGGGCAATGGATGATCGGTCACGGGTGCAAGTCACGGGGCCGTTGGCGCCGTTGGCCAACGACTTCGCGACGTGGTTGGCGAGTGTGGGATATACGCCGGGATCGACCGCGATGCAGTTGCGTCGGATGGCGCGGTTGAGCGAGTGGATGGCGACTGCCGGCGTTGGCGTCTCGGGTGTGAATTCGATTGTGGTCGAGTTATTTCTGGCGGATCGTCATGCGCGGGGACATTCGCTTGCGTTGCGTGTCGGCGGGTTCGATCAGTTGCGGACGTTCCTTAGGAATCGTGGTTTGGTTGGCTCGCCGACTCCGGTCGACCCGATGCCGGAATCAGCTGCAGCGTCAACGATTACACGGTTCGCTCGGTACTTGGCGGTCGAGCGCGGTCTGGCGGCGCGGACCATCACACGATATCTGCCGCCAGCGCGGGCCTTCCTCGACGGTGCGGAACGCGATGGGGTGCTGGACCTCGAGCCCGTCACCGCTCAGACGGTGATCGAGTTCGTCGTCGACTGGTCGCGGCGATATCCGCACTCCACGTCCCACCTAGCGTCACCGCTGCGCTCGCTGCTGCGGTTCCTGCAGGTCGAAGGCATGATCGGAGCCGGGCTGGCGGCGGCGGTACCCAGCGTCGCTCACCGACGTCTGGCCGGCCTTCCGAATACGCTATCGGCCGGCGAGGTGGCCGCGCTGCTGGCCGCCTGCGATGCCACGACCACTGTCGGCGTCCGCGACCGAGCGATCCTGACTGTGTTGTCCCGGTTGGGGCTTCGGGTCGGCGAGGCCGTCGCGCTGCGCCTCGACGATATCGATTGGCGACGCGGTGAGATCACCATCCGCGGCAAAAGCAACCGGCATGAGGTGCTGCCGTTGCCGGTCGACGTGGGCGAAGCGATCGTGTCTTACCTGGTGGAGGTCCGTCCGGTCACCGATGCGCGGGAGGTGTTCCTGTGCGTCCGCGCGCCATATCGGGCGATGAGCCGAAACGGCATGTCCAACCGCGCGGCCGCCGCCGCGCGGCGGGCCGGATTGCCAACCGTGTATGCGCACCAGCTGCGGCACAGCGCCGCCACTGCCATGCTGGCCGGCGGCGCGTCGCTGGACGAGATCGGGCAGGTGCTGCGGCACCGGCCACCGGCTGACCACCGCGATCTACGCCAAGGTCGACATCGCGGGCTTGCGCGCGCTGGCGCGTCCATGGCCCGGGGTGACGGCATGAACGCGTTGAGTGACGCGCTCGCCGATTACCTGGCGGTGCGTCGAGCGATGGGATTCTGGCTCGACCGAGCCGAGAAGCTGCTCGGTCAGTTCATCGACTACCTCGAGCAGCACGACGCCGAAGTGATCACGATCGAACACGCATTAGCCTGGGCGACCCAGCCCAATGCGACACCGTGGTGGCACAGGTTGCCGCTTTCAGCGGTGCGCGGGTTCGCACGCTATTTGCATACCCTCGATCCCAGCACCGAGGTGCCCCCGCCCGATCTGATTCCCGCGCGACATCCCCGCGCTACCCCATACCTGTACTCCGACAGTGAGATCCGCGCCGTCATCGTTGCCGCGCGCGGGTTAGCGCATCCGGTGCCGGCGGCGATCTATCCGGTGTTGATCGGGTTGCTCGCTGTCACTGGTATCCGGATCGGGGAAGCGACCGCTTTGGAAACCACCGATTTCGACCAACACCAGGACGTGCTGACGGTGCGGTCCGGCAAGTTCGGCAAGGCACGGTTGCTGCCGCTGCACCCCAGCACCGCAGACGCGTTACGCGACTACCGGCGTGTTCGAGACCAGCTGCTCCCAATACCGGTCACCGGCACTCTGTTCGTCTCAACGGCCGGAACACGGTTGGACCAAAGCCACGTCTCCAAGATCTTCAACCGGCTAACCCGCCAGGCCGGGCTCGTTCCACGCTCGGCGTCGTGCCGACCGCGGATTCACGACCTGAGGCACAGCTTTGCCGTCGCCACCATCCTCGACTCCTACCGCTGCGGCGGCGATGTCCCAGCGGTATTGCCCAGGCTGGCAACCTATCTCGGACACAGCGATCCCAAAGACACCTACTGGTATCTCGACGCGGCACCCGAGCTGCTCGCGTTCGCTGCCAATCTACTGCAAACCTATACAGGAGCCTGATCATGACCACCCTCACCCCGACCCTGCAGAGTTTTTTCACCGACCGGCTGATCCGGCAACGCCAGGCCAGCACTCACACCATCGCCGCCTAATGGGAATTAGCGGGTCGGTCATCGGGCAGACTCGTTACCGGTAGCGGCCGGTGGGTGAGCACTGCTAGCCCCTGGACTTTGAGTCCTAGCGGTAGATCGTAGCCCCCGCCGGTTAGCTCGGGAGAAGGGATCGCTG
>DASXMA010000336.1:0-16765 GCA_036495965.1 Mycobacterium sp.
AAGACCCACGTACAGCGGCTATACGAGAAACTCGGTGTCGGTGATCGCGCCGCGGCTGTCGCGGCGGCGATGCGGCGCGGGCTGCTCGAATAGCATGGGCCGCTCACTGGCTCGACTGGTCGACTTCGTTGCGGCCGAACCAGTCCGCTTGTCGGCGTTTCTGCGCTTGCCGCTGATCGGTTTGATCGTCTTGTTGGTCGCAGTGTGGGAGGTTGAGCACTGGTTGCCGTTGGCTTATGCGGTGATACTCGGCGCGTATAGCGTCGCCGCACTGGTGTGGGTGGTGGTGGTGCTGCGCGGCCCGGTGCCGGCGTGGGCAGGCTGGGCCTCGACGGGCATTGACGTGCTAACCGTGGTAGCACTATGTGTGGTGTCAGGTGGCGCCACTGTGGCGTTGCTGCCAGTGTTCTTCGTGCTGCCAATTTCGGTGGCGTTCCAGGACCGCCCGATGCTGGCGGCCGTCGTTGGAATCTGCACCGCCGTCGGGTATCTCGGTGTGTGGATCGTCTACTCCAAGCGCGACGACACGGTTGAGCTGCCGAGCGTGGTGTACACCCATTTCGGATTGCTGCTGTGGTTGGCGGCTGCGATGACCGCCCTCTGTTATTTCCTGACTCGCGCCGCGGCGCGCGTGGCGGCGTTGCTGGACATGCGCCGCACGCTTGTCTCGGAGTCGATGCGCGCCGACGAGCGCCACTCCCGAACACTGGCCGAGCAACTGCACGACGGACCGCTGCAGGATCTGTTGGCGGCGCGACTCGAACTTGACGAAGTCCGCGAACGGCACACCGATCCCGGGCTGGATGCCGCCTACCGGGCAGTACAGGACACGGCAACCCGGCTACGCAGCACCGTCACCGCGCTACACCCCCAGGTGCTCACCGAGGTGGGTCTCACCGCCGCACTGCGTGAGCTGATTCGCGACTACGACCACCGCGGGAACTTCGCCATCGAACCCGATCTCGAAGACGTCGGTCGGCCACGGTCACAGTCCTTGTTGTACCGGACGGCCCGCGAATTGCTTGCCAACGCACACAAGCATGCGCGGGCGAGCACCGTGCAAGTCCACCTCGCCCGAACGACCGACGCCATAACGCTGAGCGTCGTCGACGACGGAATCGGGTTCGATCCGGCCATCCTGGATCGATGCGTCGCCGAAGGGCATATCGGACTCGCGTCGCTGGCAGTCCGCATTGACGCAACGGGCGGGTCGATGAAGCTCACCTCGACGATCGGCGGTGGCACGCGGGCATCGGTGACCACGCCCGCCGGCGCCGACTGAACGCGCTGGCTGACTCACGATGCCGCAACAGGGAGCAACACGAGCTTTCGTGATTCAACGGTGATCGGATGCCCGGTTTCTTGCAAGATTCGTTGCACCTTTTGGGGCACTGGTGGTCGGATCGCCGGGCTGCTCCCTACCGATTCGGCCGCCGCATTGTCGGAGGCGGTTATCGCGGCTCTCATCACGTCAGTAACTCATCTAGGCGTGCGATGACCGGACCCTGTTCAGGTTCGTTGCGACTGCTCAGGGAGTGCAGCTTGGGCCCGCGCTAGTTCCGGCCATGCGTTGTCGGTCGGGATGCGCTTTGCAGCATCGGCGACGGCGGCGGAGGCTGGCTCACCACGAAGTCCGAAATCGTCTAGCGCAGTGCGCAATTCGAATAAGGTCGCGCCCTGGTGGCGGGCGAGTTCGAGGGCGGCGTTGATGTCAGCGTGGCGTGCGCCCGGCTCGTCGTGGGTCCGGGCACGAAGCCGCAATAGTTCGGCATCGTAGAAGCACATCCCGGTGTCCCGAGCCAAAGACAGCCCGATGTCGAGGCGTTCGCGGGCCGTCTCGGGTTGGCCGGCGGCGATCAACAGCCGCCCGAGCACCACATCGAAGATCGTGGTGTAGATGTTCGCCTCCATCGTGCGCAGACTGTCGAGGAACGCGGTGATGGCCGCGATTTGTCCCCCGAGGTCGGTTGGGTCGAGGTCGTCGGCGTCGAGTGCGGCCAGACGCCGATGGCCGCCTGCCAGAGGGCACCCGCCGCCCGCCAAACATCGAAGCCGTGCCGCTCGGCCTCATTGATCATGTCGGCGGCCACGGCCGCGGCACGGTCGAGCTGGCCGGCCTCGACCCGCAGCCACGCACCCATGGACCGCGTGTAGGCGTGCATGTACGGACCCTCGGGGAAGCCGAACCCTTCGGCCAGGCGTGCCGACCGGGCCAGCTCGGCCTCCGCTCTCGTAAGATCCCCGCGCACCAGCGCGACCAAAGCAAGGTAGAGGCAGCCCGACGCGATCGGCTCGCTGACCCGCAACCACTCGGCGTCGACCTTGTGCTGGTCCGCTGTGGCCCCGCCCGCAGTTGCTGCCTCGAGCGCGGAAGTGGCGGCATTGAAATCGCCGCGCAGATACGCCGTCGCCCCGAACAAAATGTCGATCGCCGGGCGGGCCCACTGCTGCCGATCGAGGCCTTCCCGCAGCGACTTGACCACCTGGGCCGCCCGGCGTAGGTCGGCACGGACAAGGTAGTTGTTCCCCAGCGCGATCAACGTCGCGAACAGCTCGTCGTCGCGCAGGTCGCCGCGTACATGCAGGCACCGCTCGAAGTCCGCGGCAGCCTCCCCGCTTTGATAGCCCTCCGCGGCCGAGGTGAGGAATCCTCGCTCCATCCGCAACGCGGTCTCGCGGCGGTCGCGGTCCGGGCCGGGTGTGGCGTGGTCGAGCTGCGCGAGGCCCCGAGTGAGGTAGGCGACGGCCTCGGCCAGGGCGCCGCGAAGCCGCGCGTTGTTGGATGCCTGCTGGCAGGCGGCTGCCGCCTGGTCGAATCGGTGTGCTCGCTCGTAGTGGCCGGCGACCAGCCCACAATCTGGCTCGCCGCCCGCACCGCCGCTTAGGACGTCGGCCACCTTGGCGTGTAACCCGCGCTGCACGGTTGGGGGTGCCAACTCGGCGGCGACTTCGCGCAGCAACTCGTGGCGAAACCGCCAATTGCCGGTTCCCCACGGTTCGAGCACCAGCGCATCTTCGAGCTCGTCGATGACGTCGTCGACCTCGTCGTGGCTCAGGTCCACGACCGAGCACAGCAGGCCCAGATCAATCTGGCGGCCGATTACGGCGGCCGCCTCCACCACCGGCACCACCTTCGGGCTCGCGCGCAACCGGGCGAACAACGGCTCATAAAGCGTTTCGGGCACCCCGGTCTGACTGAGTCCGGCAACGACCTGCTCGATGTAGAACGGCACCCCGTCGCATCGCACGGCCACCGCTGCCCGCTCATCCGCACTCAGACCGGGATCCAGCGTGGTAATCAGCTCGTCGGTCTGCTCCTCGGTCAGCGGCGCGAGGTCGAAGACCGTGACCGGGCAACCGGTCGCCAGCCACTCACCGGGCCTGCCGGTCATCACCACCAGCACCTGGCCCGCAGCAGCGTCGAGTAGCGCGCCGAGAACCTCGCGGGTCGATGGATCGAACCAGTGCAGATCCTCGACCACCACCAACCCCGCGCCCCCGCCCAGACACGCCAGCAGATACGTCTGCACCGCCTGCGCGATCAGCTCGTAGAGTCTTCGACCCTCGGCAGCCACCTGCACGTAGCCAGCCGCCGCATCGATGCCCAGCACCGGCGCCAACAACGGCACGGTGCTCAGCGGATCTAGCCCGCAGGCGCGAATTTCGTTGTCCAACAACCGCAGTCGCACAGCCTGATCAGTGCTGCGACCGATGCCACAGCGACGCTCTAACAATGCACGGACCGGGTGCAGGCCGGCGTCGGTGTGAAACGGCGAACCGACCAACTCCAGCACCACCGATGCGGAGGCCTCGACCAGCTGGGCGGCCGCTGCGGCGAGCCGGGACTTACCAATCCCGGGCTCTCCCCGAAACACCACGCCCGGGGTGCTCAATGTGCCGGCTTGGGCCTGCGTCCAAGACTTTTCAAGCTGCGCCAACTCCCGATCACGGCCCACCAGCGGACCTTCACCCGACTTGGGCGCCGGCGCTCGCTCAGCCACCACGCGGTAATGGGTGATCGGTTCCTCGACGCCCTTCACCAGCGCGGCGGGGCGGGCCTCCAACTCAAAGTTGTTGCGTATCAACACCTCGACCGCATCGGAAACCACGACTGCCCCGGGTGGGGCCAGGCCCGAGACCCGGGCAGCCAGGTTGGCGGCCAACCCGTAGACGTCGTCTTGCACGGTGTCCAGATACACCAACCCGCGGTGCACCCCAACCCGGACGTTGATCTCGATCCCCAAGCGGCGTCGTGCCTGATCGCTGAGCCGGGCCACCTCGCGGATGATTTCCAGCCCGGCATGCACCGCGCGGCGCACGTCATCCTCATGAGCGATCGGGTAACCGAATACCGCCAGCACTCCGTCACCCTTGGTGGAGCCAATGTGCCCCTCATATCGGTTCACCGCGCGCAACACCTGCTCGCGATAGCGACCCACCAGGAGTCGATACGTCTCGGGCTCCGCCCGAGTCGACAACACCGTCGAATCCACCAGATCGGCAAAGAAAATCGTCAACCGCCGAATCTCACCCGGATCGCTCGGCGCGGCCAACAAGTCCTCGGCGTCGGCGTTCGCGCTGTCAGCCTCCAGCACCTGCCCCGCCAGGGCCGTCGCGGCCGCACGATCACCACGGTTGATCGCCGCTACCGCGCGATCCAGCAGCTCATCAATCGACGCCCCGCCATCCTGGCAGGCTTCGCCGTCGCTTGCCGAGCGCAGCCGACCGTCGGTCACCTCGATATCGTGACACCCTTGGCAAGGCATGGTGTGACGTATCGCTCAGGCACCACTGACGCCACCAAACGAACTCATCTCCAGCCGGCTGCCCAGCGACCATCGCCGTTGAGTTTGGGCGCACACAGAGCCTCCTCAATGTGGCCAATCGCGACTGAACTTCGAGAGCCTTCGTCGAACTGATTAGCCTCAAGGGTCAGCGCCCCGCTGATCCGGACCGGCCCCACCTCGGCAAACCCTGGTTTGAACCACCGCGACCCGGCTATTCTCGCCTCGTCATGACAGATCGAGCGGACGCTTCAAGCGGTGGAGAACAACGTTCACCAACGCGCGAGCGCCGACATCGCCCGAACGGCAACCGGTTGATCGTGGTCGGTGCCAAGGTGCTCGCCGCGCTGACCGCGGCGGTGGTGGTTGTCGTCATTGGCATTGGATGGATCACCTACCGCAGTGCATCGGCGGGGATCACCAAATCCGAGGCGTTGGCCGGTGAACCTGTATCGATCGGAAGTGATCAAAACATCCTGATCATGGGGCTGGATAGCCGTCGCGATCAGAGGGGCCGGCCCCTGCCGCCAGACATCTATGACGCGCTGCATGCGGGCGATGAGGACTCCGGCGACGGCGACGCCGACGCGCTCATCGTGCTGCACTTGCCCGCCGGGGACGCCCCGGCCACGGCGATCTCAATCCCCCGCGATGACTATGTTGATCTGGCCGGATGCCCGAAATCGGATTGCCGCGGCAAGATCAAGGAGGCCTACAGCCTCGCCTACCAGCGCGTGTTGGATGGCCGCGGCTCCGCCAACCTGCAATCCAATGCCGCAACGCCCGAAGGGCAAGACTCCACGGCGAAAGAACAGGTGGCCCGTGAGGCGGGACGCAAAGCCGAGATCAGCACGGTCAGGCGTCTGCTGCAAATCCCGATCGACCACTTCATTGAGGTCACCTTGGCAGGGTTTTTTCAGCTCGCGCGGGTGGTCGAACCCATCACTGTGTGCCTGAACGAGGACACCGCGGATCGCTATTACTCGGGCGCGGATTTTCATCGAGGCATCCAGCAGATCAGCGCAGTCCAGGCGATGGCGTTCGTTCGGCAACGTCGTGACACCAACGATGCGATGTTCACCGACCTGGATCGAAGCCGCCGCCAGCAGGCCTTCATCGTCTCGGTGGTCAGTGCGCTGCGCCGCGGCGGGGCGTTGTCGAACCCTACCCGGCTGCGCGCCCTACTGGACGTCGCCAAGCAGAACGTCGCCGTCGACGATGGTTTCGACCTAGACGACATCGTGCGTAACGCGTCGGCGTCCCCCAACAGGCCAGTCGTGCTGTACACGCTGCCGGTCACCAGTTTCGGCGAAATCTCGAACGGTGCATACGTAAATTTCATCGACGTATCCGCCATCCGCTCCATCGTGCAAAACCTGATGGCCGCCGATTCGCCCGCAGCACCCTCGACCAGCAGCCTCAGCACAACAGCACAACCGGGCGACGGCGCGCAGCACTCCGCGGGCGGCGCCGCGCTCGACGTGGTCAACGCCTCAGGCAGGCAAGGCGAGGCCGCGGACCTCGAAATATCCCTAGCAACAGGGCACTTCAGTAAGGGGAACATCAGTACCGCCGACTCCACCAGCCAGACAAGCACCATCGCCTACGGACCGGGCGCGAAGGTAGCGGCGACCGAGCTCGCCGATGAACTCGGCATAATTGCCAACCCATCCGACAGCGTCGCCCGCAACACGGTGCGACTAACCGTCGGGACCGATTTCTCCAGGTTTGACAATCTCAGCTACACGTCCGCATCGCCGACCACATCCGCCGCCGCGCCTGTCACCACGGTGCCGGCCACCGGCGCCGGCACGCAAGAACCGACGCCTACCAACCTCACGCGCATGACCGCCGATGACATTCCCTGCGTGAAATAGCAAGCCCCCCAAGGTTCTTTTCAGCGCGCGCCGATGAAGTCGCGGAACGTCTGCGGTACCTCTGATGTTTCGACCTTCGTTAAGAGGTCGGGCGTCGTAACGGCGCTGTAGGTTTCCTCGCCGATAATGAAGCCCTCGGCATCGAACGGCCAGACGATCAGCATGCGTAGCGTCAGAAGATAGAAGCCGTCTTGATCAGCAACGGGAAAGCCTCTCAGTGCCGCGTCAGCACCATAGTAGACGGAGCGAAAATAGCCTTCGGTGACAACGGTGTCGTCATCGACGACGATTCGGTCCATATCCAACTCGACGAACCACTGGCCGCCTTTCACGATCGTCTCTTCGTAGAAGCTTCGGACTGGTTGCCTTCCTACCGGACTCATATCCGCGGGTGCTCCCCAGGCGACGTAACGTGGGTTCGCGCTCAGGGTTGACATCACAAGATCGAGATCCCGCTTGGCTTCGCCCATGGCGTGATCCAGTAGCCGCTTGAGCATGGTTAAATGCCGTGGATTGGTTGTCTTCGCGATCCGTTCTTCGAGAAGTCTGAATGTCTTGGTCGGATCAATGATGTCGGTCATGCTGTTCCTTCCCGCGGATGACCTCTGAATTTTTCCACGGCGGCAAGAGAAGCTTAGGCTTTTGTCCCGCTGGGCGAGAGCTGACTCAAACCACGGACGGGACGTCGATTACCCACCCACCGACGCGCTGCGCCCTGTCACAAACCACCGAGATGCAGTTTTAACCCCGTTGCAACCGGCGCACCACTCCGTCATGACATTGCGATCCGCCGGGACGAGACAGCTTGAAGCCCAGGTAATCTCGGACGATCACGTCATCGCAGCTGGCGAGGTAGAAGTCGAAGCCTGCGCAGTAGGGCAGGCAAACCCGTGGCTTGCCGGGCACATTGGCGCCGATATACCAGGAATTCGCGGCCGGGTAGAGAGTGCCTGTGCTTCGACGGTGTTCGACCTATCTACTCGTAGTCCAGCGACGGGTAGGCGGCCGTTTCCCCGCGACCATCTGGTGTCAAGTCCAGAACGCCCCAGATCGGCCAGATCGGGTCGAGGGGGCTGTTGTCGCCGCGCACGAACGTTAGCTCGCTGGCCCACCGGTGGTGGATTCCGTCCTCGTCGCGGGAGAACACGTTCAGGACCGGAAGTTGCTCGCCCTCAGATGTTTCCGCGTGATAATCGCGGTTGAAGGTGTTGTTCCGCGAGGAGAGCAGTACGAGATTGCGCCAGCCGCGTTCCTGTGCGTAGGCGCCCAACCGAGCGGGGTCTGTCTTCGCGACAACGACAAGGTTGACCCGGTCGGAGATGTGCGCGGCGGGACCATTGAGCCCGTCGACAACCGAGGTGCATGACGGGCACGGTTGTTCGATAAGCGGCAGCAGAGCCGTCTTACCCTCAGGGGCACCAGCTCGCGGGTCTTTTGACCAGCGCGGGAACATCATGTGGTAGATGACCAGCGTGTCCTTACCCGGCGCAAACAACTCGGAGAACCTGACCTCGCTGCCATCGACCGCGGACTCAAAGACATAGTCCTCGGCGAGGCGCCCGCCCGCCGGGAGCGCGCGGCGCTTGGCGGCGACATCTTCGTTCAGCCTCCTGAGCTCGTCCTCCGCCTCCAACAGCTCGTTGCGTGCGCGCCGGTATTCGCTCGACTCGCCGGGGAACGTGATGTTGGGGTCGCGCAGCGTTGCCCGCCATTCGTTCATGTCACGTGGACTGCCCTTGGGCGCCATGGTGTTTCATCCTTTCGTTCCGAGCGTCGCTTTCGATCATGCGGTTCTTCACCGCGACTCAGCCGTCGAACGCCGCGAAAAGGGTGTTGAGGCCTTCGGCCAGGAGCGGGTGCGTGAAGATCGCGTCGGCCATCGCGGTGTCAGTGAGCTTGCCCAGAATGGCGACCTGGATGGCGGTCATGACCTCGCCGCCTTCGCTGCAGAGCATTGCGCAGCCCAGAATCTGTCGGGTGTCCCCGTCGATGACGGCCTTCATAAAGCCGCGCGTCTCTCCGGTCTCGATGGCCCGGATGACGGCGTTCATCGGGAGCTTCGCCACCCGAATCGCGCGTCCCTGTGCCCGGGCTTCGCGTTCGGTCAGGCCAACGCGGCCAAGCTGCGGGTCGATGAAGACCGTGTAGGGGACGATCCGGTCGCGCGTGCTCGCCTTCTCGTGCCTGACGAGGTTGGCGTGCAGGATGCGGTAGTCGTCGTAGGACGAGTGGGTGAAGGCCGGGCCGCCAGTGACATCGCCCATTGCGAAGACGCCGGGAACGCTGGTTTGCAGGTATTCGTCGACCGCGATGAAGCCGTGGTCAGTGAGGCGGATGCCAGCCGCCTCGAGGTTCAGCGCCTCCGTATTCGGGATGCGGCCGATGGCAGCGAGCAGGTGCGAGCCCTCGAGTTCTTGTTCACCGTCTGCTGTGCGAATGGTCAGCCGCACGCAACCGCCGGCCGCCGGCTTAACCGCGACTGGAGTCGAGGATGTCAGAACCGTGATGCCGTCTTCGCGCAAGATAGCGGCGACTTCGTCGGAGATGTCCTCGTCCTCATTCGTCAGCAAGCGCGCAGAGTGTTGGATGATCGTGACCTTGCTGCCGAACCGGCGGAACATTTGCCCGAATTCCAGCCCGATGTAGCCGCCGCCGAGGATGATCAGGTGCTGCGGCAGCTCGGCTAATTCCATGATCGATGTGGAGTCGAGTACAGAGACGTCGTCCGCGCCGGCGATGGCCAGCGGTTTGGGGCGGGTGCCGGTGTCGATGACGATCACCGGCGCGCTGATCTGCCGTGTCACATTGTTTTTCAGAGCGATCTCCACCGTCTTGGGTCCAGTGAAGCGAGCCTCGCCTGCTATCAGGTCGAGCCCATCCTGCGTTAGGCGGCTCGCGTAGTTCTGTCGCGCGCCGGCGACCATGGCCCGTTTGCGTTCGCGCACGGCGGCAAGGTCCACCGATACCGGACCAACCCGCACGCCGTATTCGGCGGCGCGGCGGGCCTGGTGCGCCAGGCGCGCGCTGGCGACCATCGTCTTGGTCGGAGTGCAACCCGTGTTGACGCATGTGCCGCCGAGTTGGTCGCGCTCGACAAGCGCCACCTTCTGGGCCGCCTTCGACAGTTCGATGGGAAGGAACCGGCCGCCCTGGCTGGTCCCGATCACGATCGCGTCGTAGTGCTCATCGGCCATAACGTCTTCCTTGGCTCCTGATGATGATCGGTCCCTTTCGCTTTTGCCATGTCGGATGCACTCGAAAGTCAAAGCGCGATCGGGTTGTGCCTCTTCAGCATCGGCCGGCTCGAGAGCGGCGACCAGTCACATAGCCCACGTCAACGCCGGCAACCGCAACAAACTTCCCACGCTCGACCCAGACGTCAACTTTGCATTGATTGTATAGATAGCATTGACACGGGCTGAAAACTGACAATAGTCATCAGGTATGGCGCTGCTGCCAGACCCCGATCCCCGGCAGCGACAGCACGTGGTGATCTCGGTTGACGACCATGTCATCGAGCCACCCGATTTGTTCGTCGGCCGTCTACCCGGTGTGCTGGCCGACCGCGCGCCGAAAGTCGTCGAGAACGATGACGGGCGCCAGGTGTGGCGCTACGAGGACCGGGAGTACCCCAACATCGGGCTCAACGCGGTGATCGGGCGGCCACACCGGGAATGGAGCATGGAGGCTGCCCGCTTCGATGAGATGCGGCGCGGCTGTTGGGATATCGACGCCCGGATCGCGGACATGAACCTCGCCGGCATCTGGGCGTCGTTGAACTTCCCGTCGCTGATTGCCGGGTTCGCGGGAACGGTGTTCTGGAAGAGTGATGACCTGGAGCTGGGGTTGGCGACGCTGCGGGCCTGGAATGACTGGCACCTCGAGGTGTGGGCCGGCAGCTACCCGGAACGGATCATCCCGCTGCAGCTGCCATGGCTGGCCGACCCGCAATTGGCGCCCGAGGAGATACGCCGTAACGCCGCACGCGGTTTCAAGGCGGTGAGCTTCCCCGAATTGCCCGCCCAATGCGGACTTCCGAGTCTGCACAGTGGAGTGTGGGATCCGTTGTTCGCAGCCTGCGAAGAGACGGACACCATCGTGTGCCTACACACCGGTTCCGCGCAGTGGGCTCCAATCCCCGCACCGGACACTCCTTTTGAAACCATCACCACGCTGTTCCCGGTGAACGGCCTGGTTGCCTGCGCGGACATGTTGTGGTCGGGCATCCCGGTGCGGTTTCCGCGGCTGAACTTCACCCTGGCCGAGGGCGGACTGGGCTGGGCGGCCATGCTCGGCGACCGCGCCGATTTTGTTCTGGCGCACTCCGCGTCGGGCCACGAGGGCGGGGCATGGAAGAGCGACCTGCTGCCCAGCGAGGTACTGCGGCGCAACTTCTGGTTCTGCTCGATCGACGACCCGCATGCGTTCGGCGCGCTGGACGCGATCGGGACCGACCGCATCCTCGTCGAGAGCGACTATCCGCACGCCGACTCGACCTGGCCCGACACCCAACAAGTCGTGGCGCGCAACGTCGCCGGTCTCTCGGTGGAGGACGCGGCCCGGATCACCCACCGCAACGCGGCACAGCTGTTCCGCCATCCACTTCCGGACGACGGGTGGCTGGCCGGCCCGGCCGCAGTGTAGGAGGCTTGCCATGCTCGACCTGTTGATACGTGACGCCGAAATCGTCGACGGCACTGGCGCACCCGCCCGCCATGGCGACGTCGGCGTCAGCAACGGCCGGATCGTCGCGGTCGGTGACGTCGATGAGCCAGCGGCGAAAGCCGTTGACGCCCAAGGGCAGACGCTGGCACCGGGCTTCGTCGACCTACACACCCACTACGACGCGCAGCTGTTCTGGGATCCGACCGCGAGTCCGTCGGTGCAGCACGGCGTCACTACGGTCTTCGGCGGCAACTGCGGTTTCACGCTGGCGCCCGCGGCATCCGAACAGCACGACTACCTCACCCGGATGCTGGCGCGGGTGGAGGGGATGCCGCTGGACGCGCTGCGGGCCGGTCTCGACTGGGAATGGGCATCATTCGGCGACTGGCTCGACCGCCTCGAGGGTCGCATCGCCGTCAATGCCGGTTTCCTGGTAGGGCATTCGGCACTGCGGCTGGCTGCCATGGGCAGCGACGCCGTCGGCGGCGAGTCCACGCCGGCCAAGATCGAGCGGATGGTCGCGGTGCTGCACGACGCCCTGGACGCCGGAGCCCTCGGTCTGTCGACGTCGCAGTCGCCGACCCACAACGACGGTGCCGGCCAGCCGGTGCCGTCGCGTAGCGCGTCGCGCGAGGAACTGGTGGCGCTGGCGGCCGGTGTACGCGACCATCCGGGCACCACTCTCGAGGCGATCATCCCCGGCTGCTTATCGGGCTTCAGCGACGACGACATCGCGCTGCTCACCGACATGTCCGCCGCCGCCGACCGTCCGCTGAACTGGAACCTGCTGGGCGTCTCGGCGGCGAACCCGGACGGGCACCAACGGCAGCTACGCGCGGCGGAGATCTCCGCTCAGCGCGGTGGCCGGGTGGTGGCGCTCACCTTGCCGCAAGCGATGAAGATCCGGCTCTCGTTCCTGTCCGGCTTCGTGCTTGACGGGCTGCCGGGCTGGCGCGACACGATGCATCTGCCGGTGCCGGAGCGGCTCGCCGCCCTCGCTGACCCGCAGGTGCGCCGCCGCCTGGCCGAGGGCGCCTCGTCGAAGGAGGCGGGCATGCTGCGCGGCCTGGCGCAGTGGGATCGGCTGATCGTTGTCGAGACGTTCGCGCCCGAGAACGCCGACGCGACCGGTCGCAGCGTCGGCGAGGTGGCCGCCGCCCGTGGTGGTGAGCCATTCGACACGTTGTTGGACATCGTGATCGCCGACGAGCTGCGCACCGGGCTCAGCCCGCCGCTGACCGGCGACGACGCAGCCGACTGGCGGATGCGCGCGCAGGTGTGGCGTCACCCTGGTGCCGTGATCGGCGGTTCGGACGCCGGCGCCCACCTCGACATGATGTGCGGCGCGATCTACACGACGTCGCTGCTGGGCCGAGGCGTCCGTGAGCACCAGGTGGTGACGCTGGAGGAAGCTGTCCGGTTGATCACCGACGTGCCGGCCCGGTTTTACGGGCTGACCGAACGCGGCCGCATCACGCCGGGCTGGCACGCCGACCTGGTGATGTTCGACCCCACGACCATCGACCACGGACCCGAGCACACGCGCTACGACTTGCCCTCGGGAGCGCCGCGGTTGGTCGCCGACGCCTGCGGGATCACCTCGGTGTTGGTCAGTGGTGTCGAGGTATGCCGCGACGGCGCCGCTACCGGTGCCCTGCCCGGCACCGTGCTGCGGTCCGGACGTGACACCGAGACGGTGTCGGCTCATGGCTGACCCGGCCATCGACCCGGCGCTCGACGCATTCGACGCGGTCGAACTGCAGGGCGGGCTGCTCATGCAGGTCGAAAACGTGCACGAGCGGCTGCGGGAGGCCCGGGAGCGGCACCAGGTGATGCGGGGAAATCCGTTCGCGGAGGTCAGCTCCGGGCAGGTTGGTGAGCTCGGGGTGACGGTGCTCGGGTTCGACGAGTGCCAGACGGTGCTCACTCATCCGGACACCTTCTCGTCGTCGATTTACGACCAGATCATGGGCCCGGTCATGGGCCGTACCCTGCTCGAACTCGAGGGAGCCGAGCATCGCGCCAGCCGGGCCCTGGTGTCGCCATCGTTTCGCACGGCGCTGCTGGAGCGGTGGCGCAGCGAGCTGGTGGAGGTAGTGGTCCATGAGCTGATCGACCTGTTCGCGCCACGCGGGCGGGCCGAGCTGGCCCACGAGTTCACCTTCGCATTTCCAGTCCAGGTCATCGCGCGGATCATGGGTCTGCCGCGCCAGGACTACCTGCGCTTCCAGCGGCTGTCGATCGAGCTGCTCAATGTGGTCTACGACTGGGATTGCGGGATCGCGGCATCCGCCTCGCTGAAGGCGTACTTCACGGAGGTCCTCGCCGAGCGCAGGCGCAACCCGCAAGACGATCTGATCAGCACCCTGGCGGAGTCGGAGATCGACGGCACGCGCCTGACCGACGACGAGATCTTCGCTTTCTTGCTGCTGATCCTGCCCGCTGGCGTCGAGACGACCTACCGTGCCTCGGGCAACCTGATGGTCGCGCTGCTCACCGAGCCGGCATTGATGGCTGAGCTGCGGGCGGATCGCGGCATGCTCCGCGGCGCCTTCGAGGAAGCGTTGCGCTGGGAGCCGCCGATCACCACGGTGGTGCGACGGGCGGTGCGCGACTGCGAGCTCGGCGGGGTCGCGATTCCGGCGGGAACACACGTCAGCGTCAGTGTCGCGGCCGCCAACCGGGACCCGACGCGTTACCCCGACCCGGACCGCTTCGTTCCCACCCGCAGGAACATCGCGCACCTGACGTTCGGCGGCGGCCCCCACCTGTGTCTGGGCATGCATCTGGCGCGGATGGAGGCGACGGTGGCAATCAATGCGCTGCTGGATCGGCTGCCAGACCTGCGGCTGGACTCGAACGTGTCGGCACCGCATGTGGTGGGGGTGGCGTTCCGATCGCCCGCGACGCTGCCCGTCGAGTTCACTCCCGCTTAGAGGTATGCGGTCTACGGCCTGCGCAAATCGGTCTTTAGACCAGTTGGTACTGCGGCTGGTAGGTCAGCTTGACGATTTTGGAGAAGGCCTTCGCGGTGACGAGTTGCATTGCCGCCCTGGTGTCTTCATGGAAGAACAAACCACCCGAACCGGCGATGACGGGATGGATGGACAGGTCGAGGACATCGAGAAGTTGCGACTTCAATAGCGTCTGCGCGAGCAGACCGTGCCCATAGATCAGCAGATCCCCGCCGTCGGCCTGCTTGAGCTTGCTGACCTCGGTCGCGACATCTCCCCTGACGATCACGGAGTTGGCCCATTCGGCCTCGCGCAATGTTGAGGAGAACACGAGTTGATTCGGTCCGCCCACGGGTGCGAACTGCCGGGCCAGATCTTCGCGAACTCCTCGTAGGTCGTCCGCCCCATCAACATGGCGTCACAGGCCAGGAGTTGGCCCAGCCCGTCGCGGAAGTAGGCGTCGTCGCGGTATTGGAAAAACCGCATCACCTCCGGTCCTGTGCACACCCCGTCGAGGGAAACCAGCGTGTATTCGATGAGTTTGCGCATGGAACTCTCCATTTCTTGATGAGCCGGCGTCGGGCCCGCCGGTCGGTCACATGTGCAGACACCGACGCACCACGGGATGGGGCGATTGCGCTCAATATTTCGGTGCTGCGCCCACTTTGGCGACCTGCCGGTGTCGTCACCTGTATCGGCAGCCTGCCGTTCACCCGCGATCAGCCAAGGAGCAGAAACGATGACCACTTCCCTATTACTGGACGGCAAGCGCGCCGCGGTATTCGGCGGCGGCGGCTCGATAGGCGCGGCAGTCGCCAAGGAACTCGCCGCCCAGGGCGCCGAGGTCTTTCTCGCCGGCCGCAACGCCGCCAGCATCGAATTGGTGGCGAAGCAGATCGATGATGCGGGCGGAGTCGCGCACGCCCGTGTGGTGGATGCGCTTGACACGGCGGCGGTCGACGCCTTCATCGCCTCGGTTGTTCACGAAACAGGAAGCCTCGACATCGAATTCAACGCGACCGGGCCTCGCATAAGCGAGTACGGCAACGGTAAAGCCGTGCTGGACTTGACCATCGAGGAATTCCTGACGCCGGTGAACACGGTGCTGCGCTCGTGTTTCATCACCGCGCGAGCAGCCGCGCGGCAGATGAGCAAGCAAGGTTCCGGCGTGATTATCTTCGTGACCGGAAGCCCCGCCCGGCCGCACGATCCCGGTGCATCGGGTATCGGTGCCGCATTCGGCGCCGTCGAGAACCTCACCCGCAGCATGGCCCTCGAACTCGGCACCGCAGGCGTCAGAGTTGTTTGCGTGCGCACCGCGGCGAATTCCGACAGCAGGAGCATCCTGGACACGACTCACGCGATGGCCAAGCTGATGAACATCACGCCGCAGCAGGCGAGCGCCGCGCTGGCCCAAATGACGATGCTCAAGGTGTCGCCCCAGACCACGGACACGGCGAAGGCGGCCGCGTTCCTCGCGTCCGAGGCGGCGCGCATGATCACCGGTGCCGTCCTGAACGCATCGGCCGGCGCAGTGAGCGATTAGCTTGGCACGCCAGCGCGCCGCCCAGTTCGTGCCCCCAGCGGGGTCGATACCGGTGAATCCTGGAGATAACGCCGGGTCGGGCGAAAACGCGGAGGTAAACGATGAGCGAGGAGCTGCTGGGGCGCGTACGCGCCGGAGACGGGCAGGCGTTCGCCGAGCTGGTCGACCCGTTTCGGCGCGAGTTACAGGTGCACTGTTACCGGATGCTCGGCTCGGTGGAGGATGCCGAGGATGCGATGCAGGACACATTGTTGGCGGCCTGGCGTGGGCTGGCCGGATTCGAGGAGCGCTCCTCGGTGCGCACGTGGCTGTACCGGGTGGCGACCAGTCGCTGTCTGAACGCGTTGCGCACCACCCGGCGGCGGCCGCGGTCGGCCGTTCCCTCGCCTGACATCGAGCCACCGGAGCCGTCGCGGCTCGCTGAGGTGACGTGGGCCGAGCCTTACCCCGACCAGCTCTTGGAAGGAATTCCGACGAACGCCCCCGGCCCTGAGGCGCGCTACGAAGCCGGCGAGGCGATCTCGCTGGCCTTCATCACCGCCGTCCAGCTTCTGCCGCCCCGGCAGCGGGCCGTCTTGATATTGCGCGATGTGCTCGGTTATTCGAGCCGCGAGGTGGCAGGCATGCTGTACACAACCGAGCAGTCGATCGCCAGCGCGCTCAAGCGCGCCCGCGCCACCCTGCGACGCGAGATCGGTGCACCCGGCGAACCGCCGGCGCCCCCCGCGCCGAACTCACGCGCCGAACAGCAACTTGTGGGCCGATTCACCCGGGCCTACGCCACCGGAGACGTCGACGGCCTCGTCGAGTTGCTCACCGACGACATCCTGCTGGCCATGCCGCCTCTTCCGCTGCTGTACCAGGGCCGAGAGTTGGCCGCCCGATTTCACACTGCGGTGACCTTCCGCCAAGGCCGCACCTATCGGTGCATCCCGACCA
>DASXMA010000337.1:0-1835 GCA_036495965.1 Mycobacterium sp.
GACTACCTGGTGAAGCACCCGCAGTAAGCCATCGTGGCGCAGCAGAGCCTGCGGCGTGTTGACCCCAGCAAGCAACAAGGTCAACGAGTTGTGTCTGCTGATCACTAGACGCCGGCAAGCGAGTCAGAAGTGTGGCCAACATCGATGACGACACGCCGCCAGACTTCTTTCCCTTGACGGCTGGAAGCTGGTGTCTCGAAATAGACGGCGATCTCGGCCGGTCAGTGCATCACTCCTGGTAATCGATGATGTGATGCGTGGAGGCCGTAATGGGTGTGGGTCCGGTCGGGTTCAGTGTTGAGCAGCAGAATCTTTTGTGGGAGATGTGGCGCGGTGGTGATTCGATTCGGGAGATGGAGCGCGCGCTGGGTGAAACGCTGCCTCGCATCCGGCGGTTCTTGCGTCAGTCGGGTGGGATCCCTCCGGTTCCACGCCATCGCCGAGCCGATCATCTGACCCTGGTCGAGCGCGAGGAGATCTCGCGTGGGATCGCGGCCGGCCTGTCGGCACGCTCGATCGCCGGGCGCATCGACCGACCCTCGTCGACGGTATCCAGGGAGATCGGCCGCAACGGTGGCCGCGGCGCCTACCGGGCACTGACCGCCGATGCTGCCGCGTTTGAAAGGGCGCGGCGCCCGAAAGTGAGCAAGCTGGCCGCGAATACCGAGTTGCGCGGTGTGGTCGCCGCCAAACTGGATGACGATTGGTCGCCCCAGCAGATCGCCCAGTGGCTGCGGCGAGAGCACCCCGGTGACGCGGTGATGCGGGTCTCGCACGAATCGATCTACCGTGATGTGTACATGCCGTCACGGAAGGTGTTCGACGCCAGCATGTTTCACCGTCTGCGCAGTGATCGTTCGATACGACGACCGCTGGGCAAGCGATCCTCCTACGGCCGTGGCCAGCTCCGGAACACGGTCTCCATCCGGGAGCGTCCCGTCGAGGCCGAGAATCGTGAGGTGCCCGGGCATTGGGAGGGTGATCTCGTGTACGGAACGCGCCCCTCAGCGGTGGCGACCCTGGTGGACCGCGCCACCCGTTACGCAATGGTCGTCGCGCTGCCCGACGGGCACAAAGCCGACGCGGTTGCCCGCGCGTTGATCGACCAGATGGGTCGGCTGCCGGCGCACCTACGGCGGTCGTTGACATGGGACCGCGGCCCGGAGATGGCCCACCACGCCACGATCACTGCGGCACTGTCGATGCCGGTGTTCTTCTGCGACCCGCACCATCCCTGGCAGCGCGGCACCAACGAGAACACCAACCGGCTGCTGCGCCAATATCTGCACAAAAACGCTGACTTGGGCCACTGCACCCAGGACCAACTCGACTCCATCGCGGCGAGACTGAACCACCGTCCCCGGCGAGTGCTCGGCTGGATCACCCCGGCTGAAGCGTTCAGTACCGCCCAGCCACGGCCGATGCCGCTGACGCCTGCGTAGCAGCTGGTTGATACCCGGCTGCGATCATGACCACATGACTGCCAGCGGACTTCCGCATCTCGACGTCGCCCGCGTCCAACGTTGGTGCGCCAGCCAAGTCCTCGAGCACATGCGCGGCGAGATCCGCATCGAATGCGACATCGCCCCAAGACATCTGACCATCTGCGAATGCCGACCGCCGTGGCGCGAGGACTTCGGACCCGATTGGACCCGCCTCCCGGTCGCCCGCCTGCTCTACACCAAGACCACCGGGCTTTGGACCTTGTATTGGCGCGACCAGCACCTCAAATACCACCGCTACCAACCACTGGACCCCAGCCCCCGAGTCCAAGACTTACTCGACTACCTCGACAGCCGAGCCGACCCCATCTTCTGGGGATAACCACCGGTTAC
>DASXMA010000338.1:0-17563 GCA_036495965.1 Mycobacterium sp.
GCCGATGCCGATATCGACAAGGTGATGAAGCGGACCGCGCGCCGGCCGCTGGCGCGCGCCGCATTGCCGACGCGTAACGCGCTGGTGCTCGGGCTGGTGCTCAGCGTCGGGTCGTTCTTCTGGCTCTGGTGGACGACGAACCTGCTGTCGGGTCTGCTGGCCGTCGCGACCATCGCGTTCTATGTGTTCGTCTACACGCTGCTCCTCAAGCGCCGCACGTCGCAGAACGTCGTGTGGGGCGGCGCTGCCGGATGCATGCCGGTGATGATCGGATGGTCGGCTGTCACCGACACCATCGGCTGGCCGGCGTTGGTGATGTTCGCGATCATCTTCTTCTGGACGCCGCCGCACACCTGGGCGTTGGCGATGCGGTACAAGGACGACTACAAAGCGGCCGGCGTCCCAATGTTGCCGACCGTGGCGACCGAGCGTCAGGTCACCAAGCAGATCCTGATCTATACCTGGTTGACCGTGCTGGCGACGTTGGTGCTGGCGCTGGCCACCGGGTGGCTGTACGCGGCGGTTGCGCTGGTGGCCGGGGTGTGGTTTTTGGCGATGGCCCATCAGTTGTACGCCGGGGTCCGCGCCGGCGAGCCGATCAAGCCGCTGCGACTGTTCCTGCAGTCGAACAACTACCTGGCGGTGGTGTTCTGCGCGTTGGCGGTCGACTCGGTGATCGCGCTGCCAACCTTGCTCTGAGCCGCTTGGCTTAAGGAAGCAGCACAACAGAGCCGGCCGTCTTGCGGCCCTGCAGGTCCTCGTGAGCGCGGGCCGCTTCGGACAGCGGATAGCGTCCACCGGCTCCGATCTTGATGGCTCCGCCGGCAATCGCGTCGAACAATTCCTCTGCGCGCCAGCTGAACTCCTGGGCGGTGCGCATGAAGTGGACCAGCGCCGGACGGGTCAAAAACACCGAGCCGGCGGCATTGAGGCGCTGCGGATCGACCGGCGGCACCGGTCCGCTGGAAGCGCCGAACAACGCCAGTGTCCCGCGGACGGCCAGGCTGGCCAGGCTCGCGTCGAAGGTGGTGGCGCCGACGCCGTCGTACACGGCTGCCACACCGGTACCTCCGGTGAGCGCGCGAATCTGCCGGCCGAACTGCGCGGGGTTATCGGGGTAGGAGAGCACCTCGTCGGCGCCGGCCTCCTTCGACATCCGCGCCTTCTCGGGCGTCGAGACGGTGGTGATGACCCGGCCGCCGAGCAGATGTGCCCACTGGGTCAGGATCAGCCCGACGCCACCGGCACCGGCATGCACCAACACGGCATCGCCGCTTTGCACGGGAAACACCGACTTGAGCAAGTAGTGCGCGGTCAGGCCCTTCAGCAGTACCGACGCCGCCACGTCGGAGGTAACACCGTCGGGTACCTTTGCGGTCAAAAACGCTGGCGCAGTTGCGAATTCGGCATAGGCGCCGGATGCCGCCGCGGACGCCACCCGGTCTCCGACGCTGAAGTCTTGCCCGGCGCCCTCGCCGAGGGCTTCGATGGTGCCGCACACCTCGGAGCCGATGACAAACGGCAACTCACGCGGATATTGCCCCGAGCGGAAGTAGGTGTCGATGAAGTTGACGCCGATGGCTTCGGCCTTGATCAGCAGCTCACCCGGGCCTGGCGTGGGTTGTGGCGTGTCGACGTAGCGCAGGACTTCAGGGCCGCCGGTTCGGCTGACTTCGATTGCGTGCATCCGGATATCATGCCCGGGCATGAAGCTTGCTCGGCCGGATGTCTTCCATCCCCGGATCGTGCTGGCCGGGTGTGCGCAGCACGTCGCCGGTGACGGAGACGACGCCGGGCTGGTAGCCGCGCTGCGACATCGCGGGCTGCACACCCGATGGCTGTCCTGGGACGATCCCGAGGCCGGGGACGCGGATCTGGTGATACTGCGCGCGACCCGCGATTATGCAGGGCGGCTCGACGAGTTCCTGGCCTGGACCACCCGCGTGTCCAATCTGCTGAACGCACCCGCCGTCGTCGCCTGGAATGCCGACCGGCGTTATCTGAGTGACCTGGCGGGTGGTGGGGTGCCGACGGTCCCCGGTGAAGTCTTCGCGCCGGGCGAACGAGTCGGGTTGCCGCGCGCCGGTCCTGTCTTCGTCAGCCCCAGCATCGGGACCGGCAACCGCCGCTGCAATGACCCTTCGGCAGCTGCCGCATATATTGCAGAGCTGCACACGGCCGGCCAGAAAGTGTTGGTACAGCGCGGTGATTCGGCTTCTGAGACCGTGCTGGTCTTTCTGGGCGGCCAGCCGTCGCACGCGTTCACTCAGCGGGCGCGCACCCTGGTTCAGGCTGAGCCCGACTTCGAAATCTGGGACGTGGGCACCGCAGCGCTGGCTGCGGCGGCGGCGCAGGTGGGCGTCAACGCCGACGAGTTGCTCTACGCGCGGGCTCATTTGCTCGGCGCGCGGTTGCTGGAGCTGCAGCTGGTGGATCCATCGCTGGGCTGGCGGCGGTTGGAGGCCGGCACCCGCGATCTCGCCCAGCGCGAGTTCGCGCTGGCGGTGGAGTCAGCGTGCGAGCGACTCGGGCTGGGCCCGCTCTCGCATCGACGCCCATAGCGCCGCGGTGGCCGCTGTGCATGCCGCGGCACCTGCCACGTGAACGGCGACCAGGGCGGCGGGCACCCCGGTGAAGTATTGCGTGGTGCCGACGGCGGCTTGCGCGCAAACCAGCGCGAGCAGCACACCGAGCCGCAGCATGATGGCCCGGGAGGCGCTCACCGCCAGCAGCCCGAAGCCCAGCGCAACCAACAGCGCGAGGTAGGCGACCAGCAGCGACGAATGCATGTGCACCATGGTGGTGATCTCGACCTTGAGTCGCGGCACCGTGCGGCTGGGACTCCGGTCACCCGCGTGCGGTCCGGCAGCGGTCACCAGCGTGCCGGTCACCAGCACCGCGCCCAGATTCACCGCGGTCAGCGCCGTCAGTACCCGCAGCGGCTTGGCCACCCGGTCACGAGGCACCCCGTCGTCAGGCTCGCCGATCTTCACGTAAAGCAGCACCGACAGCCACACCATCGTCATCGACACGAGCAGATGGATGGCCACCGTCCACCAGAGCAGCCCGGTGCGCACGGTGATGCCGCCGATTATCGCCTGCACCACCGTCGACACCGGCATCAGCCACGCGTAGGCCAGCACCTCGGCGCGGCGGCGCGCCCGCGTCACGGCCAGCACCGCCAGCGCCGCGGCGATGACCACCGCGAAGGTGATCATCCGGTTGCCGAACTCGACTGCCTGATGAACCCGCGGTACCTCGGCGACGGCTACCGGAATGAAGCTGCCGGGGAAGCACTGCGGCCAGGTGGGGCAACCCAGTCCCGACGCGGTGACGCGGACGATTGCGCCGGTGACAGCGATGCCGCCCTGGGTGAGGATCACGGTTGCGGCAATGATCCGCTGGACACGCAGACTGGGGTCGGGGAGCAGGTCCACCAACCGCAATAGCACTCGTCCAACGGGCACCGCCCGATCGTAAGGCAACGAAAACTACGGTCTGTAGTACGGGACCGTCAGGTGAAGCGGAACCAGCGCCTCGCGGCGAGCGCCGCCACCGTCCCCCACGCCGCGAGCACGACGACGCCGAACCAGTCCACCGACAACGTCATCGCCTGCGACAGCGCCTCAGTGAGCGCGCCGGATGGGGTCAGCCGGGCCGCCCATCTGAACGCAGCCGGAATCATCTTTGTCTCGAGGGTCAGCGCGCCGAGGCCGGCGAAGACGAACCACATCAGGTTGGAGATTGCCAGGACGATCTCGGCACGCAGCGTCCCGCCGAGTAGCATGCCGAGAGCCGCGAAGCCGGCGGTGCCCAGTGCGATGATTGCGGCGCCCAGCGCCATGGCCGCCGGAGCCGGTCGCCAGCCGAGCCCAAAGCCTATGGTGCCCAAGATGATTGCCTGCAAGAAAACTACCGCGACCACCGCCAGTGACTTGCCGGCGATGATTCCCCAGACCGGCAGTGGGGTGGCTCCAAGCCGTTTGAGTGCACCGTAGCGACGGTCGAACGCGACCGCGATCGCCTGTCCGGTGAACGCGGTCGAGATCACTGCCAGGGCCATGATGACCGGAACGAATATCGCGGCGCGATTGCCGCCGAACGATCCGAGCGGCAGCAGCGTGAGACCGACCAGCAGCGTGATCGGGATGAACAGGGTCAACAGCAGTTGTTCGCCATTACGCAGCAGCAGCTTCAACTCGAGCGTGAACTGGGCGGCGAGCATCCGGGACACGGCATTCGGGCGCGGGTCGGGGGCGAAGGTTCCCTCGGGAAACAGCGGGCCCTTCGTCTCCGTCTTGTTGCTCACGGACGCACCTCTCTGCCCGTCAGGTCGATGAATACATCCTCGAGACTGCGTTGCTCGACCCTCATGTCGGTGGCCAGCGCGTCGATCTGCGCGCACCACGCCGTGACGGTCGCGAGCACCTGTGGGTTGATCGGTCCCTCGACCAGGTAACCGCCCGGTGTTGTCTCAGTGGCCTTGTAGTCCTCCGGCAGGGCGGCGGCCAACAGGGACAGATTCAGCCGCGGCGGCGCGGTGAAGCGCAACTGGTCTTTGGCGCCGGTGCGCATCAGTTCGGCCGGTGTGCCCGAGGCCACGATCACGCCGTGGTCGATGATGACCAGCCGATCGGCCAGCTCCTCGGCCTCCTTGAGTTGGTGGGTGGTCAGCACCACTGTCACGCCATCGCGGCGCAGCGCGTCAATCAGTTCCCAGACCAACAGCCGGGCGTGAGCGTCCATGCCCGCGGTTGGTTCGTCGAGGAACACCAGCTCGGGACGGCTGACCAGCGCGCAAGCCAGTGCGAGCCGTTGCTGCTGGCCGCCGGAAAGCCGTCGATAGGTGGTGCGGGCCGCATCGGTGAGACCCACGGTGTCGAGCAGCCACGCCGGGTCCAGTGGGTCGGCAGCGTAAGCGGCCACCAGGTTGAGCATTTCGCCGGCGCGTGCCGTGGGGTAGCCGCCCCCGCCCTGCAACATCACCCCGATGCGGGTACGCAGGCAGGCGTTGTCGGTGATCGGGTCGAGCCCGAGCACCTCGATGGTGCCGGCGTCGGGGCGTACGAAGCCTTCGCACATCTCGACCGTCGTGGTCTTGCCGGCGCCGTTGGGGCCCAGCAGCGCCAGCACTTCTGCGGCATGCACGTCCAGATCGAGGTCAGACACGGCCTTGATCGAGCCGTATTGCTTGCTTACCCCGCGCAGTCGCACGACTGTTTCGGGGGCTCGGGCGGCCGAGCTCACGTGGAATCAGCGTAGGCGTCGGGTGCTGCCGTCGGGCGCGAGGCCGGGTGGGTCCCCGGGGTCGCAGAGGTCTCGGGGGCCGGCGCTGCCGTCACCGCTTGGTCGTTCGCTTCGCCCGTGTCGGCCGGCGTCGGCTGCAGTGGTCGCCACGGCAAGCGGGTGTACGTCAGCGCAATGAGCAGCACCACGATGATGGCGCTGGCCACGGTGGCGTCCACAATCTGGAACAGCGCGAAGCGGTCGCCGTTGGCCGTCGGGCCGAAGATGCCGACGACGAGGGTGATGACGATTGCGGCCACCCGGAAGCCGGTGCGGGTGGCCCAGGCGGCCAGCGGAATGATGGCCCACAGCAGATACCAGGGCTGCACCACGGGAAACAGCAGCACCGTGATGCCCAACGCGACGCCGAGGCCGCCGATCGGGTGCAGCCGGCCGCGGAAAACTGCCAGCAACAACCAGAGCACCATCACCGTGATGATCAGCACACCGATGCCACGAGTCAGCGCCAGCACGGCGGTGGTGTGATCACCCAGGCCCAGCAGAATGCCCACCTGCCCGGTGCCGAGAGCCAGCAGCGTCGGCGGCGACATCCAGCTGCGCACCACGTTCGCGGTGCCCAGCGTGTATATCCAGCCGAATCCGAGCCCACTGGCCCAGCCGACGAGGGCCATCACCGACACCGACAGCACCGCCATCCCGCCGCCCGCCAGCAGCAGCGCTCGCACGTTGCCTCCGCAGCGATACGCCAGCGCCACCGTGACGAATCCGAGCGCCAGCAGCGAAGGCAGTTTCACCTGCGACGACAGCGTGATGAGGATCGCGCCGGCCAGCAGCATGCCCACCGGTTCCCAGTCCGGGCCGAGCCGCCACGACCGGGGCAGCAATCGCGGGGAATTGATGCCGCGCAGCGCGAATTCGGCGCCGGCCAGCATCAGCCCGAGCATCAGCGCTTCGTTGTGGATGCCGGCGACCAGGTGCATGATCAGCAGCGGATTGGCCGCGCCCAGCCACAGCGCGCTGACCTCGGCGACGCCGCAGCGCCGGGCCAGCCGTGGCGTTGCCCACACGATCAGGCACACCCCGATCAGCACCACGACCCGGTGACAGAGCACCGCGGCGACGATGTTTTCGCCGGTCAGAGCCGAGATTCCGCGCCCGATCCACAAGAACAACGGACCGTAGGGCGCCGGCGTGTCGCGCCAGAGGCTGGGGACGGACAGAGTGAACACGTGGGACAGGCCGAGCCCGGACGCCGGACCCACCCGGTAGGGGTCGAGTCCCTCTAGCGAGATCTGGCTTTGGGCCAGGTAGGAGTAGACATCTTTGCTGTACATCGGTGGCGCGATCAACAGCGGCAGCGTCCACAGCAGCAGGGTGCGGTCCAGGTCGCCGCGCGACATCCGCCTGCTGCCCAGCGCGAACCGGCCGAGCATCAACCAGGCCAGCGCCATCATTACCGCCCCGGTGGTCGTCATCGTCAACGACACCGTCTGGATCCGCGACGGCAGATTGAGCAGCCGGACCCCGAACGTCGGGTCCTGGACGACGGGCCGGGCCCCGGCGCCCAGGGCGCCGATCGCCATCAGGACGGTGCCGGTGGCGCCGAACAGGCGGGTGCGCTGCAGTGCGGTGAGCTCGGTGTCGTTCAGCGGCGTGCCCACCGCCTGCTCATCGCCGTGCAGGCTGGCGATCGACGAGCTCAGCGTGTGGTGGCGGGCTGCCATCAGAGCAGCGTAGCCGGTGTGACCAGCACAACCGCCCACGCAGGGCACCCTTGCTGGACCGATCCCCGGAATTGCGTCACACTGGTGTTGTGAAAATCCGCATCAGCAACCAGGCCACCGCTGCGCCCGCAGTCGGTGCGGCGGTTGCTGCCGGGGTGCCGGATGGTCAGACGCAGACGCGCCGGGCCATCGTGCGCTTACTGCTGGAATCCGGATCGATCACCGCCGGTGAGATCGGTGACCGGCTGGGCCTGACGGCTGCCGGTGTGCGGCGTCATCTCGACGCGCTGATCGAGGCGGGTGACGCCGAGTCCGCGGCGGCCGCGCCATGGCAGCAGGTCGGCCGCGGGCGGCCCGCGAAGCGCTTCCGGCTGACCGCGGCCGGCCGGGCCAAGCTCGATCACGCCTACGACGACTTGGCGGCCGCGGCCATGCGGCAACTGCGGGAAATCGGCGGTGAGGACGCGGTTCAGACGTTCGCCCGGCGGCGCATCGACGCGATCTTGGCCGATGTTCTCCCAGCCGCCAGCGCCGAGGACGCCGATGTCGAGGCGGCCGCCGAGCGGGTCGCGGGTGCGCTGACCAAAGCCGGCTACGTCGCTACCACCACGCGGGTCGGGGGACCGATCCACGGTGTGCAGATCTGCCAGCACCACTGCCCGGTGTCTCACGTCGCCGAGGAATTCCCGGAATTGTGCGAAACCGAGCGGCAGGCCATGGCCGAGGTGCTCGGGACCCACGTGCAGCGGTTGGCCACCATCGTCAACGGGGACTGCGCCTGTACTACCCACGTGCCACTTACACCGGCGCCCAGCCGGCGCCCACACACCACGAGCATCAAAGGAGCGTCCCTATGACACTCACGCCAGAGGCCACCAAGATTCCGGGGCCTCCTGCCGAGCCGCTGACCCAGCAGGAAGCGATCGACTCCCTGGGCAAGTACGGCTACGGCTGGGCGGACTCCGACATCGCGGGCGCCAGCGCGCAGCGCGGGCTCTCCGAGGCGGTCGTCCGCGACATATCAGCGAAGAAGAACGAGCCCGAGTGGATGCTGCGATCCCGGCTCAAGGCACTGCGCATCTTCGACCGCAAGCCCATGCCGCGCTGGGGTGCCAACCTCGGTGGCATCGACTTCGACAACATCAAGTACTTCGTGCGCTCCACCGAGAAGCAGGCCGCGAGCTGGGACGAACTGCCCGAAGACATCCGCAACACGTATGACCGGCTGGGCATCCCGGAGGCCGAGAAGCAGCGCCTCGTTGCCGGCGTCGCGGCTCAGTACGAGAGCGAAGTTGTCTACCATCAGATCCGGGAGGACCTGGAAGCCCAGGGTGTCATCTTCATGGACACCGACACGGGTCTGCGGGAACACCCCGAGATCTTCAAGGAGTACTTCGGCACCGTGATCCCGGCCGGTGACAACAAGTTCTCCGCGCTGAACACCGCGGTGTGGAGCGGTGGATCGTTCATCTACGTACCGCCGGGCGTCCGCGTCGACATCCCGCTGCAGGCCTACTTCCGGATCAACACCGAGAACATGGGCCAGTTCGAGCGGACGCTGATCATCGCCGACGAGGGCGCTTACGTGCACTACGTCGAGGGCTGCACCGCGCCGATTTACAAGTCGGACTCGCTGCACTCGGCGGTGGTCGAGATCATCGTGAAACCACATGCGCGCGTTCGCTATACCACCATCCAGAACTGGTCGAACAACGTCTACAACCTGGTGACCAAGCGGGCCCGCGCCGAAGCCGGCGCCACCATGGAGTGGGTCGACGGCAACATCGGGTCCAAGGTGACCATGAAGTACCCGGCGGTCTGGATGACCGGCGAGCACGCTAAAGGTGAAGTGCTGTCGGTGGCATTCGCCGGCGAAGACCAGCACCAGGACACCGGCGCCAAGATGCTGCACCTGGCGCCGAACACGTCGAGCAACATCGTGTCCAAGTCGGTGGCCCGCGGCGGCGGCCGCACCTCCTACCGTGGCCTGGTGCAGGTGAACAAGGGTGCACACGGGTCGCGCTCCAGCGTGAAATGTGATGCGTTGCTGGTCGATACGATCAGCCGCAGCGACACCTACCCGTACGTCGACATCCGCGAGGACGACGTAACGATGGGTCACGAGGCCACCGTGTCGAAGGTCAGCGAGAACCAGCTGTTCTACCTGATGAGCCGTGGGCTGACCGAGGACGAGGCAATGGCGATGGTGGTACGCGGCTTCGTCGAGCCGATCGCCAAGGAGCTGCCGATGGAGTACGCGCTGGAGCTCAACCGGCTGATCGAGCTGCAGATGGAGGGCGCGGTCGGATGACCGCTGAGAATCTGACATCGGCTTTAGAAAAGCTGCCGGAGGGATCTTCGCTTACCGCACTGAACAAGGGGGAGCTGTTCGCGTCCTTCGACGTGGACGCCTTCGAGGTTCCGCATGGCCGCGACGAGATCTGGCGGTTCACGCCGCTGCGGCGCTTACGCGGATTGCACGACGGGTCGGCGCCGGCCACCGGCAACGCCCAGATCACCGTCGGCGAACAGCCCGGTGTGCAGACCGAGACCGTCCGCCGTGGCGACCAACGGCTGGGGCAGGGTGGTATTCCCGCTGACCGTGTTGCAGCCCAGGCATTTTCGTCCTTCAACTCCGCGACGTTGGTCACTGTCGGGCGGGACACGCAGACCGCCGGGCCGGTCGACATCACCGTCACCGGGCCTGGCGAAGGCGCAGTGGCCTACGGGCATCTGCAGATCAGGGTCTGTGAGCTCGGCGAGGCAGTCGTGGTGATCGACCACCGGGGAAGCGGAACCTACGCCGACAACGTCGAGTTCATCGTCGACGACGCCGCGCGGCTCACCGTCGTGTGGATCGCCGATTGGGCCGACGACATGGTTCACCTCAGCGCGCACCACGCGCGGCTTGGCAAGGACGCGGTGCTGCGGCATGTCACGGTCACGCTGGGCGGTGAGGTAGTGCGAATGTCGGCCAACGTGCGGTTCTGCAGCCCCGGCGGGGACGCCGAGCTGTTGGGCCTGTACTTCGCCGACGACGGTCAGCACCTCGAGTCGCGGCTGCTGATCGACCACGCTCACCCCGACTGCAAGTCGAATGTGCTGTACAAGGGTGCGCTGCAAGGAGATCCGGTCTCCGCACTGCCCGACGCGCATACCGTCTGGGTGGGCGACGTGCTGATCCGCGCCGAAGCCACCGGCACTGACACCTTCGAGGTGAACCGCAATCTGGTGCTCACCGACGGGGCGCGCGCCGACTCGGTGCCTAACTTGGAGATCGAGACCGGGGAGATCGTCGGCGCCGGACATGCCAGTGCCACTGGGCGTTTCGACGACGAGCAACTGTTCTACCTGCGCTCCCGCGGTATCCCGGAAGATCAGGCCCGCCGACTGGTGGTGCGCGGCTTCTTCGGCGGGATCATCTCCCAAATCGCGGTGCCCAATATCCGGGACCGCCTGACCGCAGCCATCGAACACGAACTGGCCATCACGGAATCGAGAGCAACAGCTTCATGACGACTTTGGAAATCAAAGACCTGCACGTCAGCGTTGAGAACCCCAACGCCGCCGACGGGGAGCGCGAGATTCCCATCCTCCACGGCGTCGACCTGACCGTGAAATCCGGTGAGACGCATGCGTTGATGGGCCCCAACGGCTCCGGCAAGTCGACGCTGTCCTATGCCATTGCCGGTCATCCCAAGTACCAGGTGACCTCGGGATCCATCACGCTGGACGGCGAGAACGTGCTGGAGATGAGCATCGACGAGCGCGCGCGGGCCGGCATATTTCTGGCTATGCAGTACCCCGTCGAGGTGCCCGGCGTCTCGGTGTCGAACTTCCTGCGCTCGGCGGCAACCGCCGTCCGCGGCGAGGCCCCGAGGCTGCGGCACTGGGTCAAAGAGGTCAAGGCGGCGATGTCTGCGCTCGAGATCGACTCGGCCTTCGCTGAGCGCAACGTCAACGAGGGATTCTCCGGTGGCGAGAAGAAGCGCCACGAGATCCTGCAGCTCGAACTGCTCAAGCCCAAGATCGCCACCCTGGACGAAACCGACTCTGGGTTGGACGTGGACGCGTTGCGAGTGGTCAGCGAGGGAGTGAACCGTTACGCCGAAACCGAGCACGGCGGCATCCTGTTGATTACGCACTACACCCGCATCCTGCGCTATATCCATCCGGAATACGTGCACGTCTTCGTCGGTGGCCGCATCGCCGAATCCGGCGGCTCGGAGCTGGCCGACGAACTCGAGCAAAACGGCTACGTACGCTTCACGCAAGCGGCCGCCGCAGGAGCCTGACCATGACGATCTCGGTGAGCCGCCCGACCACGCCGGACGTGGCCGCGATCCGGGCCGACTTCCCGATCCTGAGCCGCATCATGCGCGGCGGAAATCAGTTGGCGTACCTGGATTCCGGTGCGACGTCGCAGCGCCCGTTGCAGGTACTCGACGCCGAGCGGGAGTTTCTGATCACGTCCAACGGCGCGGTCCATCGCGGTGCGCACCAGCTGATGGAAGAGGCGACCGACGCCTACGAGCAGGGCCGTGCCGACATCGCGGCGTTCGTCGGTGCCGACGCCGACGAGTTGGTCTTCACGAAGAACGCCACCGAATCGCTCAACTTGGTGTCATATGTGCTTGGCGACAAGCGGCTCGATCGAGCAGTCGGGGACGGTGACGTGATCGTCACCACCGAGCTCGAGCACCACGCCAACTTGGTCCCATGGCAGGAGCTCGCGCGGCGCACCGGGGCCACGTTGCGCTGGTACGGCGTCACCGACGACGGACGTATCGATCTGGACTCGCTGCAGCTCGACAGCCGAGTCAAAGTCATTGCCTTCAGCCATCATTCGAATGTGACCGGTGCGATGGCGCCGGTAGCCGAGCTGGTCACCCGCGCCAAGACCGTCGGTGCGTTGACCGTGCTGGACGCCTGCCAGTCGGTGCCGCACCAGCCGGTTGACTTCCACGCGCTTGATGTCGACTTCGCCGCGTTCTCCGGGCATAAAATGCTGGGCCCCAATGGAATCGGCGTGCTGTACGGTCGTCGCGAGCTGTTGTCGGGGATGCCGCCGTTCCTCACCGGCGGTTCGATGATCGAGAACGTGGCTATGGAAGCCTCCACCTATGCGCCGGTGCCGCAGCGCTTCGAGGCGGGCACTCCGATGACCTCCCAGGCGGTCGGATTGGCCGCAGCGGCCCGCTATCTCGGCGCCATAGGCATGGAAGCCGTCGACGCCCACGAACGCGAACTGGTCGCCGCAACCATCGACGGCCTGTCCGGAATTGACGGCGTGCGCATCATCGGACCGACTTCGATGGAAAACCGCGGCTCGCCAGTGGCATTCGTCGTCGACGGGGTGCATGCACACGACGTAGGTCAGGTGCTCGACGACGACGGCGTCGCTGTGCGGGTCGGGCACCATTGCGCGTTGCCGCTGCACCGCAGGTTCGGTGTGGCGGCCACCGCGCGGGCGTCGTTCGCGGTGTACAACACCGCCGACGAGGTCGATCGATTGGTGGCCGGCGTGCGACGGGCCCTGGACTTCTTCGGCAGAGCGTGAGCCGCCATGCGCCTGGAGCAGATCTATCAGGACGTAATCCTCGATCACTACAAACACCCGCAACACCGCGGATTGCGGGAGCCGTTCGGCGCGCAGGTCTTCCACATCAACCCGGTCTGCGGTGATGAGGTCACCCTGCGCGTGACGTTGGCCGCCGACGGAGAGACCGTCGCGGACGTCTCCTATGACGGGCAAGGCTGCTCGATCAGTCAGGCGTCCACCTCGGTGCTCACTCAGCAGGTGATCGGTCAGAGCGTTGGCGAGGCACTCAAGACCATTACCGCGTTCACCGAAATGGTCTCCTCGCGGGGAACCGTCGAGGGTGACGAGGATGTCCTGGGCGACGGCATCGCCTTCGCGGGAGTGGCCAAATACCCGGCGCGGGTGAAATGCGCTTTGCTGGGATGGATGGCTTTCAAAGACGCACTGGCCCAGGCCAGTGCGGACAAGCATGCGCCGGCACCGGCCGGTGTGGAACCGACAGATGGAAGCGACGGATCATGAGCGAAACGACCGCGGAAGACGAATTGCTTGCCGACGTCGAGGAGGCGATGCGCGATGTCGTCGACCCGGAACTGGGGATCAACGTGGTCGATCTGGGACTGGTCTACGGCCTGAACATCGAGGAAGGCGACGAAGGAACCGTCGCCCTGATCGACATGACGTTGACGTCGGCGGCCTGCCCGCTGACCGACGTCATCGAGGATCAGTCGCGTAGCGCCCTGATTGGCAGCGGTCTGGTCAGCGACCTGCGGATCAACTGGGTGTGGAACCCGCCATGGGGCCCGGACAAGATCACCGATGACGGGCGCGAACAACTGCGTGCCCTTGGCTTCACGGTCTGAATCGGAGCGCAACAAGCGGACTCGTATCGCCTGCCACTAGATGTGGATGTGAGGGAGGTGAGGGAGGTGCAGGTGGGGATGCGGGCGCCCCATCGGTGGGCAGCCTTCAAGGCTGATAGTGGTCGCGTGTAGCACGCCCGCGTCTTGCGTTCCCTGAGCACCCATGCACTTTCCGTGCACGATCGCCTGAGTGCTGCTGGGTGTCTGCTTGGTGTAGGAGGTCGTGTTGGCGACGGTCACATTGGTAGGAGAGGTCGGACCGCCGGGGCCCATTCCGTTGACGGCGATGGTGTTACCCGAAACCGAGGTGACCGTCCCGAAAAAGCCGGCGGGCGGCGGGCACTTGCCGTCAATGGCTGCGGTGATCGTCACGGCTTGCGCAGTGATCCCAGCACCACCGGCAGGAGCGCTCTGCGGGGTAGCACGGACATTGACGCAACTGCCGGGGGTGACGTCGGTCAGCTGAGCCGGGGTGACCTCGGCGACCCGTGTCGACGGGGTGAAGTCCACCGTCGCGGACCCGGTCCGTGTCCTGAGCTGGATGGTGTTGCCCGATACCGACTCGACCAGGCCCTCAACGTAGTCCTTGCCCACCGGAGGTGGTGCGGGCGCCGGTGGGGGTGCCGCGCTCGGGGCTGAGCTCGGCGGGACCGCCGAGACCGTCTGCTTGACCGAGTTGCTGGTGCTCGACGGGCTGTTAGAGGGGCCGCACATGGCGACGCACAACGCGATGACAACGATGACCCCGAGGATCGCGAATTGAGTCAGTCGGGTTCTGCTCGAGATGGTAGGCATCGACGTTTCTCCGATCGCCCGTTCGGCCTGCGCAATCGGGTACCCACCGGAGCGCGGTTTCTCACAAGTGCGTTCCTGCTAGTGAGGGCAATCACCCACCGTGGGGCGGCTTGCCCGGGCCCCCGCATTTGCCGTCGTTGGCCGGCCGCAGCTTGATCGTCGTCGCCTGCAGCGTGCCGCCGTTGTCCAGAGTTCCGCGCGCGTTAACGCACTTGCCCTGAGCAATCGCGTCCGGAGTGGCGGTTGTCAGCTTCGAGTACTTGGTCTGGTCGTCGACCGTCACGGCGGTCTGCGTGGTGTTGCCGCTGGCATCGGTGCCCGCGACGGTGATGGTGTTACCCGTCACCGAGGCAACCGAGCCGCGCAGCGGTTTTGGCTTGGCGGGCGCCGGCGTCGGTGAACCGGGAGGTGGCGTGCTGGTGGTGGAACCGTGCCCGGACTCCTTGCCCGGCGGGCAGGTGCCGTTGACGGAGGGGCTGACCCTGACTGACGTCGCGGTGACCGGCTGCGAGCCCTGGATTTCCTTGGTGGGCCGCACGATGACGCAGCTACCAGAGGTGACATCACTCAGCGTGGCCGGAGCGACTTCAGTGACCTTTGTGGTGGAGGTGAAGTTCACCGCGGCGTTGGTGTTGTCGTCTTTGGTGACCTGGATCGAGTTGCCCGCCACCGACGCGATCAGACCGTACACCTGCGCTTCGCCTTGGGCGGGTGCCGGCGATGTGGTCGTCGAGGTCACCGTCGACGTCGAGGTGGATGGTGTCGTCGGGCTCGATTTGTTCGACGAGCCTCACGCCGCGACAGACAGTGCGGTGGCGCCCGTAACAGCAAGGATGGCGAACCGGGTAAGGCGAGGCGCGTGACAGCTGACAGGCATCAAGGTTTCTCCAATCGTGGTTGGACCACGAAAAGGTGTACCCCCTCAAGCTGTGTCTGACCTGTGTAAGTTCCGGTTTAGAAAGCGTCTTCGGGGAGGCGCATGATCTGGTCGTCGATGTTCTCGATGATTTTGCGCTCGGCGGTGAGCTTCGGAAGCATGTTCATGGCAAAGAATGTCGCGCTCGCGATCTTGCCTTGATAGAACGCTTCGTCGCTCTTCGACGGTGTGTTGGCCAGTGCTGCTTGCGCGATACCGGCTTGCACCAGCAATCGCCAGCCGATGAGCAGATCGCCGATGGCGAGCAGATAGCGCACGGATCCCAGCCCCACCTTGTAAATGTCGGTCGGGTGCTGAGCGGCGGACATGAGATATCCGGTCAGAGCAGCGGTCATCGCCGTGGCGTCGTCTAGGGCGGTTTGCAGCAGCTCGGCTTCCGGTTTCAGTGCCTCATCGCAGGTGTCGATGGTCTGGGTGATCTGAGCCGTCACAAACTGCAGAGCCTCGCCGCGGTCACGGACGATTTTGCGGAAGAAGAAGTCCAGCGCCTGGATGGCGGTGGTGCCCTCGTAGAGCGAGTCGATCTTGGAATCGCGGATGTACTGCTCGAGGGGATAGTCGGACAGGTAGCCGGAGCCACCCAGCGTCTGCAGCGACTCGGTCAGGATCTCGTAGGCGCGTTCGGAGCTCACCCCTTTGACGATCGGCAACAGCAGGTCGTCCACGCGATGCGCCATCTCTTGATCGGCGCCCGAAACCCGTTGCGCAACAAGGTCGTCCTGATGCGCGGCCGCGTAGAGATAGAGCGCACGCAGACCCTCGGCGTAGGACTTCTGGGTCATCAGGCTGCGACGCACGTCGGGGTGGTGGATGATCGTGACCCGTGGCGCGGTCTTGTCGGCCATCTGGGTGAGATCGGCGCCCTGCACCCGCTCCTTGGCGAAGGCCAGCGCGTTCAGGTAACCCGTGGACAGCGTGCCTGCGGCCTTGACGCCGATCGTCATGCGAGCGTGCTCGATCACGGTGAACATTTGCGCGATCCCCCTATGCACGTCACCGACCAAGTAGCCGACGGCCGGCACATCTCCGCCGCCGAAAGTCAATTCGCACGTCGGCGAGGACTTGATACCCATCTTGTGTTCCAGCCCGGTAGCGAAAACCCCATTGCGGGAACCGAGTTCGAACGTGTCCGGGTCGAATAGGTACTTGGGCACGTAGAACAGGCTCAACCCTTTGGTACCCGGACCGGCGCCGTCCGGCCGGGCCAGCACGAGGTGGAAGATGTTCTCGGCGGTATCGCCCACATCTCCACCGGAGATGAACCGTTTGACCCCGTCAATATGCCAGGTGCCATCCGGTTGTTCGAAGGCTTTGGTGCGGCCGGCCCCGACATCGGATCCGGCGTCGGGCTCGGTGAGCACCATGGTGGCCTGCCAGCCACGCTCTACACCGGCCGCGGCCCACTGGCGTTGCTGCTCGTTGCCCTCGACGTACAGCGCTTGAGCCATGACGGGGCCGAGGTTGAAGAAATTCGCCGAGGGGTTGGCGCAGATGATCATTTCGTTGACCGCCCACGCTAGCGGAGGCGGCGCGGACATGCCACCGATCGCCTCGTCGAGGCCCAGCCGCCACCACTCGGCCTCCTTGATCGCCTGCACCGTTTTGGCCAATTCGTCCGACACGCTGAGCGTGTGCTCAGCGGGGTCGAATACCGGCGGGTTGCGGTCGGCGAAGGCGAACGAGTCGGCGACCAGGCCTTCGGCCAGGCGGGCGGCTTCGGCCAAAATTGTTCGGACCGTGTCAGCGTCGAGGTCGCTGTACTGCCCGGTGCCGAGGACGGCGCCTATATCAAGAACCTCGAACAGGTTGAACTCGAGATCACGCACGTTTGCGATGTAGTGGCCCAAGGCAATTCCCTCGCTGGTTCGTGTGAAGGCGGATCATCCGCCCTCAGTGTGTCCGACGTGGGAAAACGTACGCAACCGTAACCTTCGGTCAGCCAGCCTAAGTAACGCGGTGGGCGACCAGTCGCAACCGCAGCCGCTTGCCTTGTGCCGTAGGCCGATTGAATGGCATAACGCAATACGACTGAGATTTTTCTCAACGCCTACCTCGACCCGGCAGCAGTGGAATAGCGATGAGTGCGATGGTCGCCACCACCGCACCGACCGGCTAGCGCTGCTCGATCATTTCAGTGCTGCAAGCCGCGGACGCCGGCACGGTCGGCGACGAACTGCACACGATTCCGACGATCATCGGGCCGGCGCGGCAGTTCGGGCGCTTCCGCTGCCGCTGGCTGTAGCCGGTCACGAGGGATCCCGCATCGGGAACATCAGAGCAGCTCCCGGCGTTAAGCCAACCGTGACAACACGCGATCTCACTGCTGAGCAGTTCAACGAGACCATCGAGGGCAACGACATCGTCCTCGTCGATTTTTGGGCTTCCTGGTGCGGGCCATGCCGCCAGTTCGGGCCGACCTTCCAGGCGTCGTCGGAGAAACACCCTGACATCGTGC
>DASXMA010000339.1:0-11505 GCA_036495965.1 Mycobacterium sp.
GTCGGCGATCTGTATCTGTGCCGGAACCAGCTCAACGTGCCGCACGTTCCGCACGCGCTAGGGCAGCATCTGCTCATTTATCGCGCCGAGCCCGGTAGCGACTCCGCCAGAGCGCTCGAGCAACTCCGGTCGCTGACCGCCCCTGCTTGCTAGCGTGGCACGCCCACAACCGGCACTTGTCGCTGCGCCAAAAGCTCACCGCCTCTGGTTATTTCGGATTCGCGATCGGCCTGCGTTCACAGCACGCCTCGCTAAGTTGCTTCACGAATGGCCTGCGCGTGGGGGTCTGGTCAGTCGTCGTGGCCGGTTTCGACGCGGCTGATCGCTCGGGCTACTCCGGGATGGTGCAGTGCGAGTTCGTCCATGAGCGTGGTCGTGATTCCGCGGAAGGTGAGCATGGGCGACACCCAGGCCGGGGCGGTCACTCGCGGGGAGCGGCGTTCGATGCCGTCGATGACCGCTGCGGCTGCCTCGGTGACCGGCATCGGGTGGGTGATGAAACCGGGCAGGGCTTTTCGGACGTCGTCGATGTGGCCTTGGGCGAATACGTCAGCGGCGAGGTCGGTGTCGATGAAGCCCAGGTAGGCGACGCCGGCGGTGGCGCCGTGGGGGACGAGTTCGACACGGACGGCGCGGATGAGCTGCTCAACGCCGGCCTTGCTCGCCGCGTAGGAGGCGTTGAGCACGCCGTTGAAGAATGCGTAGATCGAACCGATGACGAGGATGTGCCCCTGCCGTTCCGTTACCTCCGGCAGCGTGGCTCGGATGGTGCGCCATTGGCCGAGGAGGTCGATGTCGATGGTTCGTTCGAACTCGGCCGGTTCGATGCTGGCGACTGTGTCCGACGGTGGCGCCACGCCGGCGTTAGCCACCACCACGTCGATTCCGCCGAATCGGTGCACGGTGTCTCGTGCCGCCCTCTGCAGGGCGGCAAAGTCGGTTACGTCAGCTTGGAAGGCTGCTGCCCGCTCGCCCAGGTCATCGGCAAGCTCCTCCAGCGGGTCAAGCCGGCGGCCGACGGCGGCGACACATGCGCCCCGGGCGTGGGATTGGCGGGCGATCTCGGCGCCAAGTCCGCGCGCAGCGCCGGTGATGAACACGACTCGGCCGTTGAGATCGAGCCGCGCGGGGCCGCCCAACAGCCCGCCGAGCAGCGGCAACGTACGGATCAGTTGCGTGCCGGCACCGGCAAAGGAGCGCAGGGTTTCGTCGATCATGGCATCTTCCCTCTTCGGTGGTGTGGTGAAGGCTCTCCATCGTGGGGTTGGCTGACTAGCTCGCTCGCCACTCGGCAGGGCCTTACATCCACTATCAGCCAACCGCGGGTCAAGTGGGGACGCCGCATTGGTCCCTGGTACTGGCAGGGACAGGATTCCCCAACATGATCGCCACTTCCGAGCATGCGATGAGTTTTAAACTGCAGACCGACTTTTCAAGCCGGCCGGTGGCCGTGATCGGCGCCGGTAAGCTCGAGCAGCCCCGGCCGCTACCGTAACGGGCTTTGGCGCAGGATCCTCAGGCGTGGACCAACCCGCGAGCGGTGAATATGTCGAGCCACGCCAGCTGCCGTTGGCGTCGGCGGGTGCGCGGTGGCTGATTGCCGCAGCTGTCCTTGGTTCGGGGATGGCATTGCTGGGTGGCACCGTGGTCAACGTCGCGGTGCCGACCATCGGGCGAGAGTTGCACGCGGGCCTGGCCGATCAGCAGTGGGTGCTCGACGGCTCACGCGATCCCAATCCTGTCCCTGCCACTACTAGGGATCAATGCGGCATCCCCACCTCATGTCTTGCGCACTCATGGTGGACGTAAGACCCAACGACTGGACGAAGAGGATGCCATGACCGTCACAGCGATGCCCGACACCGCACACGGGTGCGGGTGGCGACATCGCGTCGTGGCCATCGGTTCGGGTTTGGGCGGGCTGACCGCGACGAAGGCGCTCAAGCATGACCTGGTCAACATCGCCGACGCCCTCGTGTTTTTGACACGCATCACCGCGCAGGGCACAGCGCACGTTCACAATCGAACGTTGCTCTCGCTTCAGGTCATACCAACGACCGCGGCCGTTTTAACCACTGTTGGCGCGCTCATCGTGCTATACGCCGCCACCGGCCGCGAGCGGAAAAGGACTCAGCGTTACGAGATAACCACCGCGCCAATCCATCCAGTTGCAAAGGATGGTCATGGCGCTCACAGCACACTCGGAAAGGTTGGTGCTGATCATGCTATTCACCGCATTGCGTGACATGCAGTGGCGCAGATGGCGTTTCGTGATCGCGATCGTCGTTACGGGCCTCGTATTCGCGATGACGCTCGTCCTCACCGGGCTCGCAAACGGGTTCCGCGTGGAGGATGAACGCACGGTTGATTCCCTCGGCGTCGACATGTTCTTGATCAAATCCGGTGCGACCGGCCCATTCCTGGGCTCTGCACCGTTCCCGGAGGCAGAACTGCAAGTAATCGCCGCCACCCCGGGCGTGGTTTCCGCCGCTCCGCTGACGTACAAGGGGGCGACGTTCAAAAATGGCGACTCAACGCACCCTGGGGCCATGTTCGGCGCACCGGCAGGCGGCCCGGGCGTGCCGGCGGTGTCCGAGGGTAGGGCACCGTCGCGCCCCGATGAGATCGCGGTGTCGAGCACGATTGGCCGCCGGATTGGCGAAGAGCTCGAGGTAGGTTCGCGCAAGGTGCTGATCGTTGGCATCGTGAACAATTCCACCGCGCTGGCAAAGACACCGAACCTCTTCGTGACGACCGAAGGTGTACAACAATCGGAGTTCGGCGGCCAACCGCTCATCTCATCGATCGGGATTCGCGGCACATTGTCGCAGATTCCCGCGGGCTACCGGGTTGTCAACCGCGCCGTCGCGGTCGACGACCTGATGCGGCCGACCAAAATTGCGGTCCAGGCAATCAGAATCGTCGCCATTCTGCTGTGGATCGTTGCGGGCTTGATTGTGGGCGGCGTGGTTTACCTGTCCGCGCTCGAGCGCATGCGGGACTTCGCGGTTTTCAAGGCGATCGGCGTCTCGACGCGATCGATCCTGGCCGGCCTGGTGCTGCAGGCGATCGTCGTCGCCATCCTTGCCGCCGCCTTCGGCGCAGGACTTGCACGGCTGCTCGCACCGCTGTTCCCAATGAACGTCATCGAGCCCGCTTCGGCCTATCCGCTCCTGGCGGTGATCGCGGTCGGGGTCGGGCTGTTGGCCAGCGCCACGGCAGTCCAGCGGGCTGCCACCGTCGATCCCGCACACGCATTTGGAGGTCCCTAACCATGAACGGTCTACGCATCGACAACCTCGTCGTCGAATACCCCAGCGGCGGCAACGCCATTCGCCCGATCGACGGGCTCGATCTTGAACTCGAGGCCGGCTCGCTGAACATCCTGCTCGGCCCCAGCGGCTGTGGGAAAACGACATTGCTGTCGTGCCTCGGCGGCCTTCTGACACCCACGTCTGGCCAGATCACCGTGGGCGACGTGGACGTGACGGCCCTTAGCGGCCGCGCGATGTCGCAATACCGGCGCCACAAGGCCGGCATCGTATTCCAGGCGTTCAACCTAGTGCCAAGCCTGACGGCACTCGAGAATGTCCTTGTGCCGCTACGCGCGGCCGGAGTCTCGCGCAGCGCCGCGCGTGAGCGCGCCAAGGAGCTACTGACCCGTGTCGGTTTGCAGGACAGGATGACTCATCGTCCAGGTGATCTCAGCGGCGGGCAACAACAACGGGTAGCCGTGGCGCGCGCGATCGCGCTCGACCCCCCGCTGATCCTGGCGGACGAACCGACCGCACATCTGGACTACCTCCAGGTCGAGGAGATCCTCCGGCTGATCCGCAGTCTGGCGACCGGCGACCGCATGGTTGTCGTCGCCACGCATGACCCCCGGCTACTCCCGCTGGCCGATCGTGTGATCGAGATGGCGCCGACGACCACCTTGGTCAATCGCGCTCACGAAACGATCCATCTCAAGGCAGGAACAGTTTTGTTCAACCAAGGCGCGCTAGCTGATCTGATCTACGTGGTCTCTGAAGGTGAGCTCGAGATGGTCAGTCATCGACCAGACGGCCTGGAAGTGCTCCGAGTCGTCAAGGCCGGCGACCACTTCGGCGAGATTGGGCCGCTGTTCGGTCTGCCGCGCTCCGCAACGGTGCGCGCCCGCACCGACGCGGCGGTAATCGGCTACAGCGTGCCGGATTTCCGGCAGCGCCTCGGCGCCGCGGCTGGGCCGGGCCTCAACAAGGGGCGTGAGCTGGCCATGGATTAGGTCCGGCACCAACGACAAAGAATGTTGATGCCACTGAACTTGCCCTTCGAGTACCCCGGGGTCTGTCGCAGTGATCGTGACCGCCGGTCGCGCAGCCCGGCGATACCTGACGGATGCGCGCAGGCTGCTCGAATGATGTCAACGAGCCCACGTCTTCTATGAAGGCATGCGGGCCCTACGTGAAACCTCATTCGTACCGAGGAACGTATGGGCAAGTTTATTCGTCCGAATAACTATTTGAGGCAACAGGTTCGAGTTGGATCGATCGGCAGTCCGCATCGTTCGATCGCTGACCGATCATGCTTCCCGGCGCCAGCCGACCATGACGAAAATCATGAGCAAGATCGCGAGAAGTGACACGATCAGAATCATTGACGGCCGAGAATTCGCGTTCCAGAAGAACATCAACGGCGATAAGAACGGTGTGAATCCAGAGAGATCCACGGAGCCGGCGAGCGCGGTGATGCGATCGGCCGGGCGCTGCGGGATCGTCATGGTGAGTACTTACATGGTGTTCGGCGGGCTAAGACGCGCACCGCGTCCTAGCCCGCCGAACGGTGAGTCAGCCAACGACGCTCGGCTGCAACGAGTCGATAGCTTGCTCGACTTTGGCGCCCGCCTTGCGTGCCTTTACGGCCCACACAATCTGGGTGGTCCCGATGACGACCAGCCACACCCCGGCGACGATCGCCAGCGCCACGATCGAGGTGATCGGCAGGGCGATGACCACGATGCCGGCCAGCAGGCTCAGCACTCCGGCAAAGATGTGCCAGCCGCGTTCGGGCAGTTCCTTGTGGTTGATCGCCAAGACGGTCTCAGCGACACCTTGGAAGATGAATCCGACTCCGATCCAGGTGGCCAGGACCCACACGGCGGCGCCGTTGTTGAAGTCGTGGAAGGCGTACACGCCCAACGCGACCGACAGTGCGCCGCTGACGAACAGCAGCACACTGCTGCTAGCGGGAACCTTGACGGTAAATGCGGCAATGGCCTGTGCGATGCCTGACGCCAGCAGGTAGACGCCGAACAGCGCTGCTGCGGCGACGACCGATTTGCCGGGCCAGGCCAGCACCACGACACCCAAGGTGAGGGCTATCAGCCCTAGCCCGAGTACCGATTTCCAGAGATGGCGGAAAGCGGACGGGCTTTCGATTGACTTTTGCATGATGTTTCCTTCCGTTGTTGTCGCCGGAAGTTTTTTCCGACAACGGTTTTCACATGGTGTAACTGTGCGTTCGGTGCGAACCACCGTTATTTGGTTGTGTTTCTTCGATGCCGCGGTTGTAATCCCGTGGCAGGAAGCGTTTTTCCCTAGACGCGGGCCGCTGTGTACTTCTTCAGCTGGGCTTCTAGCGCCTCCGGCTTTGAGCCGAAGCTGAGGACCCCGCCGCCGTCGCCGCGATCCTCGATGCCGAAATTGGGAAAGAAATTGCGGATGCCGCCCTCGCGAGCCAACTTCGACGGATAGTGCGGCACCTGCGGTGGCGCGTCGGCGGCCGGGTTCTCGACCCACCCGGTGGTGTCGGGGTAGGTGCCCGGCCACGCCGGCGGGAGCAGCGCCATCGACGGCGTATGGCTGAACGCGACCGGTGGGGTGAGCCGGGTGAAAGTGCCCCACGGGCTGACCTGGTCGAGGGCGTAGTCGATGAGGTCCTTCATGGTGATCGGCGCGTAGGGTTCGTCGTCGACCGGCTCGACGAGCTCGTTGCCCAACATGGAAGTACGGGTGAGCGACCCGTCGACGCGCCAGTAACCGCCGTGCTCTTCCCGCTCGGCCAGCGCCGCCACCACCCCAATCGCCACCAGGTAGCCGGTGAGGTGGTCATTCATCAGGCCGGAGGTCACGGTGGGAGCGTCTGGGCCCAGACCTTCGGAATGCAGGTGGATGGTGCCGGTGACCGCCTGCGCGATCTGCTCAAAGCCTCGGCGCCCAGCCCACGGCGTCCCTGGGGACGCGAACGACTCGGACGCGTAAACGAGGTTGGGATTGATTTCCCGCAGTTCGGCCTCGCTGAGACCAAGACGGTCGAGCGCACCGGGCCGCTGGCTGCTGACCAGCACGTCCGCGCTAGACAGCAGATCGACGAAGCGCTTCTTGCCGTCGGGACTCTTGATGTCGGTCAGGATGGATTTCTTGCCCCAGTTGACGCTCAGCCAGATCGGGGTAACCCAGTCGCCGCGGGGCGCACGGACCGCGATCACATCGGCGCCCTGGTCGGCCAGCGCAAACCCGGCGGTGGGACCGGCAACGACATTGGTCAGGTCGACCACGCGCACGCCTTCCAGGGGGCGATATTTGGCGTTGCCGAGCACGCGCTGCTTGGTGGTGCCCTGTTGGTGGATGTTGACCAGAGGCAGCTTGGCCGTTGCTTGTCCCTGCGGGTGGGCCGACCATTCCTGCGGGGTGCGCACCATGCCCAGCGCCAGGTTGAGCCCAGCGGCGACGTCATCCTCGAGTTGCTGCGCGGTGCGCTTTTCGATCGCGGCCTGGAGCGCCTTCGGGGTGTTCGCGCACTGCAGATGCTCCGTCAGCGCATTTTGCATGTGCGGAAAGAGCCCAATCATCTGGACATAACGCCCGTCCTTGGTGCGGTAGGTCCCGTTGTCGGCGGCGATCGGCCAGGTGTCCAGCGTGAGCGCGTAGCCGTTGAGGAATTGGGTCTGCATCTCGTTGAGATGGAATCCGCACAGTCGACGATTCAGCGTCATGGTCTGGGCCGGCAGGCCGCGAACGCGGCCGAGATGTTCGACAACCGAGCCGAACGCGGCCATGACACCGGCGGCGTAGTCATGCAGCTTGATCGGGCTCGGCAGGTAAGACACACCGGGCTGCACGGTGATCTTCGCAGGATCAATCGCGAAGGGAAGCGCGGCCGCGATCGCGTCATAGGCCTTCTGCTGGAAGGGATTGGTGATCATGTTGACAGCTCTCCTCATTGGCGGGATTTCGGTGGTTTCTTCGGTTGTGGTGCTGACGAATGACTTTCAGTCACCGTTGCAATCGTTAAGTGGGCCTGTGGGTCTCCTTTCGGCGTATTAGCGGTCAGCGTCGCAAACGCTTGTGATGTACGGCGCCGGTATCTGCGGAGTCACGCCGGTTGGGCGATCGGCCCCATCCACGTTGCTCGGCGACGTCGGCCAGGAGGCGCCGCAAAAGACGCCGGCCGCGGTGCAATCGGGAGGCCACGGTGCCCACCGGAGTCCGCATGAGATCGGCTATCTCCTTGCAACGCAGGCCTTCCACGTCGGCGTAGTAGACCGCGAGCCGGAATTCCTCGGGCAGTGTATACATTGCCGCTTGAATCTCGCTGTGGCCCAGCGTGTTCAATGTCTGCTCTTCGGCGGAATCGTGGGCGGCACCGGCTTCGGCGGTGAAACCGGACATGTAGTGCAGGGGATTCCGCCGCCGTTTGCGGTAGTTGTCGATGTGTGTGTTCCTCATGATCCGGTACAGCCAGCCGCCAAGGTTGGTGTTCTGCTTGCCCGATTGCAAGCTCACACATGCCTTGACCATGGTGTCCTGCAGGAGATCCTCGGCATCGGCGCGATTGCGGGTCAGGCGAATCGCATGCTCGTACAGGGGTTCAAGCAATGGGATTAGTTCGGAGTGAAACCGAGTCCTTAATTCTTTATCGGCCGCACTGCTCGCTTTCGTGTCGGGATCGATAGTGACGGTCATGGCATCCTCTTTATCCGGTGGTTCGGTGCAGCTCTGTGGTCTTACGTCGACCATGAGTGCGCGGAACACAAGGTGGGGATGCCGTGTTAACCCTGGTAGTGGCAGGGACAGGATTGGGCTTGCGTGGTTGCGGTCAATCCAAGGGTTAGATGGTTGCCCAAGGCGCTGCCTGGTTCTTCCGCACGACCGATAACATCTTGTGGCCGCATATGCCGTTCGCGCGTAGGCGTCGTTGGTTCACGCGGCCTGGGGGACTGTCCCGATGGGGCGTGGCCACGACTCACCTCCATGGCGAACCCGAGAAGAACCTGTCGACTACTATTCGGCCACTTCTTCATGAATAGCGTTATTCCGCAACCTAACTAAGACACCAACCTATTTTTAGCCATCAGAATAGTCAACGTACTTTACCAAAGTGGCTTCGCGGTTATCTCTAGCCATGCTTTGAATTCTCTTTTCTCACAGCGCCTTCGCGCCCGCGTAGCACGTATTCGTTTGATTATGGTTGCAAGTTTGCCATCTGGCTTGCATGGCAGTTGCGCGTCGGCATCGGTAGTGCTGCTTGCTGATTCGGCGGTCGGGCTGGGCCAGCTTGTGGTCATCGCGACACCATCGCGTGCCCGGAGAGCCAGAAACGCCACCGGCAGCATTGCCAGTATCCCGTGGGCTGCGTTCAGCATCGTTCGCTCTTTTCCTCGTGTGCTCAGTGGTCGATTACTAACTCGCCGCGCGCGCAGCGCAACACCATCGCCCGCGGATTCATGTTTTGGGCCGGGCGGGCGTAGAGCTAAGCGGGGACGGTGCTATGGGCTGATCACGCTCGCCGAGCGATCATGACGCCGTCGCCGCAGACTCCCCAGCAGCGCTCGTCGCAGTCTGGGTTTCAATGGCCTTGACACTGCTGGAGAACGCCTTGCCCAACGAGCGCTTGGCGATGGTTCCAAGCACGCCCGACAGCACCCGTCCCTTGAAATTCTTGCCCTCGCGAACGATGACGACGTCTACGTCGGTCATTCCGTCGGATTGGGGTGTGAGGGTGTAAGTGTAGCCAGACGCGCCGCCGAAGACGTTGGAGTCGGTGGTCGTGAGCTTGACGTGACTGGGGTCGGACCAGTCGTAAAGCAGTCTCTCCCAGATGCCGCCCGAGCCCTCAGTGACGTCGGCCTGATGAGGGCCCTTGTTGTGCACCATCAGATACGAATCGGCGCTGTTCTTAAAGGTCTTCGACCGGCCCGGCCCGAAATCGGTGAGCCCGGCAATGAATTGCTCGGGGGTCGACGTGGTCGCCGCGTGAAAGTGGATCACGGACATGAGTTGTTCCTCTCTTACCAAGGTTTGGTGCGATGTCGCCACCATGAGCGCGCCCCAGACGTTCGAAATTCCAGCGAACGAATCCGCAGCCGATCCCAAGTCATACGTGGTACTGGCAGGGACACCCTTGAGGTCTACGATCGAGCGGTGTCCGCCGAGGCTGATCTTGGTCTGCTCGATGCCGTGCTGGCAGCGCACGGAGGGCTTGATCGCTGGCGCCAATCCAGCTCTATGGAGGCGACCATCGTCAGCGGCGGCAAGCTATGGGAGATCAAGGGACAACCGCAAGATCCGGCGCCGCGACGGATGAGTGTTGCGCTGCACCGCGAATGGGCTTCCGTGCAACCGTTCGGTGCGCCAGACCAGAGAACCAACTTCACGCCGCAACGCGTCACCATCGAAAAGCTTGACGGCCGCGTGGTCGCCGAACGAGTCAATCCGCGAGAATCGTTCGCCGGCCATGTCCTCGCAACGCCGTGGGATCCACTGCAACGCGCCTACTTCAATGGCTACGCACTATGGACGTATTTGACCACTCCGTTCTTTATGACGCTGCCCGGGTTCACCGTCTCCGAAATCGAACCCGTCGAAGAAAACGGCGAGCGCTGGTTAGGACTGCGGGCGAACTTCCCCGACCAGTTCGCCAGCCACAGCGCCCTGCAGGAGTTCTACTTCGGCAGCGACTTCCTGCTACGCCGCCACGACTACCGTGTCGACGTCGCCGGCGGGTTCGCCGCGATCCAGTACGTCTACGACATCGTGGAGGCCGAGGGAATCAAACTGCCGTCCAAGCGCCGGGCATACCGCTGCGACGCGGACGGCCGCGTGCTGCCGGACGAACTCATGGTGTCCATCGATATAGGCGACATCCGCCTCACATAAGGAGTCGTTTGACGCTTGTGAGCGTCGACCGATCGCCCGACAATGATTTATGGCTGAAACCGTCATTCAACATGTTTTGGGGCGACTCAAAGAGATTGGTGTCGACGACGTCTTCGGCGTCGCCGGGGATTACGCGTTTCCCGTCAATGACGCGATCGTCGAGCATCCGGCGATCAATTGGATCGGATGCTGCAACGAGCTCAACGCTGCCTACGCCGCTGATGGGTATGCGCGGATGCGCGGCGTCGGCGCGGTGTGCACGACATACGGGGTGGGCGAACTCGCCGCGATGAGCGGTGTCGCTGGTTCGTACGCCGAGAATCTTGCGGTTTTTCACTTGGTCGGTACGCCCAACCAGCCGACGCAGGAAGGGCGGGCGCTGGTGCACCACACGCTGGGCAACGGGGAATTCGACCTGTTCAGCGCGATGGCTGAATCGGTGGTGTGCGCAAGCGCGACCATGACGCCCCAGAACACGGCGGCGGAGACCGAACGGCTCATCGCCGAGGCGACCTATCATCGGCGGCCTGTGTACATGGCGTTTCCCAGCGACGTGGCGAGTACGCCCGTGCTCGGGGTAGCGCCACCGCTGAGGTTGCCGGTCAGCGATCCTGGGTCGCTAGCTGCTGCGACCGACGCGGTGGTCGCGGCGCTTAGCAAGGCCGGTCAGGCATGTGTGCTGCCCGGGGTGCTGCTGAGGCGGCTGCGTTTGCAGGGTGCTGCGGCGGCGTTCGTCGACGCCTCGGGCTTGCCCTTCGCGACGATGTTTGCCGACAAGTCGGTGCTTGGGGAGGACCATCCAGGCTACATCGGCATGTATGCCGGCCGGCTGATGGAAGAGCCGGTGCGCGCGTTCGTCGAGTCGTGCGATGTGGTGGTGATGATCGGCGCCATGCTGAGCGACGGCAACACCGCGGGGAACACCGTTCGGCTAGACCCGGATAAGACGATCAATATCGATCATCACCGCACCACCGTGGGTGGCAGGGTTTATCGCGACGTCGAGATCGGCGACATTCTGTCAGGGCTGGTCGGACGTAGCATCAACAGTTTTCAGCGACCCGCCATCACGCCCGGGACGCTGGGACCGATCGTTTACGGTGGTGACGACCCGATCACCGCCGATGCCCTCTACCCGCGCTGGGCGAACTTCCTGCGGCCCAATGACGTGATCATCACCGACACCGGAACGTCCTCGCTGGGTTTGGCGTTCGCACAACTGCCCAGAGGCGCGGAGTTTCATAATCAAACCCTTTGGGCATCAATCGGATGGGCCACGCCGGCGGCATTCGGCGCTGCCGTCGCTGCTCCGGATCGTCGGCTAATCCTGATCACTGGCGAAGGCTCTCACCAGATGACTGCTCAGGAG
>DASXMA010000340.1:0-70822 GCA_036495965.1 Mycobacterium sp.
GTTGTTCGCCGAGGAAAAAGCCCGCGACCTGGTACCCAATGCGCCGCTCAGAGACGTGCTGCGCCTCCAACGCCGTGAGATCGCGCTGGCCGCGGGCAGCGTCCTCGGCTCCTTGGGCTTCGTCTACATGGCCGGCACCTACCTGACCACCTATGCCCACGCCCACCTGGGGTATTCCCGCAACGTCATCTTGTTCGTTGGTGTGCTGGGCGGGTTCGCGAGCATCGCATCCGTCGCGCTCTCGGCCATTCTGTCCGATCGAGTCGGGCGCCGCCGGATGATGCTGGTGGGGTGGGCAGGGTGTCTGGCGTGGTCGTTTGTGGTGATCACGCTGATTGATACCCGCAACCCCGTTCTGTACGCGGTCGCCATCGTGGGCATGTACGCCACCGCCGCGATCGGCGCCGGTCCTACCGCGGCGTTCATCCCCGAGCTGTTCGCCACCCGCTACCGCTACAGCGGATCGGCGTTGGCGGTGAACCTCGCCGGCGTCATTGGTGGCGCCTTGCCGCCCTTGATCGCCGGAACACTAGCGGCAACCTACGGCAGCTGGGCGATCGGTCTCATGCTGGCCACCCTTGCGTTGGCCAGCATGGTATGCACCTATCTGCTTCCGGAGACCAACGGAACAGCGCTTCGAACCACGCAGGGTGCACATCTCGGTCACGGGCCGGTGAGCTGAAGCTGCCCGGCGGCGGCCGCTGAATCAGTTGGCGTGCAGGTCCTCGTTGAGCCTTATGCCCTGACCGTCGCGGTCCACCACTTCGACCGCTCCGCTGACCGAATTGCGCCGGAACAGTAGGTTATTGGCACCGGAGAGTTCTCGAGCCTTGACCGACTTGCCGTCCGGCATGGCGACCTTGGTGCCCGCGGTGACATACAGCCCGGCTTCGACGACGCAGTCGTCGCCCAGTGAGATGCCCAGGCCCGCATTGGCGCCGAGCAGACACCGCTTGCCTATCGAAATGACTTGCGTTCCACCGCCGGACAACGTGCCCATGATCGATGCTCCGCCGCCGATGTCGGACCCGTCACCGACCACCACGCCGGCCGAGATGCGGCCTTCGACCATCGACGTGCCCAGGGTGCCGGCGTTGTAGTTGACGAAGCCCTCGTGCATCACAGTGGTGCCCGGTGCCAGGTGGGCGCCCAGCCGCACCCGGTCGGCGTCGGCGATGCGCACGCCGGTGGGCATGACGTAGTCGACCATCCGGGGAAACTTGTCGACGCCATAGACAGTCACCGGCCCTTTGCGGCGCAGCCGCGCCCGCACCGCCTCGAAGCCCTCGATCGCGCATGGTCCGTGATTAGTCCAGACCACATTGGTCAATACCCCGAACAAGCCGCCGGCGTTCAGCCCGTGCGGCGCCACCAGCCGGTGCGATAGGACATGTAGCCGCAGGTAGGCGTCGTAGGCGTCGGCGGCGACGTCGTCTAAAGAGCCGATGACCGTACGCACCGCGATGGTCTCGGTGCTGCGGTCGTCGTCGCGGCCGATCAGCGCCGCCAGCTCCGGGGGAACATCGGAGAGGGCCAGACGCGACGTGGCGCTGGCGCCGGATTCGGTCAGTTCTGGTGCGGGGAACCACGTGTCGAGAATCGATCCGTCGGAAGCGAGGGTCGCCAATCCGATGCCTGCAGCCCCAGTCACGCTCGCCACGCTACTTGCCCGGCATACAGGTCCAAACCACTACCCTTGGTGGCGTGCTGGACTTGCGTAAGGATCCGATCGAGCTGACCGCGGCGCTGGTCGACATCCCCAGCGAGTCAGGGGACGAAGCGCGCATCGCCGACGAGGTGGAGACCGCGCTGCGCGCCCAGACGTCCGGGTTCGAGATCATTCGCAACGGCAACGCCGTGTTGGCGCGTACCCACCGGAACCGGCCGTCGCGGGTGCTGTTGGCCGGGCACCTTGACACCGTCCCGGTGGCAGAAAACCTGCCCAGCCGCCGCTCGACCGAGCCAGAAGGTGAGGTGCTGCACGGGTGCGGCACCGCGGACATGAAATCCGGCGACGCGGTCTTTCTCCATCTGGCCGCCACCATCGCCGAACCGGCGCACGACCTGACCCTGGTGTTTTACGACTGCGAGGAAATCGATGCGGCCGCAAACGGTTTGGGGCGCATTGAGCATGAGCTGCCGGACTGGTTGTCCGCCGACGTGGCCATCCTGGGCGAGCCCACAGCCGGCTACATCGAAGCCGGCTGCCAGGGCACCCTGCGCGTGGTGATCAACGCCACCGGAACCCGCGCACATTCGGCACGTTCCTGGTTGGGCGACAATGCAATTCACAACCTGGGCGCGGTGCTGGACCGGCTGGCCGGATACACGGCACGCACCGTCGATATCGACGGTTGCGCCTACCGCGAGGGCTTGTCGGCGGTGCGGATCGATGGCGGCGTGGCCGGCAATGTGATCCCCGACGCTGCCTCGGTGACGGTCAATTACCGCTTTGCGCCAGACCGTTCGGTGGCCGCGGCGCTGCAACACGTCCATGACGTCTTCGGCGGGCTCGACGTGCAGATTGAGCAGACCGACGCCGCCGCGGGTGCGCTGCCGGGCCTGTCGCAACCTGCCGCCAAAACCCTGGTCGAAGCCGCAGGCGGGCAGGTCAGGGCGAAGTACGGCTGGACGGACGTATCCCGGTTCGCTGCCCGGGGCATCCCGGCCGTGAATTTCGGGCCGGGTGACCCCAATCTGGCGCACCGGCGCGACGAACGGGTGCCGGTGGCTGCGATCACCGCGGCCGTGGAGATGCTGCGGCCCTACTTGGCCGGTTAAGGGCCAACCGGCACGGCATCAGCCGCACTGCTGTGCCTGCGCGGCGGCATCGGCGGCCGCTGCGCGCATCCCTACGGCGGCCAGCTCGTGCGACACCTCGAGGAGCGCCGCGCCGTCGCCGGTCGCCAGCGCCCGCGCATGGGCCAGCGCAATCCCGCCTACGACGCAGTCGATCTCGCCGCACAGACGGGCCAGCGGATCAGCCGCCCGGATGTCCCCGAGCCGGACAGCCTCATACCACGCCCGTAGCGCCACCGCCGATTGCCCGCCGCGCTCGGCCATTCGAGCGGCGTCGCGGGCGGCGTCCACCGCGCCGTGCGGGTCGCGCATCGAGGCCAGCCGCCACGCCCGTGCGACACCGAGCTCAGGGGTGAACAGCGCCGACTTGGTTCCGTGCCGAGATTCGGCTCTGCTCAACGCTTTTGCCGCAGCAGCGGTGTCTCCCTGTTGCGCCAGCGCGGTGGCCAGCAGCATCAGCGACAGCGGCCCCCACGAGTAGCCGGTACGTCCCAAGGTGGCGGCCGCGGGGCCGAGCAGCGCTGCGGCTTGGCCGAATTCGCCGTCGGCGATCAGCACATGCGCCAGCAGCACTTCGCCGATGGCGCGCCCCGGCTGCTGCAGTTCGGCGAAATCGGTGAACTGCTGCGCGAGTTGCCGTGCCACGTCGAGCCGGCCCGCCATCAGCAGAGCGGTGGTTTGGCCCAGCCCGATCGTGAAGCGCAGCAGTCCCGGATGCTCGGCGGCCAGGGCGCGCTGTGCCAATGGCTCGACGTCGTCGAAACGACCCTGACGCGCCGAACACAACGCGGCCGCGCTGGCCGCCCAGGCCACTGCCTGGTCATCGGCCGCGGGTGACGCCAGCACCTCGTGGGCGATTTTGATCGCGTGTCCGACATTGCCCGCGTTCATCGCGAAGGTGGCGCTCAGCGCGTCGAGAGTGATGCGTGGGCCCGCATCCGTGACTCGACTGCGGATGGTCCGCAGGAACGCGGTGGCTCGCTCCGGCTCGCTGAGCATCCAGAACTGGTTGGCCGCTCGCAGCAGGGTCCAGTCCATGAGCGCTGATTCGGTCAACGCGGTGGAGTCGACGGCGGCCAGCACCGCGTCGGCTTCGCGGCCACGGCCCTGCCATCCCAGGGCATGTGCCAGCGCCAGCCGCGCCGCCAAGCTGCCAGACCGCTCCACCGCCGAGCGGGCCAGTCGTTCGCCCAGTGCGAGGTCGCCCAGCCGCAGCGCCTGCTGCGCGGCGGCGACGACCTCGGCGACCCGCTGCGGAGCGTCGCTGTCCAGCGCCAGGGATGCCAGCCGCAGCCGGTCGATGAGGTGATCCGACGGATGGTCTGACCACAGCGTGACCAGCTCGGTACGGCGTCGTCGCGCGCCGTCATCACCCAGCGCTGCGCGCGCTCGTTCGGCGAACAACGGGTGTGCGGTGTACACCACCGGGTCTCCGGCGCGCTCGTCGCGCACCCGGGTTTCCGCCGCGCCCCATTCGACTGCTTCGCTGACCGCGCCGTCGCCGGCCAGGACGGTGAGATCGGCGAGCGACAACGGCTCCTCGACGGCGAGATAGTCCAGCACCGCCCGCGCTGGCGCGGGGAGCTCGGCGATGAATGCGTCGATCTCCGTACGCGTGGTCGCCCCACCGGGCGCCTCGATGTCGATCCGATCCAGCAGACCGTCAGTCCACAGCGCCGCGATGGCCTCAGGCGCGGCCCCAAACTCCGGAGCACGGGCAGTGACGATCATCCGGGCCGCACCGACCAGCGCCAATTGGTACACCAGCGTGGCAGACAGGATGTCGAGGTCGTGGGCGTCGTCGACGACAAGCAGCAGATCGCCCTGCGGGTCGTGACGGCCCAGCGATGCCCGGGCCGCCCGCAACAACGCAGCGGGCTTGCCGATGTCGGCCCCGAAACTAGAAAAGTCCACCAGGTGGCTGAAGGCCCCGAACGGCACCAACCGCTCGGTCGGCGTGCCGGTGACCCAGCGGGTGATGGTTGTCGGGTGTCGGCCGGCGAACTGTTCGGCGGCCAATCGGGCCAAAGTGGATTTACCGCAGCCGTCGGGTCCTAGTACGACGGCCCCGGGCCGCGTCGCATCACCGAGGGCAACGTCCAACTGTTCCAAGACGGTCGCATGCTGGGGGACGTTCCATCGAATCGGCACCGCCGGATTTTATTGCGCGCGGTGGCCCACGATCACATCTAGGCCGTGCGGTAGCCCCATAGGTGCGTGGTGCGGCGGCCTTGGTCTACCTTTCGGTTATGCCCTCGGAACGCGATTCATCGAGCGAATGGGCGGTGTGCGTCTACTGCGCGTCCGTCCCGACGCATCCCGAATTGCTTGAGCTGGCTACCGAACTCGGCGAGGCGATAGCCGACCGCGGCTGGACCTTGGTGTGGGGCGGCGGCCACGTCTCGGCAATGGGTGCGGTGGCAAGCGCGGCGCGGGCGCGCGGCGGCCGGACCGTCGGGGTGATCCCCCAACAGCTGATGCTCCGCGAGCTGGCCGATACCAACGCCGACGAGCTGATCGTCAGCGAGACCATGCGCGAGCGTAAGCGGATCATGGAAGACCGCTCCGATGCGTTCCTCGTGCTGCCGGGCGGTGTCGGCACCCTCGACGAGCTCTTCGAGGCCTGGACAACGGGCTACCTTGGCATGCACAACAAGCCCGTCGTGATGCTCGACCCGTGGGGGCACTACGAGGGCCTGTGGATCTGGTTGAACGGATTGCTCGACAGTGGGTACATCTCGCAGGTCGCGATGGACCGGCTGGTGCTGGTCGATAAGGTGGGTGCCGCAGTAGAGGCGTGCGCCCCCGCTTGACGTCGGCGGGCTTAGTCACCGGGCGAGTGCCGAGGGGAATCGAGGGATCACGTGTCCGATCACGACGGGCAAACGCGCGCAGCGGTCGGTCTGACCGATATCGCATTTCGGGCGCCGGGCGTACTGGCCGACATGCCGTCGATCGTGCGTGGCGTGCTGACCGGGCTGCTGGCGTGGCCGAACTCCAAGAAGTCGATCGGCACGGTTTTCCAGGAGCGGGCCGCTCGCTACGGTGAGCACGTCTTCCTGAGGTTCGGCGACCAGCAACTGACCTACCGCGACGCCAACGCGGCCGCCAATCGCTACGCAGCTGTGCTGGCGGCCCGTGGTGTCGGCCATGGCGACGTCGTCGCGATCATGCTGCGTAACTCGCCCCAGACGGTGCTGGCGATGCTGGCCGCGGTCAAGTGCGGCGCCATCGCCGGGATGCTCAACTACCACCAGCGCGGTGAGGTGCTGGCGCACAGCCTGGGCTTGCTGGACGCCAAGGTGCTGATCGCGGAGACCGACCTGGTCAGCGTCGTCACCGAATGCGAATCCCCGGGCACCACCGAGACGCTGACCATCGAAGACGTGGAGCGATTCGCGGTGAGCGCTCCGGCGACCAACCCGGCGTCGGCATCCGCGGTGTTGGCCAAAGACATCGCGTTCTACATTTTCACGTCGGGCACCACCGGATTCCCCAAAGCCAGCGTGATGACCCATCGCCGGTGGCTGGCCGCACTGGCCGCGTTCGGCGGACTCGGGTTGCGCCTGAAGGGCTCCGACACGCTGTACAGCTGCCTGCCGCTGTATCACAACAACGCGTTGACGGTCGCACTGTCGTCGGTCATCAATTCCGGGGCGACGCTCGCGCTGGGCAAGTCGTTTTCGGCGTCGCGGTTTTGGGATGAGGTGATTGCCAGCCGGGCCACGGCGTTCATCTACATCGGCGAGATCTGCCGGTATCTGCTCAACCAGCCGCCCAAGCCCACCGACCGCGCGCACAAGGTGCGCCTGATCGCCGGCAACGGGCTGCGGCCGGAGATCTGGGACGAGTTCACCAAACGTTTCGGCATCGCGCGGGTGTGTGAGTTCTACGCCTCCAGTGAAGGCAACACCGCGTTCATCAACATCTTCAATGTGCCTCGGACCACGGGCATCTCGCCGACGCAGTTGGCTTACGTGGAGTACGACCCCGACACCGGCGCCCCGCTGCGCGACGAGAACGGACGGGTGCGCCGGGTGCCCGCCGGTGAGCCCGGCCTGTTGATCAGCCCAGTCAACCGGCTGCAACCCTTCGACGGCTACACCGACAAAGCGTCGACTGAAAAGAAGTTGGTGCGCAACGCTTTCCGTGAGGGCGACTGCTGGTTCAATTCGGGCGACGTGATGAGCCCGCAGGGCATGCGGCATGCCGCGTTCGTCGACCGGCTCGGTGATACCTTCCGCTGGAAGGGCGAGAACGTTGCCACCACACAGGTCGAAGCGGCGCTGACATCCGACGGGTCCGTCGAGGACTGCACGGTCTTCGGCGTCGAGATTCCCCGCACCGGGGGCCGCGCCGGAATGGCCGCGGTCAAGCTGCGCGATGGCGCCGAGTTGGACGGCAAATCCCTGGCCGCCGCGGTCTATGGCCAGCTGCCTGTCTATGCACTGCCGCTGTTCGTGCGGGTGGTCGACGCTCTGGAACAGACCACGACGTTCAAGAGCCGCAAGGTCCAGTTGCGCGAGCAGGCCTACGGCCCCGACGTGAAGGACCCGCTGTACGTGCTGGCCGGCCGCGACGAGGGCTACGTGCCCTACTACGACGAATACCCCGACGAAGTCGCGGCGGGTAAGCGACCGCATTGCTAGCCGTCCCGGGGAACGCGCACGCGCTGGTCACAGTCGCTATCCCCGAACGGCGCCGCCGCCGGTGACCAGGCACCATGGATGGGTGCAATCAACCCTGTGCGGCCGACCGGTCGCAGCGGATCGCTCGCTGATCATGGCGATCGTCAATCGCACCCCGGACTCGTTTTATGACAAGGGTGCGGCGTTCAGCGACGACGCTGCCAGAGCTGCGGCACGCCGGGCCATCGAGGAAGGCGCCGATGTCATCGACGTCGGCGGCGTCAAAGCGGGCCCGGGCGACGATGTCGATGCGGACACCGAGATCGCCCGGCTGGTGCCGTTCATCGAATGGCTGCGCCACACCTACCCGGACCAGCTGATCAGCGTCGACACCTGGCGCTCAGACGTGGCCAGAGTGTCCTGCGCGGCCGGGGCGGACCTGATCAACGACACCTGGGGCGGCATCGACCCCGCCCTGGCCGAGGTGGCCGCGGAGTTCGGTGCGGGCCTGGTGTGTTCGCACACCGGCGGGGCGTTGCCACGCACGCGTCCGTTCCGGGTGAGTTACGGCACGACCACCCGTGGCGTGGTCGACGACGTGATCCGCCAGGTCACCGAGGCCGCCGAGCGGGCCGTCGCGGCAGGAGTGGCCCGCGACCGGGTGCTGATCGATCCGACCCACGATTTCGGCAAGAACACCTTCCACGGGCTGGCGTTGTTGCGCCATGTTGGCGATCTTGTTAATACCGGGTGGCCCGTGCTCATGGCTTTGAGCAATAAGGACTTCGTCGGGGAGACTCTGGGTGTGGGATTGACTGAACGGCTGGAGGGCACACTGGCAGCCACCGCGCTGGCGGCGGCCGCCGGAGCCCGCATGTTTCGGGTGCACGAGGTCGCGGCCACCCGCCGGGTACTGGAAATGGTGGCCTCGATCCAGGGGATGCGTCAGCCGACGCGCACCGTGAGGGGACTTGCATGACCGCATCGGAGCTGGTTGCCGCTGACCTCGCCGGCGATGGGGTGCTCGCCGCCCGGCCCGGTGACATCTGGCTGTCCAACCGCAGCTGGAACCGTCCCGGCTGGACAATCGGGCAACTCGAAGCAGCGAAGGCCGGCCGGACGATTTCGGTGGTGCTGCCCGCCCTCAACGAGGAAGAAACCATCGAATCGGTGATCGACAGCGTCTCGCCGCTGGTCGATGGTTTGGTCGACGAGCTGATCGTGCTGGACTCCGGCTCAACAGACGACACCGAGATCCGCGCCATCGCCGCCGGCGCCCGCGTCGTCACCCGCGAACAGGCCCTGCCCGAGATTCCGACACGGCCCGGCAAAGGCGAAGCGCTGTGGCGTTCGCTGGCGGCCACCGGTGGCGACATCGTGGTGTTCGTTGACTCCGATCTGATCAATCCGCACCCGATGTTTGTGCCGTGGCTGGTCGGCCCCCTGCTCACCGGCGACGGCATCCACCTGGTCAAGAGCTTCTACCGACGGCCGCTCAATGTCGCCGATTCCGGTGGCGGCGCGGGCGCCACCGGTGGCGGGCGGGTCACCGAGTTGGTGGCCCGGCCGTTGTTGGCGGCGCTGCGGCCGGAGCTGGGCTGCGTGCTGCAGCCGCTCGGCGGCGAGTACGCGGCCAGCCGCGAGCTGCTGACCTCGCTGCCATTCGCGCCGGGCTACGGCGTGGAGATCGGCGTGCTGGTCGACACCTTCGACAAGTTGGGCCTGGACGCGATCGCTCAGGTCAATCTGGGGGTGCGGGCCCACCGCAACCGGCCGCTGGAAGAGCTGGGCGCGATGAGCCGGCAGGTCATCGCGACCCTGCTCGCGCGGTGTGGCATCCCCGACTCGGGGGTGGGGTTGACACAGTTCTTCGCCGACGGTGACGGCTACACCCGGCACACCTGGCCGGTGTCGCTGGTGGACCGGCCGCCGATGACGGTGTTGCGGCCACGCTGATCGGCTCGGTGTCGGCGGTATAGGGCAATATCGTTCACGTGGCGTTGGTCTTGCTTTACCTGGTGGTGCTGGTGCTGGTGGCGATTGTGCTGTTCGGTGCGGCCAGCCTGCTGTTCGGTCGCGGCGAGCAGCTGCCGCCCCTTCCGCGCGGCACGACGGCCACGGTGCTGCCCGCCTACGGCGTCACGGGTTCCGACGTCGACGCCGTCAAATTCACCCAGGCGCTGCGCGGCTACAAGACCAGCGAGGTGGACTGGGTGCTGGAGCGGCTGGCCCGTGAGCTGGAGGCGTTACGCGGCGAACTGGCCGCCGCGCACGCCTCGTCGGTCGCCGAGAGTGGAGCCGAGGCCGGTCAGCCCGACGCCGCAACTGCTGAGGGCGGCCGCGACGTTGGAGATCAGCAGGATCGGACGTGAGCGACGACGGGCTGGTGCGCTGCGGCTGGGCGGATCTTCGGCTCGGGGCCGACTATGAGCTGTATCGCAACTACCACGACCAGGAGTGGGGCCGGCCAACCCATGGCCGGGTGGCGTTGTTCGAGCGGATGAGCCTCGAGGCCTTCCAGAGCGGCCTGTCGTGGCTGATCATCCTGCGCAAACGGGAGAATTTTCGGCGCGCCTTCTCCGGCTTCGACATCGAGACGGTCGCGCGCTATACCGACGCCGACGTGCAACGGCTGATGGCCGACCCGGGGATCGTCCGAAACCGGGCCAAGATCGAGGCGACGATCGCCAACGCCCGTGCGGCGGCTGACCTGGGAACTTCGGAAGACCTGTCCGAGCTGCTGTGGTCGTTTGCGCCGCCGCGGCGCCCCCGGCCCGCCGACCTGTCTGAAATCCCGTCGGCCACGGCCGAATCGAAGGCCATGGCGCGCGAGCTGAAACGACGCGGATTTCGCTTCGTCGGGCCTACCACCGCCTATGCGCTGATGCAGGCGACCGGCATGGTGGACGACCATATCCGCGCTTGCTGGGTGCCCGCACAAGAGCAGTGAGGTCCGAGAGCCGGGTCTTTGTGTAACTGCTGACCCGAATAGGGAACAATGGGGGAGTGATTTGGCGGTTCAATGTCGGGTATGGCTGGAAATCCACTGGCGGGGCGTGCTCGCCGCCGACCCCTTTCGGGAAGGCGGGCCAGCTCGAACTTGGAGGGAGCACTCGATGGCGGCGATGAAGCCCCGGACCGGAGACGGTCCTCTGGAAGCAACCAAGGAGGGGCGCGGCATCGTGATGCGGGTACCACTTGAGGGTGGTGGTCGTCTTGTCGTCGAGTTGACGCCCGACGAAGCCGCCGCGCTGGGCGACGAACTCAAGGGCGTCACCAGCTAAGACCAGCTACCGTCTGCCGGGCGAGGTCACGCACAAACCTTCCGGTAGATGTCCAGCGTTTGCTCGGCGACGCGGGACCAGGAGAATTCCTCAATGCAGCGCTGGCGCCCCGCACGGCCGTAGCGTTCCGCTTTTTCGGGGTCGGCGACTAGCGCATTGACCGCTTGGGCCAATCTGGCTTGGTAACCGCCTGGGTCGTCGGCGTCATAGTGCACCAGCGACCCGGTGACCCCGTCGGCGACCACCTCGGGTATCCCGCCGACGTCGGAGGCCACCACCGCGGTAGCGCAGGCCATCGCCTCCAGGTTCACAATGCCCAACGGCTCGTACACGGACGGGCACACAAAGACGGCTGCCGCCGAAAGTATTTCGCGTAGCTTTCCGATGGGCAGCATTTCCCGGATCCAGAACACCCCGGTGCGATTGCGGGCCAATGCGGCTACGGCGCACTGAATCTCGTCGGCTATCTCCGGGGTGTCGGGAGCGCCGGCGCACAGCACCAACTGCACGTCGGGGCTGAATTGGTGCGCGGCCGCCAGCAGATGTGCCATGCCCTTCTGCCGGGTGATCCGCCCGACGAACGCCACGCTGGGCCGGCTTGGATCGACGCCGAGTTCGGCCAGCACGGAGCCGGTGCACACCGGCCCTGCCGGATACCACACGTCGGTGTCGATCCCACTCCGAATGACGTGTACCAGGCTCGGATCCAGCGTCGGGTAGACCCGCAGCACGTCCTCACGCATACCGGAGCTGACCGCGATCACCGCGTCGGCGGCCAGCACCGCGGTGTGTTCCACCCACGTCGACACGCGATAGCCGCCGCCGAGTTGTTCGGCCTTCCATGGCCGCATCGGCTCGAGCGAATGCGCGGTCAGCACGTGCGGGATGTCGTAGAGCAAAGCGGCCAGATGCCCGGCCAGGCCGGTGTACCAGGTGTGTGAATGCACGACGGTGGCCGCAGATGCGGCATTGGCCATCACGAGGTCGGTGGACAAAGTGGACAGAGCCGGGTTGGCGCCGTGGATCCGCGGGTCGGGCTGATGGGCGAAGGCGCCGGGACGAGGTGCGCCCATGCAGTGCACGTCGACCGTGCACAGCCGGCGCAGTTGTGCGACCAGTTCGGTGACGTGTACCCCGGCTCCGCCGTAGACCTCTGGTGGGTACTCCCGAGTCATCATCGCCACCCGCATACTCCGCACCGTAGTTCGGTGACGTCCCCGTCCGCGAGTCGGGCCGGACGATCGATGATCGGCGCGTCGAACCGAGCCAAATACCTTGACGGACAGCCCGTCAGAGCTTGCCAAATCGGGAGGCCAATAGGGCGATTCCCCCTGGCAGCGGTTCGCGGCGGCCGATAGGTTAACAACCATGAGGGAAGCGCCACACGTGCTGGGCATCGTGCTGGCCGGCGGTGAGGGCAAGCGGCTTTATCCGCTGACCGCGGACCGGGCCAAACCCGCAGTTCCCTTCGGTGGCGCCTATCGGCTGATCGATTTCGTGCTCTCCAACCTCGTCAATGCGCGTTATCTGAGAGTGTGCGTTCTCACCCAATACAAATCGCATTCGCTGGACCGCCACATTTCGCAGAATTGGCGGTTATCCGGGCTGGCCGGTGAGTACATCACCCCGGTGCCGGCACAGCAGCGCCTCGGCCCGCGCTGGTACACCGGCTCCGCCGACGCGATCTATCAGTCGCTCAACCTGATCTACGACGAAGACCCGGACTACATAGTGGTTTTCGGCGCCGATCACGTGTATCGGATGGATCCCGAGCAGATGGTGCGGTTCCACGTCGACAGCGGGGCCGGCGCAACCGTGGCCGGCATCCGGGTACCGCGTGGCGAGGCCACCGCGTTCGGCTGCATTGACGCCGACGACTCCGGCCGGATCCACAGTTTCCTGGAGAAGCCGCTGGACCCGCCGGGAACGCCCGATGATCCGGAGACGACGTTTGCGTCGATGGGCAATTACATCTTCACCACCAAGGTGCTCATCGATGCGATTCGTGCCGACGCCGACGACGACCACTCGGATCACGACATGGGTGGTGACATCATCCCGCGATTGGTGGACGACGGGATGGCCGCGGTTTACGACTTCTCCGATAACGAGGTGCCCGGAGCCACCGACCGCGACCGGGCCTACTGGCGTGATGTCGGGACGCTGGACGCGTTCTACGACGCGCACATGGACCTGGTGTCGGTGCACCCGGTGTTCAATCTGTACAACCGGCGCTGGCCCATCCGCGGTGCGACGGAGAACCTGGCGCCGGCGAAGTTCGTCAACGGTGGCTCGGCCCAGGAGTCGGTAGTCGGCGCGGGCAGCATCATCTCGGCGGCGTCGGTGCGCAACTCGGTGCTGTCGTCCAATGTTGTGGTCGACGATGGTGCGATCGTGGAGGGCAGTGTGATCATGCCGGGCACCCGGGTCGGCCGCGGTGCGGTGGTACGCCACGCCATCCTGGACAAGAACGTCGTCGTCGGCCCCGGTGAGATGGTGGGAGTGGATCTGGAGAAGGACCGGGAACGCTTCGCGATCAGCTCCGGCGGTGTGGTCGCGGTGGGCAAGGGCGTCTGGATCTAGCTCGATTCCTCGGGGATCTCCGGGATCAGCAGATGCGCGTCGTGACGCGGGCCCCAATGCAGGGTGACCCGACCGCGCGGTGAGTTGAGGTAGGCCGCCGGGAGTTGGCCGGTGAGCGGATTGCGTGGACACAGCCAGCGTCCGGCGACCACCAGCCGCAGCTGCTCGCCGGCACGGAACAGCGTCGCCGACGGGCCCAGTGCGACATCGACTGCGACCACCTCGCCGGCGGAGAGCGGCTGCGGCTCCGCGCATGTCGCGACAGGCTCCCAGGGCTGCGAGAGCTCGGGGTCCAATGCACGCAGCGAGACGCGCTGCCAGCCGGTGGTGATCCGGTCACGGCCATAGCCGTAGGATCCCTCGAATTCGACGAACCGCCCATCGCGCCACTTCTCCACGCCGACGAAAAGGTTCGCGTCATCACAGCCGTCCAGTTCCACCCACAACCGCGCGACCATCGGACCGGTCAGCTCGTTCTCTGCGGGGAAGGTCCAGCTGAATGCCGCTGCACGAGAATGGGTTTCGAAAGTGATGCTGCCCGCTGTCTGCGGCTGCTCGGGTGCCAACGCCCTGCTATCGGCGAGGTACATTGGCCGCCAACGGGTTCGGCGAAGCGGCCACTCGGTTTCTTCGCGCACCGCGGTGATGGTGTCGAGGTCCTCGCGTACCTCGAGGCGAACGCTGCGGGAATCGGGCGCGCCGTTCAGCACGCCGCGGAAGAAATTCAGTTGCTCAGCCAGCGCGGCTTCGGAGTAGAAAGTCGCCCATTTTCCGCCGCGGTGGGTGTAGAGGCGGGCGTTGGCGGAGGCGCCGCGGGTGAAAGCCCGGACCGAGCCGCGGGTGTGCAGGTTGTTGTCCGAGAAGCTGCCGCAGACCAGCATCGGAACCGTGATGGCCGACAGGTCGGGTACCAACGAGTGCCAGAAGTCGTCGCACAGCGGATGCTCATCTTGCATCGGCCCGAGGGTGTAGATCTGCCGCGTATCGCGAGACACGTTCCTTGACCACAACTTGGTGAAGCCGGTCTCCCGAACTCCGCCCGGGAAGGTGAGGTCGCGATACGCGTCGGAGAAGCCTTCCCACGGGCAGATCGCCCGCAGCGCGGGTGGCTGCAGGGCGGCGACGGCGTACTGGCTGATGGCCAAATACGAGACGCCGAGCATCACGACGTTGCCGTCGCACCACGGCTGGTCGGCGATCCACTGCACGAGGTCATAGGTGTCCTCGGCTTCTTGGCGCGAGAGCAGCTTTCCGGTGCCGTCGGAATGGCCGCAGCCGCGCGAGTCGGCATTCACCACGGTGAAGCCTTGCGCGGTCCACCAGGCCGGATCCGGGGCCTCCCAGCCGGTCATGGCCGAGAAGCTCACCGGTTTCGGCTGGCGCAACACGCGGTATTGCACCGAGAACGTCCACTTCCTGCCCCGCCGCTTCGGCAGATTGTCTTTGCCGTAGGGATGGATGCTCAGGATGACCGGCCGAGCGATGCCGTCGCTTTTTCGGAAGACGTTGATACGCAACACTGTTCCGTCTCGCGTTGGCACGTTGACGTCACCCTCGATGAGGATGTCTCTCGGTGGATCGGTGACGGTTACCGGGGGTTTGGCGATGGAGCGAATCCGGCCCAGCGCGTACCGCAGAGCGCCAGGTCGTCGCCAGGGCCGGTCCAGGGTAGGTGCCGCGTTCCGCGCCACGCCATCACCCTAGAGCGCGACGACGTCGGTCACCACACGTAAGGCACCAGGCGATAGCGAACTCGCTGGGTGTATTCGCGGTATCCGGTCAATTGCTGGGTGAGTAGCTTCTCCTCGTCCACGATGCGGAAGACGATCACCGCCTGGCCCGGTATGACGAACAGAAGTCCCCAGTAGGAGCCGAGCGCAAGGGGAATGCCGATCATCATGATCAGGTTGCCGACATACATCGGGTGCCGCACAAACTTGTAGACACCGCTGGAGGCGACCGTCTGACCGGTCTCCACCGTGACCGTGGCGCCCGCATAGGAGTTCTGGATGACTACCAGCATGGCGATACCGAGTCCGGTCGCTACCAGGACATCACCGAGCACTGACACCCAGGCGGGCACCGATGACCAGCCCATCCGATGGTCGTACGCGCTGAACACCGCCATCGCGAACAGTGCCAGAAACGCGCCGGTGATCACCACCTTTTGCAGCGTTCTGCCTTCTGCCAGTGGGCCGCCGTGCATTCGGCGCTGCAGCGCGGCCGGATTTGTCCGCGCAAGGTAGATGCTCGGGAAGATCGTCACCGCGACGAAGGTGGCTGCGAAAGCCCATGCTTGCCAATAGTTTAACGTGCCGGCCGGCAAGAACAGGATCAAGCCCAATACGGCGAGTCCATACACTGATGTGGTCGTCGCTCGAACACCAGTCTTCACGATCGTAGATCCCTCCGTCGAAAGGCGATGGCCCCCAGCGCAATCAATACGATATCGATGGCTAACAACCACAACAGGGGCACAGCGGTGAAGCCGCTGCCGACCCGCGGAATGTGGGCGAACGGCTCGAGATCGAGCAACCACTGCGGGAAGCCCGCCAACGAGCCGATCAGGTATACGGCGATGAATCCCACCAGTACGCCCCACGCCAGCGGCGTGAACCGCGGCGCGATACCGAATAATGCGACCGTCACGCCGGACAGCAGCCAGACCGCAGGCAGTTGTACGGCCGCAGTTCCGACAACAATGGCCAGCTTGCCGCCGACGTCGCCGGCCGCGAAGCCGTACACGAGTCCGCCCACCAGGCCGCAGGCCAGCATCGCGAACGTGGACCCGGCCAGTGCGGCGGTCAAATGGCTGGCCAGCCAACGAGTGCGCGAGACCGCACCGGCCAGCGTGGTCTCGGCTCGCTGTGCGGACTCTTCCTGGTGTAGCCGCAAGGTGAGCGAGATGGCGAACGCGGCCGCCACCATGCCCATCATGGCGAACGCCACCGCGACGAAAGCCTCCTCCAAGGCGCTGGTGCCGCCCATCCGCGCGACGATGTCGCGTGCCAGGGTGCTGTCGCCCAGCTCGTCGCCGATGCCGTGCACCACACTGCCCATCACAAGCCCATACAGACACAGGCCCACGGTCCACAGCAGTAGTGCGCCACGATCCAGTCGCCAGGCCAACCCGAAGACATTGCCCAGCGCCGGCGCGGCGGTACCGGGCCCGGCGCGCTCGGCAACGAGTCCGGCGCCGACGTCGCGGCCGGCGAGCAGCCGATACGCCACCGCCGTGAGTAGCGCCGCCGTGGTCAGATGCAGCAACAGCACCCACCAGCGGTCGCCCGCGTATGGCCTGACCTGTAATGACCAGCCCAGCGGCGAGAGCCACGACAGCGTGCCAGAACCGGCATCACCGATGGCGCGCAGCGTGAATGCGGCCGCCAACACGGCGAACGCGACCCCGCGGGCGAATCGTGCGCTCGGCGACAGCTGCGCGGCCACCCCGGCAACTGCGGTGAACACCAAGCCGGAGCCGGCGAGCGCCGCGCCGAAAGCCAATGACCCGCCGGGCGGGATGTCGGTGCTGAGCAATCCCGCCGCGCCGATCGCGCCGGTCGCGATCGAGGCCCCGAACGACAACATCAGCGCCGCACTGAGGCTGGCATACCGGCCGACCGCGGTCGAGTCCATCAGCTCGGTCCGGCCGGTTTCCTCGTCAGCGCGGGTGTGCCGGATCACCGTGAGGATGACGGCCACCGCGATCAGCACATGAAACATGCCGGCTTTCCAAATGCCGACTGCCCCAAGGCTGTCGTTGTAGATCTGCCCATAGAGCGCACGCTGGGCCGGGCTGGCCATGATGGAGGCCGCAAATCCGGCCCGGCCGGCCTGGGTGGGGTAGACCTTCTCGATGCTGCCGATGTATACCGTGGCCAACGGGAGCGAGAGCAGCAGCACCCACAGCGGCAACGAGATTCGATCGCGGCGCAAATAAAGCCGCAGCATCCCAAGCGTTCCGGAGAAGTTCGAACTGCGTTGCGGCCCACGCTGTGCAGGTGGGTGTGGCCGCTCCAGAATCGCGGTGTTCATCGCGCCGAAACCTTCTTACTGGTTTGCTCACGTTGACCGTCGGTGCCCGCCGTGTCGTAGTGGCGCAGGAAGAGTTCTTCGAGAGTCGGCGGCTGACTGACGAGGCTGCGCACTCCGGCGTCGCCGAGCACCCGGATGAGCTCTCCGAGGCTTTCGCTGTCGACCTGGGCGCGCAGGGTGTTGCCGTCGATACTGATGTCTTCGACCCCTTTGATCCGAGTGAGATCGCCGGGATCACCGGTCATTTCGGCTTTGATCGAGGTGCGGCTGAGGTGACGCATCGAGTCCAGCGAACCGCTCTCGATGGTCCTGCCGGCCCGGATGATGGTCACCCTTTCGCACAGCGCTTCTGTTTCTGCCAGGATGTGGCTGGACAACAAGACAGTCACACCGCGGTCTCGCGCCTCGCCGACGCACTGCTGAAATATGTTCTCCATCAACGGGTCCAGTCCGCTGCTGGGCTCATCCAAGAGCAGTAGCCCGGCCCGCGACGAGAAGGCTGAAATCAGGGAGACCTTTTGGCGGTTGCCCTTCGAGTACGTGCGAGCCTTCTTGTGCGGATCGAGGTCGAACCGCTCGATCAGCTCTCTGCGACGGTTGTCGTCGATGCCGCCACGCATTCGGGCCAGCAAGTCGATGGTCTCGCCGCCGGTAAGCGACGGCCATAGTGTGACATCGCCTGGCACATAAGCGATCTGGCGGTGCAATTCGACAGCGTCGGTCCAAGGGTCGCCGCCCAGCAACCGCACGTTCCCGCCATCGGCCTTCACCAGACCCAGCAGGATGCGGATGGTGGTGGATTTCCCGGCGCCGTTCGGTCCGAGGAACCCGTGCACTTCTCCTGCACGTACCGTCAGGTTGAGGCCGTCCAGCGCCCGCACAGCTCCGAAATTCTTGCTCAGATTGCGGATTTCGATGGGCGCGGAATTGTCAACTGGCATGGGATTCTCCTTGATCATCTGCGGCCAGAAATGCGTCGTACATGGTGCTGTCAGCCATCAATCCGTCGGTATAGATCTCTAGAGCAGGCAGCACCATATCGCGGGCATAGTCGCGCAGGACCGCCCGCAAATCCGTTGGGTTTTCATGCATCTGCAGATACAGCAGGAAGCCGCCCCCGCCAGTTATCGACAGGTACTTCGCCCTGGCGCGCGGGTCGCGGCTCGGCTTGAGCAATCCGGTTCGCACCCCGTCGTCCAGGTACTCCTCGGCATCGTCGCTCATCTTCTGCCATAACATCTTTGCCAGGTCGCCGCCGGTCTGCATACTGCGCACCAGGTAGGCCATCAATGGGGCGTAGGACTCGATCTCGGCCATCTGCGCAAACCACGTGGCCGGATCGGTTGACCGCATTGCTTCGGACTTGCCGCTGCGAATCTCTTCGGCGATGTAGTCATCGCAGGCCTTGCGCAGGCCGTCTTTCGAGCCGAAGTGATGGATGACCAGTGCGGCGCTCACCCCCGCTGCCTCGGCGATCGTGCGTAGCCCGACAGCGAAGCCGTGCTGACCGAACTGCTCGATGGCCGCATCGCGGATCCGCGCGGCGGCGGTCAGGTCGGCTGAACGCATGTTCAGTACGCTAAACGCTCGTTCAGCGCGGCGTCAATAAGACACGCCGCTAGGAATCCGTAAAGGTTGGAGAACTAGTCCCTGACCGCGGCCAGCACCCCGTCGCCGAGCGGTACCAGCGCGGGGGTGAGCCGCTCGTCCTCGGCGATGAGCCGGGCCGCCTCGCGAACCGCGACCACCTCGGCGTCGCGGGCCGCGGGATCGCCGGCGCGCCCGCCCAGCCCGGCCCGGTGCACGACGATAACCCCGCCGGATCGCAGCAGGCGTACGCCCTCGACGACGTAATCGGGCTGGTCGATCGGGTCGGCGTCGACGAACACCAGGTCATACGATTCGTCGGCGAGCCGGGTGAGCACCTCTTGGGCCCGGCCGCTGATCAGCCTGGTGCGTGACGGTCCGATGCCGGCTTCGGCGAATGTCTGCTTGGCCAGCCGCAGATACTCGGGCTCGATGTCGATCGTGGTCAAGACACCGTCGGCGCTCATGCCCGACAACAACCAGAGTCCGCTGACTCCAGCACCGGTCCCCACCTCGGCGACCGCCTTGCCGCCACTGAGCTTGGCCAGCAGGCTCAACAGCGCACCGACCGCGGGCGTCACCGCCCCGGCGCCGATGTCCACGGCGCGCTCGCGGGCGCCCGCCAAAATCGCATCTTCTGATATCGACCCCTCGGCGTGCGCGGAAAGTGATTCGGCTCGACTGGGGGCCGCCTGGCCGGGGGTCACCGAGCTGTTATCGGTACCGTCCATGACCCGCAGCGTATGTCGGATTCGCGATGCAGTAGGTCAGGCGCGCCTGAGCAGGGCCGTTACGACACGCCCGGACAGCGCAGCGCGACAAAGGTCACTCCGCGATGAATACGCCCTGCTTAACGCAGGTAACGATCAGGTTTCTCAGCCAAACCTCAGTTTGCTCCTATGCCCCGCATACGCCGATGCGCGACGGTTTCCGTATGGAACGTGGCGGGTACTGGACCGGGAATACACAGTGGCGACTTCGTGTTGCCGCTGGCGATGAATTGTCAGACCCTGGTGGCAGGGCAAACCCGGAGGATCCGATTATCACCACGCTTTTGAGCCCGACGAGCATGTCTCATGCCCAGGAGTGTCGAGACGACGAGTGGGCGGAAACACCCGAGTCGTTGCAGGGAACTGCGGTGTTCGACGCGACCGGGGACAAGGCGACGATGCCGTCGTGGGACGAGCTGGTGCGTCAGCATGCCGATCGGGTGTACCGGCTGGCCTACCGGCTGTCGGGAAATCAGCACGACGCCGAGGACTTGACCCAGGAGACCTTCATCCGGGTGTTCCGGTCGGTGCAGAACTATCAGCCGGGAACCTTTGAGGGCTGGCTGCACCGCATCACCACGAACCTGTTTCTCGACATGGTCCGCCGACGGGCCCGCATCCGGATGGAAGCGTTGCCTGAGGATTACGACCGAGTGCCTGCCGACGAACCAAACCCCGAGCAGATTTATCACGACTCGCGGCTCGGGCCCGACCTGCAGGCCGCCCTGGATTCGCTGCCGCCGGAATTTCGCGCCGCGGTTGTGCTGTGCGATATCGAAGGTCTGTCCTACGAGGAGATCGGTGCCACCCTGGGCGTGAAGCTGGGCACCGTACGCAGCCGCATACACCGCGGGCGTCAGGCGCTGCGCGACTACCTGGCCGCGCATCCCGAACATGGCATCCGCAACGACACGCTGCACGCCAAGTCGGCGTAGTTCGGCGAGCGGCCCCGGCGCACAAGCCACCGGCTGAGAGCCAGCCATCGGTTTTATCCACAGCCCGATTTGCTCGCTGGATGAGAATCGTGCGATTTTGCGGGCTCGAGACAGGGTACGGGGCGCTTTGTCGCGCTACATTCGAGGTGTACGTGGCAGCGAAAGGAGTGGTGATGCCTGACCGAGGACATGTGTTCCGCCGCGCGTTCTCCTGGCTGCCCGCACAATTCGCCTCCCAAAGTGATGCACCGGTCGGCGCGCCGCGCCAGTTCGGTTCCACCGAGCATCTGTCCGTCGAGGCAATCGCGGCCTTCGTCGACGGCGAGCTCCGGATGAACGCACATTTGCGCGCCGCGCATCACCTCTCGCTGTGCCCACAATGCGCGGCCGAAGTAGAAGATCAGAGCCGGGCGCGCACCGCGTTGCGCGACTCGCGCCCGATCCGTATCCCCAGCGCGTTGCTGGGAATGCTGGCTGATATTCCGCACAGTTCTCCCGACGACACGACATCCCAGGTACCCGACCGTTTCGCTGACCGCGATGCCCGCGACCAGCGTAAGCGCCGGTAGCTTGAGTCCCTGCAACCAAAACCGTGGATACTAGGGTGGACACGGACAATGCCGTGCCTGGTGCTTGCCCCGTACATGGGCCCTGTATTAGGCCTGTCTCGAGCGCTCAAATGAGGATTTAAAAGAGGGATCAGGTGACCTCCGACCAAGGCAACGACAGCGGCACTAACGGTGGCAACCGCCTGGCGCCGCGCCCCATATCCCGGCCACCGGTCGACCCCGCGTCGCGGCAAGCGTTCGGTCGCCCCGCCGGACAACTGGGGTCTTTCGTGGCGGAGCGCGTGCGCCCGCGAAAGTACCGGGAGCAGGCTGAGTTCAGGCCGCACGATCAAACGGCCGACCCCGTTTTGGAGGAGGCGTTCAGCCGGCCGATCGGAGTCGGCGAGTCGCTGCAGCGCCACCCTGTAGACGCCGGTGCGCTGGCCGCTGAGAAGGACGGCGCCGGGCTGGACGAGCTCGACGATCCGTGGCGAGACCCTGCGGCCGCGGCCGCGCTGGGATCCCCCGCGGTTACCGCGCCGGCACCGCACTCCGCGCTCGGCTACGGCGGCAAGCTTGGCGTGCGCGACTTGCTGTTCGGCCGCAAGGTGTCCTACCTCGCGCTGGCCGTGCTGCTGCTCATCGCGCTGGTGATTGGGCTGATCGGCGGAGTGATCGGGCGCAAGACGGCCGAAGTCGTCGAAGCGTTCACCACCTCGAAGGTGACGCTGTCGACCCCTGGCAATAACGAAGGGCCTGCGGGCCGGTTCGCGAAGGTGGCTGCCGCGACCGCCGATGCCGTGGTGACCATCGAGTCGAAGAGCGACCAGGAAGGGATGCAGGGGTCCGGTGTTGTCATCGACGGTCGCGGCTACATCGTCACCAACAACCACGTGATTTCCGAGGCGGCCAACAATCCCAGCCAGTTCAAGACCACCGTGGTGTTCAACGATGGCAAGGAAGTGCCCGCCAACCTCGTCGGGCGCGACCCCAAGACCGACCTGGCCGTCCTGAAGGTCGATAACGTCGACAATCTGAGCGTGGCCCGGCTGGGTGATTCGGACAAGGTGCGTGTCGGTGACGAGGTGCTAGCCGCGGGTTCGCCGCTGGGGCTGCGCAGCACCGTGACTCACGGCATCGTCAGCGCGCTGCACCGCCCTGTCCCGTTGTCGGGGGAGGGCTCTGACACCGACACCGTCATCGACGCGATCCAGACCGACGCCTCGATCAACCACGGCAACTCCGGTGGCCCGTTGATCAACATGGATTCCGACGTGATCGGCATCGACACCGCGGGGAAGTCGCTGTCGGACAGCGCAAGTGGGCTGGGCTTCGCGATCCCGATCGACGAGGCCAAAGAGGTCGCGCAGACCTTGATCAAAGACGGAAAGATCGTGCACCCGACGCTGGGGGTCAGCACCCGGTCGGTGAGCAACGCGATCGCGTCGGGTGCACAGGTCGCCAATGTGAAGGCAGGAAGCCCGGCGCAGAAGGGCGGAATCCTGGAAAACGACGTGGTCGTCAAGGCCGGCAACCGCAAGGTCGCCGATGCCGACGAATTCGTCGTCGCGGTCAGACAGCTGACCATCGGGCAGGACGCCCCGATAGAGGTGGTCCGTGATGGTCGGCACGTCACGCTGACGGTGAAACCAGACGGAGATAACGGCTAGGTGTTCGGGAACCTGAGCTGGGAGCACATCCTGGTCCTCGTCGTGGTCGGGCTGGTGATCCTTGGGCCGGAGCGGCTCCCGGGTGCCATCCGCTGGACGTCGAATGCGTTGCGGCAGGCGCGTGACTACCTCAGCGGCGTGACCAGTCAGCTGCGCGAGGATCTCGGACCCGAGTTCGACGATCTGCGTGGTCCGCTGAGTGAGCTGCAGAGACTGCGCGGTATGACGCCGCGCGCCGCGCTGACCAAGCACCTGCTGGACGGGGATGACTCCTTCCTCACCGGGAACTTCGACCGGCCGGTCAATGGAGCCTCCGCGAGGCCCTCAGCGGCGGCGGAGCCATCGCAGCCGATGGCGGGATCGAACGGAGAGCCCACGACGTTTGCCGCCGAACCGCACGCTCCCGGTCACACGCCGTTCGACACCGACGCGACCTAGCCCGGCGACGACGCGGGCCGCAACGGCCCGCGGAGGAGGCGGGCCATTGGGCCTAGCTCGACGGCTACTCAGCGCTTGGTCGGATCGAGGCCCAGCGACACACCGGTCAGTCCGCGCCGCCGCATCGACAATCCGTCGGCGACGCTGCACAATGCCTTGCCCACCGGCGAGTCGGGCGCGCTCAGCACGATCGGATTGCCGGAATCACCGGCGGCCACCAGCGCGGGGTCCAGCGGGATCTGGCCCATTAGCGGCACGTCGGCGCCGGTCGCACGCGACAGCCGCTCGGCGACCTGCTGGCCACCGCCCTCGCCGAAGACCTGCAGCGTTGAGCCGTCCGGCAGCAGCAGCCCCGACATGTTCTCCACGACGCCGACGATGCGCTGACGAGTCTGCAACGCGATGCTGCCGGCCCGTTCGGCGACCTCGGCAGCGGCCAGTTGTGGCGTGGTCACCACGAGAATCTCCGCGTTCGGGATCAGCTGGGCCACCGAGATGGCGATGTCGCCGGTTCCCGGCGGTAGATCGAGCAGGAGCACGTCCAGATCGCCCCAATAGACGTCGGCCAGGAACTGTTGCAACGCCCGGTGCAGCATCGGCCCCCGCCACACCACCGGCGTGTTGCCCTCGGTGAACTGCGCGATCGAGATGAGCTTCACCTCGTGAGCGATCGGCGGCAGGATCATCGACTCGACCTGGGTGGGTCGGTCGGTGCTGCCCATCATCCGCGGGATGGAATGGCCGTGGATATCGGCGTCGAGCACACCCACCGACAGGCCGCGGACGGCCATCGCCGCGGCGAGATTCACCGTGACGGTCGACTTGCCGACTCCGCCTTTGCCGGACGCGACGGCATACACCCGAGTCAGTGAGCTTGGCTGAGCGAACGGGACGACGGGCTCGCGGGCATCGCCGCGCAACTGCTTGCGCAGCTCGGTGCGCTGCTCGTCGCTCATCACGTCCAGGCTGACCTTCACTGCGCCGGTGCCGGGAACGTCGGCGACCGCTTTGGTTACCAGCTCGCTGATTTCGTTCTTCTTCGGGCAGCTGGCAATGGTCAGGTAAATCGTCACGTGCACGCCGCAGTCGGGGGCGATGTCGATGCTCTTGACCATCCCGAGGTCAGTGATGGGACGCCGTAATTCGGGGTCGATCACCTTGCCTAGGGCGGTGCGGATGGCTGCGCTCAGGTCGGCTTTCACATCAGCAGGGTCATGACGGGACATCACCGCCGAGTGTAGGCGGCCCTGCTACCGGCCGATCGGCCGACGGGTCAGGCCGCCGGGGCGGGTGCCGGCTGGTTGGGCGCCGGAGAGTTGCTCGCCGCGTTCGGCGGCGGGCCGGCCGACTTGGGCGACTGCGAGGCGTTAGCCGGTGCTGCCACCGGGCCCGGTGGCGTGCCCGGGCCAGGGCCGGCGGGCGGGCCGGCCGGCGCTGCCCCGGGCTGGACAGTGTCAGGGGGTGGCGGTGGGCCTACCCCTGGCGGAAATGCCGGCGGCGGGAACTGCGGTCCGCCCGGCGGCGGGCTTTGTGGGCCGATGCAGATCAGCGTGCACCCAGGCTGTCGCGTCTGCGCCGGTACCGGGGTGTTGGGCGCCATCCACGGGTACATCGGTGGCTGACCGACAACCTGAGGCGGGCCGAAATCGATCAGCGGCATCCGCGCGAGCGGATCGTCGACCGGCAGGCCGTTGACATTCATCGGCAGGCCGGGGCCCAGCCCCTCCGGATGCTCGTCGTGTGCGTCGCCGAGCGGGGGCGGCGGCCCGGTGATCGGCGGCAGGTCGACCGGGACGACGCCGGTCGCGTAGGCCGCCGCCCAGCCCAGCACGTTCTGGGCGTAGGGCATCGAGTTGTTGTAGCGCAAGATCGCGGCCATCACCCCTGCCGGGTCGCGCAGGTTGAGCCCGCCGCTGCACAAGTACCGGGCGGCCGCCAGCGTGGCATCGAACAGGTTTTGTGGATCGGCTATGCCGTCACCCTTGCCGTCAGACGCGTACCGCGCCCATGTGCCAGGCAAGAACTGCATGGGCCCCATCGCACGGGCGTAGGTGACGCGATTGCCGACGCTGCTCTGCAGGATGACCTCGTTGCCGGGCAGCGTGCCATCCAGTGCAGGACCGTATATCGGGATGACCGCGGTACCGCGTCCATCGACGGCGCCACCGCCCGCGTGGCCCGACTCGATGCGCCCGATTCCGGCCAGCAGGTTCCAGCTGACGCCGCAACCGGGGGCCTCGACTGCCATCTTCTGTTCGGCACGGCGGTAAGCCGACAGGGCGATCATCGGGATGCCCAGCGCACCAGGCGCATTCACGATCATTGGTGGCGGCGGCGCCGAAACGGCGCCCGCGGCGACGTGGAAGGCGGTCGGAGCGTGCTCGATGGCGATGACAGCGGGACCGGAGAGGTCAGGAACGGCAGGGGAAACGGCGGCTACCGGGGTGATGACGGCATGCACGGACGGGATTGGGCTTTTTCCGTGAAACGGCGGAGCCGCCCCTCCGACCGCTCCGGCTAATACCAATGGGGTAATCACAGCGACCCCGAATGCCGGCGTCCGCGTTACGCTGACCGCCCGCCTCCGGACCGCAGTGACGGCCGGGCGTGCATCCCAGCGTCCCCCAATGCGCACTCGACCGTCCTAAGTATGTGAGCTGCCAGATGTCTATGTGAGCTTGCGGAAACCTCTTCTTAGCTTCGTGAACTTGATCACCATACATAACTCCCGTGACGGGAGTGGCGCAATGGTTGATTTGGTATTCACCGGGATTTCTTGACGACCCTTTCCAGGTCGTCGCGGGCCCGCGCAGTCTCCGCCTCCGGGATTTCCGGCTGCAGATCGGCCAGCAAATTGCGGAGATCTTCGAGCTCGTGACGCAGGTATTCCCGGGTCACTACCTCGCCGACGGCCAGCCGCAGCGCAGCCAGCTCGCGGGCCAGATACTCGGTGTCGGCCTTGGTTTGCGCGGCGCGACGACGGTCTTCGTCGAGTGCGACCCGGTCCCGGTTCTCCTGACGGTTCTGGGCGAGCAGAATGAGCGGCGCTGCGTAGGCGGCCTGCGTGGAGAAAGCCAGATTGAGCAAGATAAACGGCTACGGGTCCCAGCGCAGTGTCGCTGCGAACAGGTTCACCGCAATCCATGCCAGCACCAAGATCGTCTGCAGCAGCAGGTAGCGGCCGGTGCCGAAGAAACGCGCGATGGACTCGGTCATCTGCCCGACGGTCTCCGGGTCCATACGCGGTGAGTACCTGCGCGATGTCCGGGGGGTGTACAGCCGCCGCGGTGCGGTGGACTTGCTCACGCGGATCCTCCGAGTGCTTCGAGGCGGTCGACGGCATCCAGCCCCTGCACGTCCATGCGCCAGTCGTGCGGCAGCAGGTGATCGAGCAGGTCGTCCACGGTCACCGCGCCCAACAGGTGGTTCTGGTCGTCCACCACGGGTCCGCACACCAGGTTGTAGGCGGCGAAGTAGCGAGTCGCGGCGGCCAGCGGGGTTTCCGGCGCCAGGGTGAGTAGGTCGGTGTCGACGATCCCGCCGACCAGCTCCGCCGGCGCTTCGCGGAGCAGCCGCTGCAGCGGCACACAGCCCAGGTAGCGGCCGGTCGGAGTGGCCGTCGGCGGGCGAGCCACGAACACCATGGACGACAGCGCCGCGGTGAGGTCGGGATCGCGAACCCGGGCCAACGCCTCGGCGACCGCGGTGTCCGGGGTCAGCACCACCGGATCGGAGGTCATCAAACCGCCCGCGGTGTCGGGCGAGTGCGTCAAGAGCCGGCGCACCGGATCGGATTCCCCCGGGTCCATCCGGGTCAGCAGCATCTCGGCGTCGGTCGGATTCAGCACCCCGAGCAGGTCAGCGGCATCGTCGGGATCCATCTCCTCTAGTACGTCGGCCGCTCGTTCGGTGCCCAATTGGGATAACGCGTCGGCCTGATCCAGCTCGGGCAGCTCCTGCAGAATGTCAGCCAGCCGGTCGTCGTTCAGCGCCTTGAGCACCTCGTAGCGCCGCTTGGGCGGCAGGGCGCGGATGGCGTCGGCCACATCGACCGCTTTTCGCCCGTCGAATTGCTCCAGCAGCTGGGCCACCCCCTGACCCGGCAACGCCAGTGCGGACGGGGTCAGCCCCTGCACGCTCTGCCAGTCCACGACGTGCACGGGACCGCGCCGTCCGAGCCGTCGTTGGCCGCGGACGGCCACCCGCGAAACCATCCAGTCCCGGGTTCGGGTCTGCTCGATTCCCAGGTCGGTGATCACGACGTCGAGGCCGGCAAGCTCCGGCAGTTCCGGGTCGTTGACCTTGACCAGGGTGTCGAGTACCTGACCTATCGCCAGGACCTCGCCCGGCCGTTGCTCGAAGTGACGCAGGGAGACGTTGCCGGTGTTGAGGGTCACTGCGTCGGGCTCGATCGCAGCGACCCGCAGAATCGGGATGAAGATGCTGCGGCGGGTGGCCAGATCGACAATCAACCCCAGGACCCGCGGTTGCTGACGGATGATGCTGATGCTGATCACGACATCGCGGACACGTCCGAAGTTCTCACCGAGTGGCCCCAGCACCAACATTCGCGCGAGCCGCGCGACGTACACCCTGTTGACCGGTCCCATGGCAGAGAGCCTAGGCAGCCGGTGGTCGCATGGCAGCCGCCGGTATCCGTCTCGCCAGGGGGATGCCGCTAACGCTGCAACGCGAAGATCGTGACGATCAAGTTGACAATCAGGGTGGCGACGCCGATTGCTATGCCGGCGACGGCCAGGCCGTAGCCGTCTTGGCGAGTCCGCTTGATCTGGCCCAGCGCGATCGCGCCCAGCACGATGGCCAGGATCCCCCCGATGCAGCAGAACAAGCCGGTGAACGACGAGATCAACGAGGCGATTGCCAGGCCGCTCATCCCCGGCGGCATCTCCCCCTGGGGGCCATAGCCCCTCTGGTAGTCCGGCGGCGGGTAGTAGCCCCCCGGGTAGTCGCCCGGATGGGAAGGTGGCGGACCGTAGCCGCCCGGCGACTGGTAGCCGGGGGGCCCAGCGGGCGGCGGGTATCCAGCTGGATAGCCGGGCGGGTAGCTGGACGGCAGATACGGCGCAGGCGGGTAGTCGGCTGCCGGCGGCGGTGCCGGTGCATCCCAGGGAGGTTGCCAAGGCGGCTGCTCGCCGGGCGGGGGCGAATGAGCCTCGTCGTCGTGGGCACTCTCGCCGCTGGCGCCGCCCGGAGCTGTCATGCTGTTCAATCTAACCTCTGCGCTGGTGGAGAGTCCGGCCGCAAGCCGGGCGGGCCCGGTCGCGGAGATGGGCAGGGCCAGGCGGGTTCTCCGGATTTGCTCACAGGTTGCTTGGCGGTCGCCTCGATAGGGTGGAGGGCCAGGGCTGAAGCCATTTCCAGGGCGGAGCAGAATGAGTACCAATGACTAGTCCTTTCCAGCCTGGGCAAGTTCCCGGTGCGACGCCGACCGGCGCTGGCGCGGGACGGCGCGGTGCGCCCGGATTACCGACTCCCCCCAAGGGCTGGCCGGTCGGGTCGTATCCCACCTACGCCGAGGCGCAGCGCGCGGTCGACTACCTATCCGACCAGCAATTCCCGGTCCAGCAGGTGACCATCGTCGGCGTGGACCTCATGCAGGTCGAGCGGGTCACCGGCCGGCTGTCATGGCCCAAGGTGCTCGGCGGTGGAGTACTCAGCGGGGCTTGGCTTGGACTGTTCATCGGGTTGGTGCTCGGCTTCTTCAGCCCGAATCCGTGGGCCGCGCTGGCCACCGGCTTGGTCGCCGGGGTGTTCTTCGGGTTGATCACCTCCGCGGTTCCGTACGCAATGGCCCGTGGCACAAGGGATTTCAGCTCGACTATGCAATTGGTGGCGGGCCGCTACGACGTACTCTGCGACCCCCAAAACGCAGAGAAAGCGCGGGATCTGCTGGCGCGCCTGGCGATCTGACGCCCCGACGAGAGGCTGATCTGGTGGTGAGTCGTCGCGGGCGCGCACGCCGACTAGGCGCAATCGTGCTGGCGACATTGACCATCGCATCGGTGTCCGCCTGCGCTTCGCGCAGCAACAAATTGGTTATCAGCTTCTACACGCCGGCCGGTGACAGCGGGACATTCACCGAGGTGGCGCGTCGCTGTACCGAAGAACTCGGCGGCCGGTTCGCCATTGCGCAGATAGGTCTGGCCCGGGCGCCCGGCGAGCAACGATTACAGCTGGCCCGGCGACTGACCGGTCACGACCGAACCCTTGACGTGATGGCGCTGGACGTGATCTGGACTGCGGAGTTCGCCGAGGCGGGGTGGGCGCTGCCGCTATCCGAGGACCCGGCCGGGCTGGCCGAGACCGATGCGACCGTCGATACCCTGCCGGGGCCGCTGGCCACGGCCCGTTGGAACCGCAAGCTGTATGCCGCACCTATGACCACCAATACCCAATTGCTCTGGTACAGGCCCGATTTGGTAAAGCAGCCACCGCGCAATTGGAATGACATGGTGGCCGAGGCGACCCGATTGCACGCCGCGGGACAGCCCAGCTGGATCGCCGTGCAGGCCAATGAGGGCGAGGGTTTGGTGGCTTGGTTCAACACGCTGCTGGTGAGCGGGGGCGGTCAGGTGCTCTCCGAGGACGGGCGACAGGTCACCCTGACCGACACGCCTGCCCACCGCGCCGCCACCATCAACGCGCTGCGCATTCTCAAGTCGGTGGCCACCGCGCCTGGCGCCGATCCCTCGATCACCCGCACCGACGAGGGCACCGCGCGGTTGGCGATCGAACAGGGTAAGGCCGCACTCGAAGTCAACTGGCCGTTTGTGCTGGCGTCCATGCTGGAGAACGCGGTGAAGGGGGGTGTGGACTTCCTGCCGCTCAACCGAAATCCCGAGCTGGCCGGCACCATCAATAACGACGGGGCATTCGTGCCCAACGACGAGCAATTCCGCATCGCCTACAACGCCAGCCAGAAGGTGTTCGGTTTCGCGCGTTACCCCGGTGTAGCTCCCGGGAGGCCGGCCAAGGTGACGATCGGCGGGTTGAACCTGGCGGTGGCCAGTACCACCCGTCACCGCGCCGAGGCGTTCGAAGCCGTCCGCTGCCTGCGCAGTCTGCAAAGCCAGAAATACGTTTCGATAGCGGGCGGCCTGCCCGCGGTGCGGACCTCGCTGTATTCCGACCCGCAATTTCAGACCAAGTACCCGATGTACACCGTCATTCGCCAGCAGCTCACCGACGCCGCGGTGCGGCCGGCGACGCCGGTCTATCAGGCGGTGGCTATCCGACTCGCGTCGGCGCTGAGCCCCATCACCGAGATCAACCCGGACCGGACGGCCGACGAGCTCACCAGCCAGGTGCAGAAGGCCATCGACGGGAAGGGGCTGCTGCCGTGACCACCTCGTTGGCGGGGAGGGCCATCGAACCGCCGCACACGTCCGTCGTGACACGGCCCGGCACCCGAAAGCTGGCACCAGAACAGCGACTGGCGTTCATGCTGGTTGCGCCCGCGGCGATTCTCATGCTGGCGGTGACGGCATATCCGATCGGCTACGCGGTCTGGCTGAGCCTGCAGCGCTACAACCTGGCCACCCCCAACGACACCGGGTTCATCGGCCTGGGCAATTACCAAACGATCTTGACCGACCGGTACTGGTGGACGGCGCTGGCTGTGACGCTGGCGATCACGGTGGTTTCGGTGTCGATCGAGTTCGTGGTGGGCCTGGCGCTGGCGCTGGTGATGCATCGCACGCTGGTCGGCAAGAGCGTCGTTCGCACCGCGGTGCTCATCCCATACGGCATCGTCACGGTGGTCGCGTCGTACAGCTGGTATTACGCCTGGACGCCGGGCACCGGATATCTGGCCAACCTGCTGCCGCGAGGCAGTGCGCCGCTGACCGAGCAGATCCCGTCGCTGGGTATCGTCGTCATCGCCGAGGTCTGGAAGACCACGCCGTTCATGTCGCTGCTGTTACTGGCCGGCCTTGCAGTGGTTCCCGAGGATTTACTGAAAGCGGCCCAGGTCGACGGCGCGGGCGCCTGGCGGCGACTGACCAGGATCATCTTGCCGATCATCAAGCCGGCGGTCGTGGTTGCGCTGCTGTTCCGGACCCTGGACGCCTTCCGGATTTTCGACAACATTTACGTGCTGACCTATGGCGCTAACAACACCGGCTCGGTGTCGATCTTGGGCTACGACAACCTGTTCAAAGGCTTCAACGTCGGGGTCGGCTCGGCGATTAGCGTGCTGATCTTCATCTGCGTGGGCATCATCGCGCTCATTTACATCAAAGCCTTCGGCGCCGCGGCGCCAGGTGGTGACGTCGATGGCCGCTGAGCGGGTGGACAGGCGGCGCACTGCCGTTTGGGCCGTTCTCGACACCTTGGTGGTGGTGTATGCGCTGCTTCCGGTGCTTTGGATTCTCAGCCTGTCGCTCAAACCGACGTCAACGGTCAAGGACGGCAAGCTGATTCCGTCGTCGGTGACCTTGGCCAACTATCGCGGTATCTTTCGGGGCGACTTCTTCAGCTCAGCGCTGATCAACTCGATCGGGATCGGATTGATCACCACCGCGATCTCGGTCGTGCTGGGCGCGATGGCGGCTTACGCGATTGCCCGACTCAACTTTCCCGGCAAGCGAGTGCTCGTCGGCGCCGCTCTGCTGATCACCATGTTCCCGGCGATCTCTCTGGTCACACCGTTGTTCAACATCGAACGCCGGGTCGGCTTGTTCGACACCTGGCCCGGGTTGATCCTGCCCTACATCACTTTCGCATTGCCCCTTGCTATTTACACGTTGTCGGCGTTCTTCCGTGAGGTTCCGTGGGACCTGGAGAAGGCGGCCAAGATGGACGGCGCCACGCCGGGGCAGGCTTTTCGCAAGGTCATCGTCCCGCTGGCGGCGCCTGGGCTGGTTACCGCAGCGATCCTGGTGTTCATCTTCGCCTGGAACGACCTGTTGCTGGCGTTGTCGCTGACCGCCACCAAGGCGGCGATCACCGCGCCGGTGGCGATCGTGAACTTCAGCGGCAGTTCGCAGTTCGAGGAACCAACCGCATCGATTGCGGCCGGTGCCGTCGTGATTACGATCCCGATCATCGTGTTTGTTCTAATCTTCCAACGACGGATTGTCGCCGGGTTGACCTCTGGCGCTGTGAAGGGATAGCGCGATGGCCGAGATTGTGCTGGAGCACGTCAACAAGACTTACCCCGGCGGGGCGACCGCGGTGAAGGACCTCAGCGTCACCATCGCCGACGGCGAATTCCTGATCCTGGTCGGGCCCTCCGGCTGCGGAAAGACCACGACGCTGAATATGATTGCCGGACTAGAGGATATCTCGTCAGGTGAATTGCGTATCGGCGGCGAACGGGTGAACGAGAAGGCGCCCAAGGACCGCGATATCGCAATGGTTTTCCAGTCCTATGCGCTTTACCCGCACATGACCGTGCGGCAGAACATCGCCTTCCCTTTGACTTTGGCGAAGATGAAGAAGCCCGAGATCGCGCAGAAGGTGGAGGACACTGCCAAAATTCTTGACCTGACCGAACTCCTGGACCGCAAGCCCTCCCAGTTGTCGGGTGGGCAAAGACAGCGTGTCGCGATGGGCCGGGCAATTGTGCGCCACCCCAAGGCTTTCCTGATGGACGAGCCGCTGTCCAACCTGGATGCCAAGCTGCGGGTGCAGATGCGAGGCGAGATCGCCCGGCTGCAGCGCAAGCTCGGCGCGACCACCGTCTACGTCACACATGACCAGACCGAGGCGATGACGCTGGGAGACCGTGTGGTGGTGATGCACGGCGGTGTAGCCCAGCAGATCGGCACCCCCGACGAGCTCTACGAGCGTCCGGCCAATCTCTTCGTCGCGGGGTTCATCGGCTCACCCGCGATGAACTTCTTCCCCGCCACCCAGACGCCGACCGGACTGACGCTGCCCCTTGGGGAGGTGATGCTGACGCCGGACGTCCAAGAGGTGATCGCCCGGCACCCCAACCCGGAGAACGTCATCGTCGGGCTGCGACCCGAACATCTGGCCGATGCCGCGCTGATCGACGGTTACCAACGCATCCGGGCGTTGACCTTCGAGGTCAAGGTCGACTTGGTCGAATCGCTGGGCGCCGACAAATACCTGTATTTCACCACCACGGGTCCGGCTGTGCACGCGGCTCAGTTGGACGAGCTGGAGGCAGAGGGAGAAGTACACGAAAACCATTTTGTAGCAAGGGTCCCCGCCGAGTCGAAGGCGGCCGTCGGGCAGTCGACCGAGTTGGCGTTCGACACCACCAAACTCGCTGTCTTCGACGCGGACTCCGGGATGAACCTGACCATCTCGCCACCCGCAGCGGAGTGACACAGCCTCTGGACCAAGTGCGCGCGCACCTGCGCGGCTACTTCGCCGACGCGGGGGTTGAGTCCGAGCCCGACTCCGCGAGCGTGACATTCCTGGGCACCGAAACTATCGAGGTGCTGCGATTCCGTTCCGGCACAGACGGGTTGGTGCATTACGTGTCGCTGGGCTGCTCGCGCCATCCGATGGGCGATCCGGCCGAAATTCTCGTCGACCAGTTGCGCGGCCCACGTGCCGAAGTTGTGCTGCGCCTGCGAGATCCCGGGCCGGTCACCGGCATAGCCCGCAGCCTGGCCGTACTGGCGGCCGCGCCGGCTGTCGACGGTGTGGTGCTGGCCGCCGACGCACTGATCGACCTCGGCTCGCCACTTTGGGTGCGGCCATCGGGGAGGGCGCCATTCACGGCGGTGTTGTTGGGCCGCAGCGACATTCCGGATTTGCAGCTGGAGCCGCCGCGCGACCCGGTGAACTTTTTGTCGGCGACCCCCATCACCGCGACCGAAGCGGCCTGGGTGCGACTCAAAGGCGCCGAGGCCATGCGGCAGGCATGGCAGAACGACGGCGTGGACGTGCTGGATCCGAATCGCCGAGCAGCACAACCCAACTGACGCAGTACTAGAGCCAGTTCCGCTTTCGGAATTGGAAGTACAACACCAGGCAGGCAATGGTCATCACGGCGAGCACCGTGGGGTAAGCCCAGTGGATTTGCAACTCGGGCATGAACTGGAAATTCATGCCGTAGATGCCGGCGATCATCGTCGGCACCGCGACGATACCGGCCCAGGCCGATATCTTGCGCATATCGGAGTTCTGCTGCATCCCGACCCGGGCCAGCGCGGCCTGCACCAGCGAGTTGAGCATCTCGTCGTAGCTGGCGATCTGGTCGGCCGCCTCGCTCTGGTGGTCGGCGACGTCGCGCAGGTAGCGGCGCACTTCTTTGGTGATCAGGTCCTTGCTCTCGGTCTGCATTCGCTGAAACGCGGCCGACAGCGGGCTCACACACCGGCGTAGTTCGACGACCTCGCGTTTGAGCAGGTAGATCGGTTCGACGTCGAGCGTGCGGCCGGGGGAAAAGGCCAAACCCTCGATGCTGTCGATGTCGGACTCCATCAGATTGGTCACATCGAGGTAGTGGTCCACCACGTGGTCGGCGATGGCGTGCATCACCGCGTACGGGCCCAGCCGCAGCTGCGCGGGGTTGGCATCCATCCGCTTGCGCACTTCCTGCAATCCGCCGTGCTCACCGTGGCGGACCGTGACCACGAAATTTTTGCCGACGAAGATCATCACCTCGCCGGTTTCGACGATCTCGCGAGCCAGCACCACCGATTCGTGCGGCACGTAATTGACCGTCTTCAAGACAAGAAACAGCGTGTCGTCGTAGCGCTCCAGTTTGGGTCGCTGATGCGCGTGCACTGCGTCCTCGACCGCCAACGGGTGCAATCCGAAAACGTCCGCCACGTCCTGCATCTGGCTCTCGTCCGGCTCGTGCAACCCCACCCAGACGAACGCCTGTTGCCGCTCTTGCTCCTCTAGCCCCTCTTGCCCGTCTTGCGCTGCTTGTTCTGTCAGTTCGATCTCGTGCACCTTTGTGCAGGCGTCCGCGTAGGTGAACTTGCCGGGCAGCCGCTCGCCGTCGACATAGACACCGCAGTCGACCAAAGCCTCGTCAGGCGGGTGGGGAACGGGATGAACATGTGGCTGGTAATCCCGCGGCTTCGCGATTGGTCTCAGCGCTTCTGGCATTGCGTCGAATCCCTGGAACACCTCAACCTCCAATCACATACGCAGGTCTGGGAGAGCGGTGGTCCATGCTACGCGTCCGGGCAGAACCTGGCATGAAAAGTGGCTGGCAGTCGCGGGGACATGACGGTTGCCCCGCGGTCCCAGGGGATTCGCACTGGTAATGGACCGGAGGTTTTGGACGGGCAGGGGTGCGCTAGTTTCGACCTAGTTTCTGTTTGGACCGAAACGTTCACGTCCCGACTTTCTCCGTAGGAGTACCAGAAGTGAGTGCAAGTCCTCTGAAGGTGGCCGTCACCGGCGCGGCCGGCCAGATCGGCTACAGCCTGTTGTTCCGTCTGGCCAGCGGTTCGCTGCTGGGGCCCGAGCGCCCGATCGAGCTGCGTCTGCTCGAGATCGAGCCCGCGCTCAAGGCGCTCGAAGGTGTCGTGATGGAGCTCGACGACTGCGCGTTCCCACTGCTGGCGGGGGTCGAAATCGGCGCGGATCCGAACAAGGTCTTCGACGGTGTGAACCTGGCGCTGCTCGTCGGCGCTCGTCCGCGTGGACCTGGTATGGAGCGCAGCGACCTGTTGGAGGCCAACGGCGCGATCTTCACCGCGCAGGGCAAGGCGCTCAACTCGGTTGCCGCCGACGACATCCGCATCGGCGTCACCGGCAACCCGGCCAACACCAACGCGCTGATCGCGATGTCCAACGCGCCCGACATCCCGCGCGAGCGGTTCTCGGCGCTCACCCGCCTCGACCACAACCGGGCGATCTCCCAGCTGGCCAAGAAGACCGGCGCCGCCGTAACGGACATCAAGAAGATGACGATCTGGGGCAACCACTCGGCCACCCAGTACCCCGACATCTTCCACGCCGCGGTCAAGGGCAAGAACGCGGCCGAGGTCGTCCACGACCAGAACTGGATCGAGAGCGAGTTCATCCCCACGGTCGCCAAGCGTGGCGCGGCGATCATCGACGCCCGCGGCGCTTCGTCGGCCGCTTCGGCCGCGTCGGCGACCACCGATGCCGCCCGGGACTGGCTGCTGGGCACCCCGGAAGGCGACTGGGTCTCGATGGCGGTCGTCTCCGATGGTTCCTACGGCGTGCCGGAGGGCCTGATCTCCTCGTTCCCGGTGACCACCAAGGACGGCAACTGGACAATCGTCACCGGTCTTGAGATTGACGACTTCTCTCGCGGCCGGATCGACAAGTCGACCGCGGAGTTGGCCGACGAGCGCAACGCGGTCACCGGGCTTGGTCTGATCTGAGGTCCGATCGCAAGCGCGGCGAAACCGGGGCGTTTCGGGTCGCCACCGACAGACCCCGTCGATTACGCCTACTAATGGGCAGTCAGTACCCTGGGGCGCGTGTCCGAATTGCTTGAATCGATACAGACTCACACCGAGGAGGGCGTCATCACCGACGCGGATATCTTCGAGGCACATGTAGGCGGCAAGCTTTCCGTAAGCCTGACGACTCCGCTGGATACTCAGCGCTCGCTGTCGATCGCATACACCCCGGGGGTGGCGCAAGTCAGCCGTGCGATCGCCACCGATCACACCCTTGCCGCGCACTACACCTGGGCGAGCCGGCTGGTGGCCGTGGTCAGCGACGGCAGCGCGGTACTCGGCCTCGGTGACATCGGACCGGCAGCATCGTTGCCGGTGATGGAAGGCAAATGTGGGCTGTTCAAGGAGTTCGCCGGGCTGGACGCGATCCCGATCGTGCTCGGCACCAAGGACCCCGACGAGATCATCGAAACCCTGGTGCGCCTGCGTCCGACGTTCGGCGCGGTGAACCTCGAGGACATCTCCGCGCCGCGCTGCTTCGAGATCGAACGTCGCGCCGTCGAAGCGCTGGATTGCCCAGTGATGCACGACGACCAGCACGGCACGGCAATCGTCGTGCTTGCGGCGCTGATGGGTGCCAGCAAGTTGCTGGGCCGTGACATGTCGTCGCTGCGGGTAGTGGTCTCGGGCGCCGGGGCCGCGGGCGTTGCTTGCTCGAAACTTCTTCTCGCAATGGGAATTTCGGATATCACGGTGCTCGACTCGCGCGGCATATTGCATATCGGTCGCGACGATATGAACAGCGTCAAGGCCGATCTGGCGCGAGGCACCAACCCTCGCGGTCTCACCGGCGGCATGGTGGAGGCGCTGGAGGGGGCTGACGTGTTCCTCGGGCTGTCGGCGGGTGTGGTTCCCGAAGAACTGATCGCCACGATGGCGCCCGGTGGGATCGTGTTCGCGCTGTCGAATCCAGACCCAGAAATACACCCCGACGTTGCGGCCGAGTACGCGGCGGTGGTGGCGACCGGCCGCAGCGACTTCCCCAACCAGATCAACAACGTGCTGGCCTTCCCCGGGTTATTCCGCGGCGCGCTGGACGCCGGGGCACGTCGGATCACCGAGAAGATGATGGTGGCCGCGGCCAAGGCGATTTTCTCCGTGGTCAGCGACGACCTGGCGCCCGATCGTGTCGTCCCGAGCCCGCTGGACCTGCGCGTCGGGGAAGCGGTGGCCGCTGCGGTCGCTGGCGCTGCAGACAGCCCGGGGTGAGAGTCGGCCGGCTGGTAGCGCCGCTGATCGCCGCCGCACTCGCGCTGGCCGGCTGCGCAACCCACACCGAGGACCACCGCCCCTCGCGCGAGTTGGTGGTCGGATCCGGGCGCGACTCCCAGTCGATGCTGCTGGCCGCCGTTTATGTCGCCGCCCTGCGGTCATACGGTTTCGGGGCGCGAACCGAGACCGTCGACGACCCGATGGCGCGACTGGACTCGGGCGCGGTCACCATCGTCCCTGCGTTGACCGGCCAGGTGCTGCAGACCTTGCAGCCCGGCGCAATGCCGCTGTCCGACGCCCAGGTCTACCGCGCGATGATCGGGGCGCTGCCCGAGGGCGTCTTAGCAGGCGACTACACCACGGCCGCCGAAGACAAACCAGTGCCGCTGGTGAGTCAATCCACCGCCAAGGCCTGGGTCGGCACTGACCTGAGCGCGGACCTGAGCGCGCTGTCAAAGCACTGTGACGGGTTGATCGTCGGAATCGTCGCGGGCCACCGGGCACCCGCGTCAGTCGGCACCTGCCGGCTCACCGTCCCGCGCGAATTCCCGGATGACACAACGATGTTCGCCGCGGTGCGGGCCGGACAAGTGACCGCGGGGTGGACCACCACCGCCGATCCCGCCATTCCCGGTGACCTTGTTGCGCTAGCCGACGGCAAACCCGCATTGATACAGGCCGAGAATGTGGTGCCGCTGTATCGCCGCAACGCGCTGACGGACCGGCAACTGCTGGCGATCAACGAAGTGGCCGGTGTGCTGGACACCGCGGCCCTGGCCGACATGCGCCGGCAAGTGGCCGGTGGCGCCGACCCGCAGGCGGTGGCCGGCGGGTGGTTGGCGGAACACCCGCTGGGCCGCTGAGGACTACTGCTTGCGCGGTAGCCACCGGCCCAATACCGGCCCGAACACCTGCTGATAGTACGGGCCTGCCACCCGCACCATGACGTCCACGACCTTGGCATCGATGCCGACCAGCACCCGAGCCTTCTTCTTGCGGACCGCGTCCAGGATGACCTGAGCGGCTCGCCGGGGACTGGTCCTGGCCAGCCGCTTGTCGAACAGCTTGGCCAGCTCGTCGCGGTCAAGCCCCTCGGCGGCGGTGGCGTTGCGCGCGATCCCGGTCTTGATGCCGCCGGGGTGCACAGTGGTCACCGCCACCGGGTGGCGAGCCAGGATCATCTCCTGTCGCAGCGCCTCGGTGAAGCCGCGGACGGCGAACTTGGCCGCGTTGTACGCCGCCTGCCCCGGCACCGAGAACAACCCGAACACGCTCGAGACGTTGATGATGTGGCCGTCCCCGGAGGCGATCACGTACGGAAGAAACGCCTTGGTGCCGTTCACAACGCCCCAATAATCGACGTCCATCACCCGTTCGATGTCCTTGAACTGGCTGACCTCGATGTCGCCGGTGAAGGCGATGCCGGCGTTGTTGTAGATCTGGTTGACCTTGCCGAAGTGCTCGTTGACCGCGTCGGCGTAGGCCAGGAAGGCCTCGCGCTCGGTCACGTCGAGCCGGTCGGATTTGACCGGCGCACCGATCGCCTTCAGCTGCTCCTCGGTCTGCGCCAGTCCTTCCAGGTCGACGTCGCTGATCGCGACCTTGGCGCCCGAGCGGCCCAGCTCGATGGCCAGCGCCTGCCCGATACCCGAACCCGCGCCAGTCACCACCGCGACCTTGCCGGCGAACCCCCGCATGAGCACCCTCCCTCGTGTCGGCTCTCGTTGAGGTTAACCGGTACCAGCGGTCCCCGATACTGGCGGGTGGGATGGTGAACCTCAGGCCCGATTGCGCGGCTCCTTACTCGCGCCGTTCCGGCGCTCGCCGTCGCCGGGCTAGCCGAACGCGGTGTCGATAATTTCCTGCTGCTCGACGGCGTGCACCTTGGACGAACCCGACGAGGGAGCCGACATCGCCCGGCGGGATATCCGCTTGATGCCGGTCAGCTTGTCCGGCAGTAATTCGGGCAGCTCCAGGCCGAACCGCGGCCAGGCGCCCTGGTTGGCCGGCTCCTCCTGCACCCAGAAGAACTCGCTGACGTTCGGATAGCGGTCCAGGGTTTCGTTGAGCCGGCGTTTCGGCAGCGGCGCCAGCTGCTCGATGCGCACGATCGCGACGTCGTCGCGGTTGTCCTTGGCCTTGCGTGCCGCCAGCTCGTAGTAGAGCTTGCCGCTGGTCAGCAGGATTCTGTTGACTTTGCTGCGATCGCCGATGCCGTCTTCGTAGGTGGGTTCCTCCAGCACGGAGCGGAACTTGATCTCGGTAAAGTCCTTGATGTCGCTGACCGCCGCCTTGTTGCGCAACATCGACTTCGGCGTGAACACGATCAGCGGGCGCTGAATCCCGTCGAGCGCGTGCCGACGCAACAAGTGGAAGTAGTTCGACGGAGTCGACGGCACCGCGATTGTCATCGAACCCTCCGCCCATAGCTGCAGGAAGCGTTCGATGCGGCCGGAGGTGTGGTCGGGACCCTGCCCCTCATGGCCGTGCGGCAGCAGCAGCACCACGTTGGACAACTGTCCCCACTTGGCCTCGCCGGAGCTGATGAACTCGTCAATGATCGACTGCGCGCCGTTGACGAAGTCGCCGAACTGCCCCTCCCACAAGACAAGTGCGTCCGGGTTGCCCACGGTGTAGCCGTACTCGAAACCGACAGTGGCGTACTCCGACAGCGGCGAGTCGTAGACCAGGAACTTGCCGCCGGTCGGGGTGCCGTCCTTATTGGTCGCCAGGAGTTGCAACGGCGCGAATTCCTTGCCGGTGTAGCGATCGATGATCACCGAATGCCGCTGGGAGAAGGTGCCGCGCCGGGTGTCTTGGCCGGACAGCCGCACCAACTTGCCTTCGGCCACCAGCGAACCCAGGGCCAGCAGCTCGCCGAAAGCCCAGTCGATCTTGCCTTCGTAGGCCATCTCCCGGCGCCTTTCAAGCACCGGCAGCACACGCGGGTGCACGGTGAACCCATCCGGTACCGCCAGGAATGCGTCGCCGATGCGGGCCAGCAGTGATTTGTCCACCGCGGTGGACAGCCCCGCGGGGACAAGCTGGTCGGACTCAACCGACTCGCTCGGCTGAACGCCGTGCTTCTCCAGGTCGCGCACCTCGTTGAACACCCGCTCCAGCTGGCCCTGGTAGTCGCGCAGCGCGTCCTCGGCTTCCTTCATCGAGATGTCGCCGCGGCCGATCAGCGCTTCGGTGTAGGTCTTGCGGGCGCCACGCTTGGTGTCAACGACGTCGTACATGTAGGGGTTCGTCATCGACGGGTCGTCGCCCTCGTTGTGGCCGCGCCGGCGGTAGCACAGCATGTCGATGATGACGTCCTTCTTGAACTTCTGCCGGAAGTCCACGGCGAGCCGCGCCACCCACGCGCACGCCTCTGGGTCGTCGCCGTTGACGTGGAAGATCGGCGCCCCGATCATCTTGGCGACGTCGGTGCAGTACTCGCTGGACCTGGAGTACTCGGGCGCGGTGGTGAAGCCGATCTGGTTGTTGACGACGATGTGGATGGTGCCGCCGACGCGATAACCGGGCAGCAGGGCCATGTTCAGCGTCTCGGCGACCACACCCTGGCCGGCGAAGGCGGCATCCCCGTGCAGCATCATCGGCACCACCGAGAAGCCGTCCTCGCCGTCGCCCTTGTCCAGCAGGTCCTCCTTGGCCCGGACCAAACCTTCCAGCACCGGGTCAACGGCTTCCAGGTGTGATGGGTTGGCGGTCAGCGATACCTGAATGTCGTTGTCGCCGAACATCTGCAGGTACACCCCGGTGGCACCGAGGTGGTACTTGACGTCGCCGGAGCCGTGCGCTTGCGACGGGTTCAGGTTGCCCTCGAACTCGGTGAAGATCTGGGAGTACGGCTTGCCCACGATGTTGGCCAGCACGTTGAGCCGGCCGCGGTGCGGCATCGCGATGACCACTTCGTCCAGGCCGTGCTCGGCGCACTGGTCGATGGCCGCGTCCATCAGTGGGATCTGGCTTTCGGCTCCCTCCAGCGAGAACCGCTTCTGCCCGACGTATTTGGTCTGCAGGAAGGTTTCGAACGCCTCGGCGGCGTTCAGCTTGCTGAGGATGTATTTCTGTTCGGCCACAGTGGGTTTGACGTGTTTGGTCTCGACCCGTTCTTCCAGCCATGCCTGTTGTTCGGGCTCGAGGATGTGGGTGTACTCGACGCCGATGTGGCGGCAGTAGGCGTCGCGCAGCAGGCCCAGCACGTCGCGCAGCTTCTTGTACTCGCAACCGGCAAAACCGTTGACCTTGAACACCCGATCGAGATCCCACAGCGTCAGGCCGTGATTGAGTATTTCGAGATCGGGGTGGCTGCGGAATCGGCTTGTGTCCAAACGCAGCGGGTCGATGTCGGCCATCAGATGGCCGCGGTTGCGGTAGGCCGCGATCAACTCCATGACGCGGGCGTTCTTGTCGACGATCGAGTCGGGGTTGTCGGTGCTCCACCGCACCGGCAGGTACGGGTTGCCCAGCTCGCGGAAGATCTCATCCCAAAAGCCGTCCGAGAGCAGCATTTCGTGGATGGTGCGCAGGAAGTCGCCGGATTCCGCACCCTGGATGATGCGGTGGTCATAGGTCGATGTCAGCGTGATCAGCTTGCCGATCCCGAGCTCGGCGATGCGCTGCTCGCTGGCGCCCTGAAATTCGGCGGGGTATTCCATCGCGCCGACACCGATGATGGCGCCCTGGCCGGCCATCAGTCGCGGCACGGAATGCACGGTGCCGATGGTGCCCGGATTGGTCAGCGAAATCGTCACTCCGGCAAAGTCTTCGGGGGTCAGCTTGCCGTCGCGGGCGCGACGGACAATGTCCTCGTAGGCAGTGACGAACTGCGCGAATCGCATGCTTTCGCAGCCCTTGATACCGGCCACCACCAATGAGCGCTTGCCATCTTTACCCTGCAGGTCGATCGCCAGGCCCAGGTTGGTGTGGGCCGGGGTGACCGCGGTGGGCTTGCCGTCGACGTCGGCATAGTGGCGATTCATGTTCGGGAACTTCTTGATCGCCTGCACCAGTGCATAGCCCAGCAAGTGGGTGAAGGAGATCTTGCCGCCCCGATTGCGCTTGAGCTGGTTGTTGATGACGATCCGGTTGTCGATCAGCAGCTTGGCTGGAACGGCCCGGACGCTGGTCGCCGTCGGCACGTCGAGCGACGCCGACATGTTCTTGACGACAGCTGCGGCGGCGCCCCGGAGCACCTGTAACTCGTCCCCCTCAGCCGGCGGGGGAGTAGCGGGTTTGGCCGGTGGCGCGGTTGCCGCGCCGTTGCCGGTCCCGGCAGTACCGGCGGTATCCGCGGGCTTGGCGGGTGCGGAAGTTTCCGCTCGCGGCTCGGCTGGCTTTCGCTGCGAGGCGGCCGGCTTTGGTTGTGGGGCGATCGCGGCGGCCTGTCCGTCAGTGGGGCTCGCGGTCTCCTGGGTTGATTGGGCGGTTGGTTCGGGGTTGTAGTCAACCAGGAACTCGTGCCAGCTCGGATCCACCGACGACGGGTCGTCGCGGAACTTGCGGTACATTTCCTCGACCAGCCATTCGTTTTGCCCGAATGGTGAACTTATGTTGCTCACGGCCGCTGTTCGCCTCAATTCCTCTGTTTTGCAAGCGCATTGCGCGGCGCCTGCGACTTCTTGCGCCCCGGTTGACGGGGTACTTCACACCCGTGGCGCTCCTCGACGTTTCCGCCTCATAAAGGCTATCGCTTCCCCGGCAATTCGCCAGAGAGACCGTCCAACCGGGGCTTGGCTGCTAGCCGGCTTCGTGGATGGTCGGCAGCAGGTGCAGGGTGGCCGGCCAGCGCGCCGGCGGGATGCCGAATGCCTGGCGGGCGTTGCGGACGATCTTCTTGCCCACTATGCGATTGCCGGCGCCGCCGACCGCGGCGCCGATGCCGACCGGCAGCATTTTGCCGAACATCAGCGCACCACGTCGCACCGTGTACCGCTTGACGAAATATTTGAGCATCCGCGTGTTGAATCGCGCCAGCGTCGGCAGCGGCAGCGAGGCCATGCCCTCTGCCAGCCAACCACCGTTGGTGCGCCCAGGTCCGATCAGCTCGCCGATGGCACGCCTACTGTCGTCTCCGACCAGGACGGAAAGCACCAGAGCGCGGCGCCGTTCGCGGTGGTCGGCCGGGATGCCGTACACCACGGCGTTTGCCAGCACGAAGACTGCGGTGGCCTCGAGGAAGAACACCGTTTCACCGGCGCCTGCAGACATCGCCGTCAATGTCCCGACTCCGGGGAATGTCGCTGCCGAACCCACCGCAGCACCGCTGGCCGTCAACGCGGCCAGATAGCGCTTTTCCAGCTTGGCGACGATCTCAGCCGGGCTCGCACCGGGGTCGGCCCGCCGCAGTCGGGCCACATAGGCCTCTGCGGCCGGGCCCTGGAGCCGCGAGCTACGCTCGATGACCTGCGCCAATGCTCGCGCAGACGCTTTGGGCGGCCGGCCGTCCGCGGCGGGCGGCGAATCCGGCGCAGACCTACGCTGGGACATGTTCTCGGACCTTTGCTCCGATCTCCTCAAAGTCCAACTCCCTGACCTATTGCGTCGGGCGCACATAATGCCTCTCCTGCGATTGGCGTCTCTTTCAGGCTAACGCGCGTTTTGCTGAATACGGGCCCGGCGGGAAAGCTTCCACGTTTTACGCTCTGCATTCGGTCCGCGGCTGTGCGGCTAATTGCGCCAACCGGAATAATGCAGGCTGGATACAGGTCGGTGGCGATGCGGGCCGTTTGTCGGCCGCAATACGGACTGAGCCGCGTGCAGGGTGTATCGCACCCGCTCACGGGGTACGCCGGTCGATCAGTTCGGGCCAGATGGGTGCGAATAGGACCGGAGAGCATCGTCGGGAGCTGAAGCGAGGTGAGTGCATGACCACGGCGACGCCCAGATGGGCCGGGGGAACCCGGCGCGCGGGGCCGGGTCGTACCGACCTCACCAAGCGCTGGAGATTCACCATCCCGCCAAACCCGCCGCAGTCGACGAACCCCTGGAACGCGCTATGGGCGATGATGATCGGCTTCTTCATGATCATGGTCGACTCGACCATCGTCGCGGTCGCCAACCCGACGATCATGGCCGACTTACACACCGGGTACGACACCGTGGTCTGGCTGACCAGCGCCTATCTGCTGGGGTACGCGGTGGTGTTGCTGGTGGCCGGCCGGCTCGGTGACCGGTTCGGCACCAAGAACCTCTATCTGGCCGGTCTTGTGGTGTTCACGACAGCTTCGCTGTGGTGTGGGCTGTCAGGCAGTGCGGCCATGCTGATCACCGCCCGGGTGGTCCAAGGCATCGGTGCCGGGGTGCTCACTCCGCAGACCTTGTCGACGATCACCCGTATCTTCCCGCCGGAGCGGCGCGGTGTTGCGGTCAGCCTGTGGGGGGCTACCGCCGGCGTCGCCACCCTGGTGGGGCCGTTGGCGGGCGGCGCGCTGGTCGACGGGCTGGGTTGGGAGTGGATTTTTTTCGTCAATGTCCCTATCGGCATCATCGGGCTGGGGATGGCGCTATGGCTGGTGCCGGCGTTGCCGACCCAGGCGCACCGATTCGACCTGGTCGGTGTGGCGCTGTCCGGGGTGGGCATGTTCTTGATCGTCTTCGGGCTGCAACAGGGTCAGGCCGCTCATTGGGAACCATGGATCTGGGCGATGGTCGTCGCCGGCGTCGGCTGCATGTCGGTGTTCGTCTACTGGCAGGCCGTCAACGCCCGCGAGCCGCTGATCCCGCTGGACATTTTCAGCGACCGGGACTTCAGCCTCTGCAACGCCGGAGTCGCCATTATCGCGTTCACGACAACGGCGATGATGCTGCCGCTGATGTTCTACACGCAGGCGGTATGCGGGCTGTCGCCGGCGCGCGCGGCTTTGGTGATCGCACCGATGGCGGTCGCCAACGGTGTGCTCGCCCCGTTCGTCGGCGTGATCGTCGACCGATACCACCCGCGGCCTGTGCTCGGTTTCGGCTTTTCGATGCTGGCAATCGGGCTGACATGGCTTTTGTTTGAGATGGCCCCGGATACGCCGATCTGGCGGTTGCTGTTGCCGTTCGGCGTCATTGGTGCCGGGAGCGCGTTTGTGTGGTCGCCGTTGACCGCCACCGCGACGCGCAACCTGCCTCCACATCTGGCGGGCGCGGGCTCCGCCGTGTACAACTCGATCCGTCAGCTTGGCGCCGTGCTCGGCAGCGCCGCCATGGCCGCATTTATGACATGGCGGATCAGTGCCGAGATGCCGGCTCAAGGAACCACCGACGGCACTTCCAACGGCGCCATCACCTTGCAACTGCCCGAATTCGTACGCGGGCCGTTCGCTGCCGCGATGTCGCAATCGCTGTTGCTGCCTTCGTTCATCGCGTTGTTCGGCATCGTTGCGGCACTGTTCTTGGTCGGTTTGGCGCCTTCGACATCGACGGGCAAGCGTCGCGGGCGCACCCGGCGCGGCCACGTGCGCCAGGATGACGACCTCGTCGACGACGACTATGACGATGACGACTATGTCGAGTTCATCCTTCGTCGCGAACCGGACATCTGGCCAGCGCCGGGTGCGCCGGCAAGCCCTGCGTACCAACAGGAAAGCGACACCGAACCGTTGGATGAGCGAGTGCAACACCCGCGCCCGGCACCAGCCGGTGGCTGGCGCAGCGATCCTGTTGATCCGTCGCACAGCCTGCGCGACGACCCGACGCCGCGGCCACAACCTATTGGCTTCGCACACAACGGCTCTCATATCGATAACGAGCGGCCCTTCCGTCCTGTCGCCGAGTCTGCCCGACCCAACGACCGGCGCGCGCTGCCGCCGCAAAGGCACCTGAACGGCTCCGCGGGTCATCAACTCGGCAGAGGCGAGGCGCCGCGAGGCCGGCGCTACCGTCCCGATCCGGACGATCAGCCCACCAGCTACGGTCGGCATTCGTCCGGTCGCTAGGCCCAATCAGCCAGGCGTCATCGGTCTCGAATAGGCTCTGTCAGCGCCAGGAAAGCGCCCAAGTCGATCAGACCGGTGGGCGTGGTGGGTAGGTACTCGGTCAGCAGCTCCGAGCGCACGATCACCGCTGCGTACTGCGCCCGGCTGACGGCGACGTTGAGCCGATTCCTGTTGAGCAGGAACGAGATCCCACGTGGCACTTCGTCGACAGATGAGGCCGTCATAGACATGAAGACCACCGGCGCCTGCCCGCCCTGAAATTTGTCAACCGTTCCAACCCTGACTGTTGCCAGACCGGCGGACGTCAACCGCCGGCGCATCAGCGCCACCTGGGCGTTGTACGGTGCCAGCACCAGCACATCGGAGGCGGCCAGCGGCCTGGTGCCGTTCTCGTCGGTCCATGCAGCCCCGAGCAGTCGCTGGATCTCGGCGAGGATCGCGTCGGCTTCCTCCGGGCTTTCGATCGAGTTTCCTTGGTGGCGAACGGGAAGCACATGCACGCCGGGCTGACACCCGACGAGGTGGCGCGCGGCGGTGCGCGTGGCGTGGGAATGCAGTCTGCCCTCGTAGGACAGCGCGGAGACGGCGGCGCAGACCGCTGGGTGCATCCGGTACGAGCGGTCCAGGAAGTACCCGCGTTCATCGGGCAGAGTGCGCTGACCGTCAACCAGCCAATCCAGCGCTGACGTGTCGACTGGCTCCGGATGAGTGCCCTGACTGACTTGCGGCAACTGCTGCGGGTCGCCGAGCAGCAACAGATTGGCGGCTGCCGGTGCCACCGCGATGGTGTTGGCCAAACAGAACTGTCCCGCCTCGTCGATCACCAGTAGATCCAGGCTGCCGTGGGACACCCGATTGGGATTGGCGAAATCCCATGCCGTACCGCCTATCACGCATCCCGAGGTGTTCGCGATGAACGCGGCATATTCGCTGCTGTCGATCTCCTGCCAGCGCGGAGCGTGGTGGTCGTACCGCTTCTTGGCGACTCGGCTTGGTTCCAGCCCGGCATCGATCACGGCGTCCAACAGGTTCTCCACTGCGGCGTGCGATTGCGCCACAACACCGATACGCCAGGAACGTCGGGTGACCAAGCGCTTGATCACATGGGCGGCGGTGTACGTCTTGCCGGTCCCCGGCGGCCCATGCACCGCGAGGTACGACGAGTCCAGGTCTTGCGCCGCCGCGGTGATGTCGGCGACCGTGTCGGTGCTACGCGGAAGCGTAGCGCCGCTGCGGGTTCGGGGTGGGCGACGCAGCAGGATGTCGGTCATCGCGGTGTGAGGTAGTTGGGGCAGCCCGGCGGCCACCGCGGCAGCGGTCGATTCGATCGATTCCCGCAGCGCCGTGGTGGGAACGGGTGGCCCGGGGGTGAGCGCGAAGGGTAGTTGGTGAAATGTGTTGCCGTCGCTGCCTACTCGCTCAACGATGACCACTTCGGTAGGAACTGCGGGATCGTCGGCCGCGATAACCTCGGCCCGCCCCGCCGCCCGTCGGTCGGGATTGTCGGTCATGCCCGGGGGAGCCGGGGCGTCATAGAGGGCAAACACGTTCGTCATCAGGTCGCCACGTGCCAGCTCGCCGCGCAGCTGCACCCGTCGCTGCTGCTTTCGCGCGCGAGGAGGCATATGCCAGTCAATGCTGACCGACGCGTGATCGGCAACGAAGACGTCGGTGTTGTCCGCCCACTCGTCAACCGGGAAGTTCAGCCGGTCAAAGTGTGCCCACCAGAACGGTTTGTCTTCGCGCCGGTGGTAGCCGCGCGCCGCAGCCAACAGCGCGACGGCGGTCTGGTCCGCCGTGCGGTCGCCGACGGGGGCATCACCGGCGAACGTCGACAGGGCTACCGCCAGCTGGTCGTGGTCTTCGACGGCGTTGCCGTCACGAACCGGTTGGGCGCCAATCGGTGTGACGCCGGATTCCCAGGCGCGGACCAGCAGCCAGTTGCGCAGTTCCTGAGTCGACCGGCAGTCGTAGTGGTTGTAATCCTCGATCTCCTTGAGCACGGTTGCGGCTTCGTCGGCGCGGCCGGTGTCTTGCAGCTCGCAATACCGGGCGTAGGAGGTGATCGAATCGGCGGCCGTGGTGACATCACCCGAGCGCAGCTGCACCCCCATATAGAGCGGCTCCAGTGCCTTCAAGCCGAACGATTCGGTACCCACACGAATGCTCTTGCGCACCAACGGGTATAGGTCAACCAATGTCCCGCTGCGCAGCAACTCGTCGACTTCGTCCTCACCCACTCCGTACCGTCCGGAAAGGCGCAGCAAGGCGGTCTTCTCGTACGGCGCGTAATGGTAGATGTGCATGTTGGGGTGGCGCTTGCGGCGCTTGGCCACCATTGTCAGAAAATCAGCCAGCGCCTTTCGTTCGTCCACCCGGTTATGTGCCCACAACGGTCGGAAGCTGCCCGCGGGCCCGGCTTCCAAGACGCCGAACAGGTATTCCAGCCCCCAGTCGCGGCCGTTGGCGGTCCACAGTGGATCACCCTCGAAGTCGAAGAACAGATCACCGGGGTCGGGCGCGGGCAACAAAGCCAGCGGCTGCGGGTCGGCTATCTCGAACTTTGGCACGCCGGTGTCACGTTGCAGGACTTGCAGTTTGGCCTGGGCGGCCAACTTGCCCAGCGTGCTGGACGCCAGATCGGGTACTGGCCCGGAGTGCTTGGCCAGGTCGGCGACCGTGGTGATCCCGGCGTCGATGAGCTTGTCCCGCTGGCTTACTCGCATGCCGGCGACCAGCAGTAGATCGTCGGTGGCCCGCACCTGTTCTTCGCACAACGGACACCGTAAACATGCCCGCACCCCCTCGTCTTCCCAGCGCACCGCGGTGCCCGCGGCGAAGTGGTCGTCGAGCAGGCGCTGCAAGAGCGCGCGCTGGGATTTGTAGACGGGGATCAGGTCGCAGACGCGATACCGCATGACAGACCCGTCGCCCAGTCGCAGCTCGGCGTCCGGCGCGACCGAGACGCCCAAGCCGGCCAGCGCGTCGGCATAGGCTGCCAGCTGTAGCAACGCGGTGACCTTGGGGGAGCGGGCCAGCTTGGTGTCAATGAGCCGATATTGCTCACCGTCGGAGACCAGGAAGTCGGCGAATCCGACGAAGCGGCCGTCGAACATCGCGGCCTGATACACCACCGGAGCGCGGCTGGCGATGGCGCGCCGGGTTGCCTCGGCGGCAGCGGTTAGCCCGGCGAGTGTGTATGCCGGACGGCCGATGACCGCGACGCCATCCCCGAACTCCTCGCGGAGTCGGTCGAGCTCGCGTTGCTCATGCCGGTGACCCAGGGCGACGGTGCGTTCGAGCAGCTCGTCCTCCACAACGACGGCGGGGCCTCGGCCCAGCTTTGCGTCGAAATCCCGCAACAGGGCGTACTCGCAGCGCGCAGCGGCGGCGAGATCCGACGCGCTGTAGACGATGCTGTTGCCAGTGACGAACACAGCAGCAACTGTAGGTGAGGCGTCCGACAGTCCGGCCGTGCCCGCTTAGCGGCCGGCGGTGTTGCCGATGAGCTCGACCGCGTTGCCGTTCCAGTGGAACCGCACATCGGTGTTCAAGCCGTTGATGCCGCCGGGGTAGGTCAACGCAATCGTGTCGCCGGTGGTTTGCGCGGCGTCGATGCCGTTGAAACCGTAAGTGTCGGGCACTCCCTGCGGGATGAACTGGCCGAGATGGAACAGGACCGCGCGGGTGGTGGGGTTGACGGCGTTGGTGTTGGCCTTGATGATCACCGCCGACAGCTGGGCGCATTGGTTGTAGTTACCGGCCAGCGGCTCCGGGTTCCAGGGCTGCGCACTGCGCGGGTCGCGAGGCAGCTCGGAGACCACTTTCGCGATGGTGGATGACGCCAGATTGACCGCGCACGGGTCGGCTGGCGCGGTGCTGCTGGGCATGGCAGCCGCGCCGGACGACTGGCCGGGTGCGGCGGAGATTGCGGTCGAAGTGGCCGTCGTCGCCTGTGGGGTCTTTGCGACCGTCGAGTCTCCCGAACCGCAGCCGGTCACCGTTGCGCCGATCAACACCGCGACGGACAGGGCACACAGTGGCTCGGCACGGCACGCTTGCGACCACACATCGCGCACGGTACCGCTATCCGGCTCGCGGGTGTGGCAGGCATGCCGCGCCCGCCGCGCTCAGCTCCGCTGAGCTCGCGATCACCACTAGACTCCATGGACGATGACCCTCCCTGACAGCTCTCCTGAGGCTGTTTCTACGACGTTTGCCGAGCTGCAGATTCATCCCGCAGTCTTGCGGGCGATCGCCGACGTCGGCTATGAGTCACCGACCGCTATCCAGGCGGCGACGATTCCGCCCCTGATGGCGGGTTCCGACGTGGTGGGACTGGCGCAGACCGGTACTGGCAAGACGGCCGCGTTCGCGATCCCGATCCTGTCCAAGATCGATGTCACCAGCAACGCGACCCAGGCCCTGGTGCTGGCGCCCACTCGGGAGCTGGCGCTGCAGGTGGCCGAAGCGTTCAGCCGCTACGGGGCTCATCTGTCCAAGATCAACGTGTTGTCGATCTACGGCGGGTCGTCGTACAGCGTGCAACTGGCCGGACTCAGACGCGGGGCGCAGGTGGTGGTCGGCACCCCCGGTCGGATCATCGACCATCTCGAGCGCGGCACGCTCGACCTGTCGCGAGTGGACTACCTGGTGCTTGACGAGGCCGACGAGATGCTCACCATGGGCTTCGCCGAGGACGTCGAGCGCATCCTGTCCGAAACCCCGGAATACAAACAGGTCGCGCTGTTCTCGGCGACCATGCCGCCGCCGATCCGCAAGCTCACCGCCAAGTACCTCCACGATCCGCTCGAAGTCACCACAAAAGCGAAAACCACGACAGCCGAGAACATTTCGCAGCACTACATCCAGGTTGCCGGGCCGCGCAAAATGGACGCACTCACCCGCGTCCTCGAGGTGGAGCCGTTCGAGGCGATGATCGTCTTCGTGCGCACCAAACAGGCGACCGAGGAGGTCGCCGAAAAGCTGCGTGCCCGAGGGTTTTCCGCGGCCGCAATCAACGGCGATATCCCACAGGCGCAGCGTGAGCGGACCATAGCCGCGCTGAGAGACGGCGGTATCGACATCCTGGTCGCCACCGATGTGGCCGCGCGCGGGCTGGACGTGGAGCGGATATCGCATGTGCTCAATTACGACATCCCACATGACACCGAGTCCTACGTACACCGCATCGGACGCACCGGCAGGGCCGGGCGTTCGGGAACCGCGCTGTTGTTCGTCGCCCCGCGGGAGCGCCACCTGCTGAAGGCGATCGAAAAGGCAACGCGGCAAACGCTCACCGAGGCCGAGTTGCCGACCGTCGAGGACGTCAATGCGCAGCGCGTAGCGAACTTCGCCGATTCCATCACCCGAGCGCTCGGCGGTCCGGGAACCGAACTGTTCCGGAAGCTGGTCGAGGACTACGAACGCGAGCATGATGTCCCGATGGCTGACATTGCCGCGGCGCTGGCGTTGCAGTCTCGCGACGGCGAGGAGTTCCTGATGGCGCCCGAACCGCCGCCCGAGCGGCGCCGCGGCGACGAGCATCGGGATCGCCGCGAGAAGTCAAGGCACACAAGGACCTTCACCACCTACCGCATTTCCGTGGGCAAGCGACAGAAGATCGGTCCGGGCGCGATCGTGGGTGCCATTGCCAACGAGGGCGGTCTGCATCGCAGCGATTTCAGCCACATCGCGATCGGGCCGGATTTCTCGCTGGTAGAGCTGCCGGCCAAACTGCCCCGCGCGACACTCAAAAAGCTTGAGCGCACACGCATCTCGGGCGTGCTTATCGATCTTCGGCCGGACCGTTCATGTGACAAGCCCCCCGAAAAAGCCCGCCGCAGTGCTCAATCGGGGGGCGGCAAACCACGCAGAAATCGTGCCGGATGACCCTGTCCGAGGAAAGAGACGCCCAGGGGGGACTCGAGCAGGTATCTCACGTGGACCGGGTCGCGTCGCTGACCGGCATCCGCGCCGTCGCCGCAATCCTGGTCGTCGGCACCCACGCCGCTTACACCACCGGCAAATACACCCACGGCTATTGGGGCCTGGTCGGTTCCCGGATGGAGATCGGTGTTCCGATCTTTTTCGTGCTGTCCGGCTTCCTGCTGTTCCGCCCATGGGTGAAATCAGCCGCGACCGGTGGCCCCCCACCTTCGCTGAGTCGCTATGCGTGGCACCGGGTTCGGCGCATCATGCCTGCGTACGTCATTACCGTCCTGTTTGCCTACGTTGTGTACCACTTCCGCGAGGTGGGACCTAACCCCGGACATTCGTGGACGGGGCTGGTGCGCAATCTCACGCTGACGCAGATCTACGCGCGAGGCTATCTCGGCAAGTATCTGCATCAGGGCCTGACCCAGATGTGGAGCCTGGCAGTAGAGGCGGCCTTTTACGTGGTGCTACCGCTGCTGGCATATGTGCTGCTGGTGTTGATCTGTGGACGGCGCTGGCGGCCGAAGCTGGTAGTCGGCGCCCTGGCGGCAATGGCGATGATCAGCCCGGCATGGCTGGTCCTGGTACACACCGATCACTGGTTTCCCGACGGCGCCCGACTGTGGCTACCCACTTATCTGGCCTGGTTCCTCGGCGGCATGATGCTGACGGTGCTGCAGCGGATGGGCGTGCGATGCTACGCGTTCATGGCGATACCGCTGGCAATCATCTGCTACTTCATCGTCTCCACTCCGATCGCAGGAGCGCCCACCACGTCGCCGACTTCGCTGGGGGAGGCGCTGTACAAGACGTGCTTCTACGCCGTGATCGCCGTGTTGGCGGTGGCACCGCTGGCCTTGGGTGACCAGGGGTCGTATTCGCGGCTGCTGGCCAGCCGGCCAATGGTGTGGTTGGGCGAGATCTCCTACGAGATCTTCCTGATCCACCTGGTGACCATGGAGTTCACGATGGACTATGTCGTGCGCGCCCACGTTTACACCGGCTCGATGCTGTATCTGTACATCGCGACGCTGGTCGTGACGATCCCATTGGCCTGGCTGCTGCAACGTTTCACCCGCGTGCGGGACTGACTGGGCGCTGCCAGCTGACGCCTGGCCGGCGGCGCCGGCGCCGTGACTACCGGTTGTTATGTGGCCACGGGTTTCGGGAGGTCCTCCCGCAGCGGCGCCAGCGGAGCCATCCCAGCCCAGGCGGACGAGGCGCCGGCGTGATAGTTGGCCATCGCGGTCACGTCCTGGGCCCACATCTCCTCGTAGTGGGATTCCGTGGCCGAGATCGCCGGGGTGTTAAGCCCCAAAATGTTCGTGTTCGCCAGCGTTCCCAACAGAACCCGATTGGCCGCGATCACCGGAGTGGGCACGGTGGCGGCGTGCGCCGACTCGAAAGCGGCTGCCACCGCTGCTGCCTGGGCGGCGGCCTGCTCGGTGTGGCCGGCCGCCGCGCTGAGCCACGCGGTATACGGCGCGGCCGCGTCCGCCATCGCCGCTGCTGCAGGTCCCTGCCACGTCCCACCCGACAAGTTCGAGGTCACCGAGCCAAACGCGTCCGCCGCCGCCCGCAATTCGCCGGCCAACCCACTCCAAGCCGATGAGGCTGCGAGCATGGGCGCCGACCCGGCACCGGCTTCCATCAGTGCCGAATTAACTTCGGGGGGCAAACAGGGGTAAGTCATTACCCGTCCTTCCTGAGCGCGCTAGCTCATTTGCTCGTTGGGAGTAGCCGCGTAGTGCCGGCGTCGATGGCGACAAGTCCCCTGAAGCCGGGGCACCCGCGCAGCGAGTCGTTGTGTGCGCACCGCTAACACCCCCACTTCACCTCCGGGTCTGGTCCCCACCGATCGCTCTGCGGCGCTCAATTGCCCATAACATAGCGTTGACCCGTTGCCCAAGAAAGCAATTTGGACGAAAAGACCATAGCTGACATGCGACATTTGCACCGCTACGCGCTCTTGGGTGGGTGGATGACAGCTAGCGACGGGCGCTGACCGGCGTGACGATCGGGACGACGAACTCCTCGATCATCGCCCGTTCGTCGGCTTCATCCTGGCCCGGATACGTCAGCAGCGATGTGATCACTCGCACCACCCAACGAGCCCGGCGTTCGACGATGGCGGGCTCTTCGGGACCGAGCGAGCTGACGAAAGCGGCGGCCAAGGCGGTAATCACCTCGGACTTTTCGGCCAGCTCGCCGCCGATCGGAGGGCGGGTAATGGCGAACCACGACGCCAAGGCCGCGCTGTCGCGAACCATCCGCAACGTGGCGGTGATGCTCGCGATCAGTCGTTCGCGCGGATCGTCGATACCGTCGATCTCCTCCTTGATCGCGCGGCTGAGCCGGCGCGTCTCACGGTGCACGTACGCGGTTCGCAGCGCCTCACGGTTCTCGAAGTACCGGTATAGCGTCGCACGGGAACATCCTGCGGCCCTGGCGATTTCGTTCATGCCGATCGATGCCTGGTCGCGTAGCGTGTAAAGCTCCTCGGCGGCGTTGAGTATCCGGTCTACGGCTGCTTCGCTGCGGTGCGAGGCCAGCCAGTCGTTACCGGGCATCAGGATTTCACTGTGAACGGCACCGACAACGGACGCCGGACGTAACTTCCTCCCGCCCAGACGATTGCGGACTCGTCCACCTCGAAATCCGGGCAACGGGCCAGCAGTTCGGACAGTGCGACCCGGGATTGCATCCGGGCCGCGGCCGCGCCCAGGCAGTGGTGCGCTCCGTGACTGAAGGTCAGGATGTTACGTGGGCAGCGTGTCACGTCCAGCTCGCCGGCATCCGCGCCGTACTGGCGCTCGTCGCGGTTGGCCGACCCGTACAGCAGCAGCACTCTGCGGCCGGCCGGGATTGTGGTGTCGCCGATCGTGACATCGCGGGTGGCCGTGCGCGCCAGCCCCTGCGCGGGCGAGGTCAGCCGCAGCAGTTCCTCAACCGCGTCGGGGATCCGCTCGGGGTTGTCCACCAACAGCTCTCGCTGATCCGGCCGCTGGTGCAGTATCGGCATCGACCCACCCAGCATCCCGGTCACGGTGTCGTTGCCGCCGGTGACCATGGTGAATGTGAAGGCCAGAATCGACAGCGCGCCGGAGATGTCGCCATCGGCTCCGACGCCGGCGGCGACCAGGTGGGAGATCGTGTCGTCCTCGGGTTGTGTCCGTCGCCGCTCAATAAGCTCGGTGAAGTAGGCCATCATCGACCCCACCGCATCGCCGACGGTTTCCAGCGCGCCGGCGACGCCGCCTTCGGCGGTGTTGGCCGCGACGATGGCCTGGGTCCAGCCATCGAATTGTGTCCGATCGTCTTCGGGCACACCGAGATAGTGCGCGACCACCTTCGACGGCAGCGGCTTGAACAGCTCGGTGACGATGTCGCCGCCGCCGTTGGCACGCAGCCTCTCGATGCGCTCGACGACGAACTCGCGTACCTTGGGCTCCACCGCCTCGACCTGCCGCGGAGTGAAACCGCGCGACACCAGTTTGCGAAACTCGGTGTGCACCGGCGGATCCTGCATAACGAACGGCGGATTATCCTGCAGTCCAATCATTTCCAGGTCGCCATAGTTGACGGTCAATCCCTGCGCCGAGGAGAACGTCTCGTGGTCGCCAGCCGCCGCCCAGACGTCGGCGTGCCGGGACAGCACGTAGTAGTCGTCTTCAGGGTGTTTCGGAGGAACGACGTGGTGTACCGGGTCGTGGTCACGCAGCGCGCGGTACATCGGCCAGGGATTCGACCAGGTGTCGGCGGTGGCGAGCTGGAACCTGACTGGTGCGTTGTGAGACATAACCGCAGTCATGTCTCATTCGTACGACAACTGGCAGAATACGTCAACCATCATGAGCGCCGAGCGTGCGGCTGGCTTCACGTCCGTGGCCGAGCGTGCGGCCAGCTTCACGTTCGAGCAAAGCCCGCAGGAGCTAGATCGCTGCGCCGGGGTTCAGGATGCCCTGCGGGTCCAATGCCTGCTTGATGCGGCGGTTCAGATCCATCGCTTCGGGTCCGAGGTAGCCGTCCAGCCAGGGTCGCTTCAACCGGCCGACGCCATGCTCACCGGTAATGGTGCCGCCGAGACCGACGGCCAGGTCCATGATTTCGCCGAACGCGACATGGGCGCGCTCCGTCATCGCGGTGTCGGCGGGGTCGTACACGATCAGTGGATGGGTGTTGCCGTCGCCGGCGTGCGCGATCACCGAGATCATCAGGTCGCACTCGGCGGCGATGCGTGCGATCCCGGTGACCAGTTGGCCCAGCGCCGGAAGCGGCACGCCGACATCTTCGAGCAAGAGTGATCCCTTGGCTTCCACTGCCGGGATGCAGAATCGGCGGGCGGCGATGAATGCCTCGCCCTCGTCGGGATCATTGGTCGAAAACACTTCTGTCGCATCATTTTCGGCGAATATCGCAGCCATCAGTTCGGCGTCCTCGGATCCGGCCCGGCCGCGCTCGTCAGAACCGGCCACCAGCATGGCTGCGGCGCCGCGGTCCAAGTCCATGCGCATGGTGTCCTCGACGGCGTTGATCGCCACCGAATCCATGAATTCCAGCATCGCCGGTCGCAACCGCGCGGCGACCCCAAGCACCGCGTCGACCGCCGAGGAGACCGAGGCGAACGTGGCCACCACAACACTTGAGGTGTTTTGTGCGGGCAGCAGCCGCAGCGTCACTTCCGTGATGACGCCCAGCGTGCCCTCGCTGCCCACGAACAGCTTTGTCAGGCTCAGGCCGGCGACGTCCTTGAGCCGGGGGCCGCCCAACCGGACCGCGGTCCCGTCGGCCAGCACCACCTGCATGCCCAGCACATAGTCGGTGGTCACGCCGTATTTCACGCAGCACAACCCGCCCGCGTTGGTGGCGATATTGCCTCCGATGCTGCAGATTTCGAACGACGACGGATCGGGCGGGTACCACAGTCCGTGTTCGGCGGCGGCCTTCTTCACTTCCGCGTTGAACAGCCCGGGCTGACATACCGCGGTGCGGGTGATCGGATCGACGGTGATGTGGCGCATCTTCTCCGTCGACAGCACGATCCCGTTGTCCACCGCGGTCGCCCCGCCAGACAGGCCGCTGCCGGCTCCCCGGGGCACCACCGGCACCCGGTTGGCCGTGGCCCAGCGCAGCACCGTCTGGACGTCTTCGGTGCTCCGCGGCCGGACGACGGCCAGCGGTTTGCCGGCCGACGGGTCGAAAGCGCGGTCTTGGCGGTACCCCTCGGTAATGGCGGGGTCGGTGACGACAGTCCCGTCGGGCAGGCCGGCGATCAGGCCGGCCAACGCATCCGAGTTCACGGCCCGATCCTACGGCCCGGGTTCGACAGCGAACTCCTGCGCGTGGTCCAGTTCGCGCAGCGACGGCAGCCCGCAAGCGACGAGCCCGATCAACAGGATGGGCACCGCCAACGTCAGGAACGTGGCCTTCAGTCCGGCGGCGTCAGCCAGCGGACCCGCCACCAGCAAGCCCAACGGGCCGGCGGCGTAGGTCAGCCCCGTCATAACCCCGACCACTCGACCACGTAGATGACCCGGAGCCCGGGTCTGCATCATGTAGTTGTAAATCGGCTGGATAGGCCCGTAGACCAGGCCGGTCACCGCGCACAGCGCCAGGATCACCGGCAACGGCGGCAGAAACGCGATGCAGGCCGTCGCGGCACCAAAGGTGAGGGTCGCGGTCAGCACAGCCGTGCGTCGCCGCGTGTATTTCGACAGCACGGCATAGCCGAGCGCGCCTGCCACGCCACCGATCGCAAGCGCCATCAATGCCCAACCCAACTGCGCTGGCTGATGCCGGTCGGCGAAATATTTTGGGAACAGCACGCTTTCCATCGGCAGGTAAAGCGCGGTGACGGCCAAGTCGATCAGCCCGAGCGTCCGTAGCACCCGCAGGTTCCAGACAAATCGCATTCCTTCGACGATGCCGGACACCAACCCTTCGGGTCGGGTCGCCTGGTGTGGCTTGCCGGCGCCCTCGAGCCGCAGCGCCACGATTGCGAGGATGGACAACCCGAAACAACCCGCCGTGACCCACATCGTGTTGATGCCACCGACCGTGGCGATCATCAAACTGCCGATGCCCGGGCCCACCATGAAGCCCAGGTTGAGAATCGCCTCGTAGATGCTGTTGGTGCGGTCCAGCGACCAGCCCGCACGGGCGGCGGCCTCGGGCAGCATCGACTGGCGCGCCGTTGTCCCGGCCGGGTCGAAAGCAGCTGCGAAGAAGGCCAACGCGGCGAGGTCGGCGACGTTGATCGCTTTTGGGCCGAAGAACCAGGCGATCAGCGGGACGGCGGCCACCGCTGTCCCGGACAGTGAATCGGAGACGAGTGAAACCCGGCGACGCCCGAAAAAGTCGACCGCCGTACCGGCGACCAGCGTGGACAGCACCAACGGCACCGTCATCGCAGCAGCCACGATCGACGCGTCGCGCGCGCTGTCTTCGTGCTGCAACGCCAGCCACGGGAACGCGACTATCGAGATGCCGGTACCCGCCGTCGCCATCAGCGTGGCGAATAGGATCAAGAACGCTGGGCCCCGGCTGCTGCTCTTCATGGGATATCGCGCCTGAATTTATGCCAAAGCGTTATCCGCGGCGACCGAATTTCGTGACCGGCATCGCGTGAATGCAGGATGTTCATGTGCTCGTCCATCCCAATACCGGCCAGGCGTTCGGCTCTCCCGTCGTGCCCGGCACCGGCTGGCCGGGCGATCCGGCCACCCGGCAGACTCCGGTGGCCGCCGATGCCGCGCACGTCTCAGCGCTGGCGGCCCGGGCCAACTCGATACCGGAGCTCGATGCCGTAGTCAGCGTGTGCCGGGCCTGCCCGCGCCTGGTCGAGTGGCGAGAGGACGTCGCCGTCATCAAGCGCCGGGCCTTTGCCGACCAGCCGTATTGGGGGCGGCCGGTGCCGGGCTGGGGATCGGAGCGCCCGCGGCTGTTGATCGTCGGGTTAGCGCCCGCCGCGCACGGCGCCAACCGGACCGGACGCATGTTCACCGGCGACCGGTCCGGGGATCAGCTTTACGCGGCACTGCACCGGGCCGGGCTGGTGAATTCACCGACCAGTGTCGACGCCGCAGACGGCTTGCGGGCCAACCAGATTCGGATCTCCGCACCGGTGCGATGCGCTCCGCCGGCCAACGCGCCTACCCCGGCGGAGCGGGACGCCTGTTGGCCCTGGCTTCGGGCCGAATGGCGCTTGGTGTCCGAACATGTTCGGGCCATCGTCGCCCTGGGCGGGTTCGCCTGGCAGATTGCGCTACGGCTGCCAGGCGTGGCCGAAAGGCGCAAACCGCGGTTCGGCCACGGCGCCGTCGCGGAGCTGCCATCGGGTGTGCGACTGCTCGGCTGCTACCACCCGAGCCAGCAAAACATGTTCACCGGTAGGCTGACTCCGGCAATGCTCGACGACATCTTCAATGACGCCAAGAAGCTGGCAGGGATCAAGTGACTTCCCATGTCTGAGGTACTGATTTCCGGAGCCAGCGTCGCCGGTACAGCGTTGGCGTATTGGCTTGCCCAGCATGGCCATTCGATCACCGTCGTGGAGCGCCACCCAGGGCTGCGCCCCGGAGGCCAGGCGATCGACGTGCGCGGTCCGGCGCTGACGGTGCTGGACCGCATGGGGCTGCTGGCCGCTGCCGAGGAGCGCAAGACGCGAATTCGGGGCGCGTCCGTCGTCGACCGTGACGGCAACGAGCTGTCCCGGGACACCGAATCGACCCCGACTGGTGGTCCCATCGATAACCCCGACATCGAGCTGCTGCGTGACGATTTGGTCGAATTGCTTTACGAGGCGACCTAACCGGCGACTGAGTACCTATTCGACGACAGCATTGTCGATTTGGATAACCGGGGCCCATCGGTCGATGTGACTTTTGCACGCGCCCCCGACCGCAGCTTCGACGTGGCTATCGGCGCCGACGGCTTGCATTCCAATGTGCGCGAGTTGGTCTTCGGTCCAGAGGAGCGGTTCATCAAGAGACTGGGGACATTCGCGGCGATCTTCACGGTGCCCAACTTCCTCGACTTGGACTACTGGCAGACCTGGCACTACGGGGACTCCACGATGGCCGGGGTCTACAGCGCGCGTAACAACGCCGAGGCCCGGGCCATGTTGGGCTTCATGGACACCGAGCTACGCATCGACTACCGCGACACCGAAGCCCAGTTCGACGAGGTGGACCGGCGGATGGCCGGCGAGGGCTGGGTACGCCCGCAACTGCTGAAGTACATGCGTTCCGCATCGGATTTCTACTTCGACGAAATGTCGCAGATCGTGATGGATCACTGGTCGATCGGCAGGGTGGCGCTGGTTGGTGACGCTGCCTATTGCTGCTCGCCGTTGTCGGGCCAGGGGACCAGTGTCGCGCTGTTGGGTGCCTACATCCTGGCCGGCGAGCTCGCGGCAGCCGGTGACGACCATGGACTTGGCTTCGCCAGCTACTTCAAGGCATTCAACAGCTATGTCAAACGCACCCAATGGCTGGCCACCGACAACATTCCGGGCGGTGCGCCCATATCGCAGGAGCAGTTCGACGCCATTGTCGGTTCGATCACGTTGAAGAACTACTGACCAGGCAGCTGCGGGAACGTTCCTTCGCGCGTACGCGTTGACGCCATCGTGCGACTTTCCGTCCTTGACCTCGTCCCGGTGCGATCGGACCAGTCGACCTCGGATGCGCTGGCGGCCACGGTAACGGTGGCGCAGACCGCGGATCGTCTGGGTTTCACGCGCTACTGGCTCGCCGAACACCACAACATGCCGTCCGTGGGGGCCACCAGCCCGCCGGTGTTGATCGCCTACCTCGCCGCGCAGACCTCGCAGCTGCGACTCGGCTCGGGCGGTGTGATGCTGCCCAACCACGCGCCGCTGGCGGTGGCCGAGCAGTTCGCGCTGCTGGAAGCGGCCGCCCCGGGCCGGATTGACTTGGGTATCGGCAGGGCGCCGGGGTCGGATCCCGTCACGTCGTATGCCCTGCGCGGCCGCTCGGCAGCTGAGCAAGATCGCGACATCGAGAACTTCCCCGAATACCTCGACGATGTGGCGGCACTGATGAGCGCACGCGGCGTGCGGGTGCCGCTGCGTTCCGGGGACTACATGCTCAAGGCCACCCCGGCCGCCGCGACCGAACCGCGCCTGTGGCTGCTGGGTTCGTCGATGTACTCAGCGCATCTGGCTGCCGCCAAGGGGCTGCCGTACGTGTTCGCGCATCACTTCTCCGGTAGGGGAACCGAAGAGGCACTTGAGCTCTACCGTTCCCGGTTCGTGCCCAGCGACCTGGCAGCAGAGCCGGTGACATTTTTGACGGTGAATGCCGTCGTGGCCGAAACACGCGACGAGGCAACGGCGTTGATGCTGCCCAACTTGCAGATGATGGCGAAGCTACGGACCGGACAACCGCTCGGGCCGGTGCCTCTGGTCGAGGAAGCTCAAGTCGCGGAGCTGACGCCGCAGCAGCAGCGCGTAGTGGAAAGCGGACTGCAACGTGCCGTGCTGGGCGCACCCGCGGAGGCCGCCGAACAGCTGCGGGCACTTGCCGAACGGTTCGGCGTCGACGAGGTGATGGTGAACCCGGTCGCGTCGGCCCGCCGCGGCACCGAACGCGCTACCGCGCCAGCACGAGTGGCCACACTGGAATTGCTGGCGAAAGAGCTTTTCTAGCCAATTCGCTTCGCGCCCAGGGCTATTCGTTGACTCCCGCTTGTTCAGATTCCGTTGCATCGCGATCAAGTACGCTGCTGATGATCCACTGCTGCAATTCATTCGCGGGCAACGGCGGGCTGTGCACGAAGCCCTGCGTTATCGTGCAGCCGTACCTCCGCAGCGCATTCAACGTCATCTCGTCTTCGACACCCTCGGCGACAAGGTCGGCTCCCAGGCTGTGCGCCAACGCCACCGTGGACCGCACGATGGCAACCGATCGCGGGTCTCGGGCCAGCCGTGCCACGAATATTCTGTCGAGTTTCAGCTCGTCGACCGAAACATCCTGCAGGCGTGCCAGCGAAGACCACCCGGTGCCGTAGTCGTCGAGCGAGATGCGAACACCGAGGTGCTGCAGCTCGGCGACGGTATTTCGGGATCGCACCGAATCGACGAGGGCACTCTCGGTGATCTCAATGATGAGAGCGTCGGCGGGCAGACCGTGGGTTCGCAGCAGCCGTTCGATGGTGCCGACCAGGTCAAGGTCAAGCAGATTTGTTGCCGAGAGGTTCACTGCGACGGCCAGAGCGATGCCCTGCTCGCGCCAGGAGTGGATCTGTTCGAGTGCGCGACTGACCGTGCGGTTGGCCACTTTACGCATCAGCCCGGCGCGTTCGGCGGCAGGCAGGAATTCCTCCGGTAGCAGCAACCCACGGCTGGGATGCTGCCAGCGCAGCAGTGCCTCGACACTATGCACACTGCCATCGCTTGCGTTGATCTTTGGCTGGTAATGCAACATCAATTCGTCACCATCAAGCAGCGCGGCGCGTAGTTGCTCGATGAGGTTGGGGTCATTATCGCGATACAGCTCAAACGCCGAGTCGTACACCGCGATCTTGCTTTTGGCGGCTTTGGCCTGCGGAATCGCCGTCTCGGCGCGATTCAGTAGCTCCTGCGGGTGGTCACAGTGGTCTGGGAAGAGCGCAATGGCGATGCGGGCATCCACTTGCACGGTGATCGGATCCAGCGCGAACGGTTCGCTCAAGGCCTCGAGCAAACGACCCGCCTGGGCACGTGCGGCGATGAGATCAGCCCCGGCGGCCATCAGAATTGCGAATTCGTCATCACCCGCGCGGGCCAGCAGGTCCTCACGACGCACACAGGTCGACAGTCGATTCGCGATGTGACACAACAGTTCATCACCGAAGTGGTGACCGAGCGAGTTGTTGATTTCGTGGAACTCATAGAGATCCAGTAACAGGAGCGCGCGACGTGACGGCGTCCTGGTTGTCGCCAATGAGGTTCCTGACAACGCTGAACCGTTCGCCGCGGTCAGGGCAATCGCCAGTGAGCGCCGATTGGGCAACGCGGTCAACTCGTCGGTCATCGCGTGTTTGTGCCTCTCGGCCAGCATGCTGACGTCCCGGAAGGTCACCGAGAATCGCGCTGCCGTCGCGATCAGGCTCAGCGCGGCGAGAGTCACCGCGGGTCGCGAGTCGTGAGCCAGGATGGCGACTCCCAGTGCCACGACGGTGCACGCAACCGGCTTGACGTAGGACCCGAGTGCGCGCCTCGGTACGGGCACCACCGACGACGCAGGCGCCCAGCTGGCCATCGTCACCAACAATGACGACGCCGGCCAGCAGGCATCGAGCAAGGTGCCAGCCCGGTACGAGCCGACCGAGGTCTGGAAGAGATACGCGGTGTCCGCGCCCGCAAACAAAATAAATCCGGCAGCCAGAAGGGGCCAGCGAAAGTCGTTACGCCAGCCAAGAATCGGCAGCATGCTGGCGACCAGAGCCAGCAGGACCAGATCGCCCCACGGGTACGCCAGGCCCACCAGCACGGTCGCCGGTGCGCGGGTCATCGCCGGGTGGATCGGCCCTGCCATCAGCGCCACGCCGACCGCGCCCATCGTCAGCCCGCAGACCAGGGAATCGAGCTGGATGGGAACCGGCACCGGCTTGAATCGTGACCGCATGAGCAGCAGGAGGCCTGCATAGACGAGCGGATAAAACACCAGGTACGCCGGATCGGCCGCCGATGGTGACTGACCGTTCGGCACCCACAGGGAGTAGATAACGTCGCCTATCGCCGAAAATGTCATGCCTGCCGCGATCAGGATCCAAGCCAAACGGTCGGCTGCGATCCGGTAAGCGCGAACGGCAATCAGCCCGGCCGCCAACAGGTTCAACGCCGAATACAAAAACTTGGCGAAGAATACGCTGTGACCCGTATGCGGGTTGAATACGCACGACGCGGTAAAAGCGATCACGCCGATCGCCAAGACCCCGATGGCAATGCGGATTGCTGTCGGCGGCCACGGAATGCCCTTTGGCGCATCGTCGGATTGATCTGGCGTTGACGGCGCGACTTCGGAGATCAGCCTCGACGCCGGTGCCGGCACCCTGTCATTGTTCGCGGCGCGCTGGTAGGCCGGGCTTGCTGAGCGATCTTGAGTAGCCGATACCGCCGAGTCGGTGAAAAGCGGGAATGTATGAGGGAAGGGCAGATCGGGCACGAAACTTCGGATACATTGGCCGCCTTCGCGTTTGGCGGCATACATAGCCAAGTCGGCGTGCCGGAGCATCTGGTCGACGCTGCAACTGGAGGCGGTGGTGGCCACCGTGAACCCGATGCTCGGACGTACCGCTACGGGAACGCCGTCGATCACGATCGCCGCGGTGAATGACTCGAGAACCCGATGCGCTGCGGCTTGTGATTCCTCGACGGAACCTTCGATCAGCACGGCGAATTCGTCACCACCAAGGCGGGCGACAGTGCCCGTTTCCCCCAGCGCTGCGGTGATCCGCCCGGCGATTCGGACCAGGAGCTCGTCGCCGGCCGGATGACCCAAGGCGTCGTTGACCAACTTGAAGTTGTCGAGGTCGAGGCACAACACCGCAATCGGCTCCCCGTCGTGCCGGCGATTAGCGACGGCCTGTTCCAGCCGTTGGATGAAGTGAGCCCGATTGGCCAGGCCGGTCAGGCTGTCACGAAAAGCTTCTCGCGCCACTTCAGACAACAAGGCCTGGTTTTCGACGAGTACAACGAGCTGGCGGGCGAGCACCGCGACCACCAGGATTCCCAGCGCGGCGGTCATCGGTCCGGGCCCCAACTCGCGGAGCGTGTGGCGCAATCCGATCGCGGCGGCCAGCACCAGCGGCAAGTACGGCAACCACACCCGGACACGGGAGGTAATCGCACCCTGCGTCGGTGCTGTCGGGGCCTCGTGGACACTGGACAGCGCAGCCAACGCCACCATCCCCAACCCGGCCACTCGGGTCACGTCGACCAGATCGCCGGTGTGATAGCTGCCGACTCCGGTCTGGAACACGATCACGATGTCGGCAACACCGATCGTCGCGATTCCGCCGGCTAACAGGTTCAGGCTCGGCCGGCGGCCAGGACGAGCCCGCGACAACATCACGAGCGCCAGCGTGATGACGACGACGTCGGCGAAAATGTGCGCGAACGTCGTGAGCTGCGAGCTACTGCCCTCGTGTATCAGTTTGCGGAGGACGAATACCCACGAGGCCACAAACAGTGAGCTCGCCACGATGACGCCGTCCAGCACCAGTTGCCGAATGCGGTGAATGCGATCGGTTAGCAGCACCAAAGACGCAAAGGCGCCGACTGGGTACAAAACGAGCACAATCTCAGCCGCCGCTGGGTGAACGGCATGATCGAATTCGGGGCGCACGTCGTAGACCGCCCAGATGACCTCCCCGACCGCCCAGCCCAAGAGGCCTGTCGCCAGCGCCAGCCATCCGAATCTGCGGCGCCCGACCGCGAAGCGGGCCGCGTTGCCGGCACATCCCGTGGCGAACACCAGACACAACACCGACACAACTTGGTCGACCGGCCGAGTCGCATACGCGCCGTGCCACCCCCAGACCCACGACGCTATGACCAGCACCGCCGCGACGCCGTATCCTCCGGCGACGAGCCAACCTATGCGCGCAGGCAGCCCGAAGCGCCGCCACGGATTTCCCGTCCAGCGTTTCATAGCCACTCCAGCCGCTCTGCGCTTTGCGGTGAACGCACGAATAGCTTCACCGCGCTAAAGCAGGATAAACCGCTGCGCCGTTGTCCGGGGCCGCTACGTGGTGCTCCTGTGCAGCGCGTTTACTTTTAACCAGGCGTCAACACTACGACCGGGATAGGCCGCGACGTCTTCTTCTGGTAAGCGGCGTAACGGTTGCTGTTGTTCTTGTTGACGATCTGCCATAACCGGGAGTATTCGGGATCGGTCGGGAGCACCGGTCGGGCTGTTACGGCGAAACGCCTTGGTCCGACGTTGATTTCCACGTTCGGGTTCTTTCGCAGGTTGTGATACCAGCCGGGTGCTCGCGGGTCGCCTCCCTTTGAAGCAACGATCAAGTAGTCTTCGCCGTCGCGCGCATAGGTTAGCGACGTGGTTCGCGCCTTACCGGTCTTGGCGCCGACGGTGTGCAGCAGCAGGCTCGGTATCAACAAGGTGCGATGGCCGATCCAACCGTTCGTCTTCCGATAAACGGTGTCGTGTACATGCAGCACCTGTGGCAGCAAGCCCTGCTCAACCCAGGATGGAAGTGGCATTCGCCCAGTATTACTGACTGGCGTCGATCCGGGCCAGGGCCTCCCGCAGGATCTGGCCGGTGGCTTCCCGGTCCGGGTCGCGGCGCAGCAGCATCCCTTTGGCGACCGCGAGCTTGTCGCCGTTGCGCCGCGGCAGCACATGCAGATGAATGTGCGGCACGGACTGAAAGGCCGCCGGGCCGTCGTTGACCCCGATGTTCGTCGCGTCGGCCAACTCCGTTGCGCGGGCCGCCCGTGCGATTCGCTGGCCGATGGTGATCATCTGTGCCAACGTCTGCGGCGGGGTGTCGGTCACGTCCACGGTGTGCCGTTTAGGAATCACCAGGGTGTGGCCGCGGGTGAACGGGCGGATGTCGAGGATTGCCAGATAGTCCTCGTCTTCGTAGATCCGGATAGCCGGTGCTTCCCCGGCGACAACCGCACAGAATACGCAGGACATGTCGCCACGGTACTGGTTCGCTCATTCGACGTGTGTGGACCAGTCGGGGGCTCGCCGCGGTGAGCGGGATACGCTGCCGCAGTGGACGCTCGCGATCTCGCCTTCGCTGGCGCGGCCGCGCAGGCCCGGATGCTGGCTAACCGTGAATTGACCGCACCGGAGCTACTCGACGTCTACCTGGAACGCATCGAGCGGCTGGACAGCCAGCTGCGCTGCTACCGGGTGGTGCTGTCGGACAGCGCGCGGTACGAGGCGGCCGTGGCGCAGGACCGACTCGACGCCGGCGAGCGGCTGCCGCTACTCGGCGTGCCGGTCGCGATCAAGGACGATGTCGATGTCGCCGACGAGGTGACGGCATACGGCAGCGGTGGCCACGGCCCGGCCGTGACCGCCGATGCGGACGTGGTTCGCCGGCTGCGCGCTGCGGGCGCGGTCATCATCGGCAAAACCAATGTGCCCGAGCTGATGATGTTTCCCTACACCGAGTCGCTGACGTTCGGAGCCACCCGCAACCCCTGGAACCCTGAACGCACTCCGGGCGGTAGCAGCGGCGGCAGTGCCGCCGCGGTAGCTGCCGGGCTGGCACCGCTCGCACTGGGATCCGACGGCGGTGGTTCGATTCGGATCCCGGCGACGTGGTGCGGGCTGTTCGGGCTGAAACCGCAACGCGATCGGATCTCGCTCGAGCCGCACGACGATGTGTGGTACGGACTGAGTGTCAATGGCCCGATCGCCCGATCGGTTATGGACGCGGCGCTGTTCCTGGATGCGGCGACAACGGTGCCCGGTCCAGAAGGCGAGTTCGTGGCCGCGGCGGCCCGTGATCCCGGCAAGCTGCGAATCGCCTTGAGCACCAAGGTTCCAACGCCGCTGCCGACCAGGGTTGGGAAGCAACAGCTTGCGGCGGTCGACCAGGCCGGTGCGTTGCTTCGCGATCTGGGCCACGAGGTCATCACGCGCGACCCCGAATATCCGCTTACGACGCTCTACTCGAACTATCTGCCCCGTTATCTGCGCGGCATCAGCGACGAAGCGGACGCGCAGGCGCACCCAGAACGTCTCGAAGCGCGTACCCGGAATCTGGCGCGTTTGGGATCGTATTTCTCCGACCGGCGGATGATCGCAGTGCGTGCCGCGGAGGAGTCGCTGAGCAATCGCATCCAGTCGATCTTCGATGATGCCGACGTCGTCGTCACGCCGGGCAACGCGACGGGCCCGTCCCGTATCGGCGCCTACCAACGGCGCGGCGCGGTGTGGACGCTGCTGGCGGTGGCACAGCGGGTTCCCTATCAACAGATCTGGAACCTGACCGGCCAGCCGGCCGCGGCTGTGCCGTGGGACTTCGACGCCGAAGGGCTCCCGTTGGCCGTACAGCTGGTTGGCCGGCCGTACGACGAAGCGACGCTGCTGTCGTTGTCCGCCCAGATCGAAGCGGCAAGACCGTGGGCCCACCGGCGACCGCCGGTGTCATGACAATGATCTAATGGCGCCGACCCGCTTCGCCCGGCTCCGCCGCGCTCGCGATCGACGCCGAAATCGCGCGCCAGGCGGCCAGCTTGGCACCGGGCCGTACCGCATGAGCCGAGCTGGTCGACGGCAGCCGTTGGTAATGGATTCGCTCGACCGGATGGACCAGCCTGCGATGCAGATCGGCAGCCTTCGCGCCATTGAAGTACACCCGCGCGATGCTCGGGTAATTGGCGAAGAGTCTTCCAAAGTTGTTGGCCACGAAATTTTTCGGGTCGATCGCCGAATCCGCACTGTCGACCCGGTGGCACTGGTGAAGTACATCCCAGAGCGCGACGCCGTGGGATTGCAACGAGGCCAGCCGCCAGTCATACGGCGCGTTTGGGTCAACTCCGAAAAGCTCACTGATGATTGGCCAGAACAGCCCACCAGAGTCTACGCAGCTCAGAACCGGTACTTAGAGCCACAAACAAAAATTCTGACCTACATATGACCTGACCCGCTCAGTTGGCTGGCACACCAACCAGAGAGGAATCCATGCCCACCACAACCATCCCTGATGTCCCGCTGCCCGAGGGCGCCACCGGCTCAAGGAAACGGGTTCCGATATGCGCTTGGGGAAGGCTCCAACGGGTAATGCTTCGCTGAGCGCGACCAGTCTAATTTTTCAGAGGTAAATAATCTTCAACGTTTCATAGTCGGCGGGGATGTTGGGTTCTCCGGAGGGGTAGAACTGACCATTAACCGTACCGCTCCCCGCGCCCTGAAACTGCGTAACATTAGAACCATCGATACGGAGAAACATTTGTGGAAATGCAGTTGACTTAAGAGATTGTATATCTTCTATAGCGGGGGTGCTCACGAGGAGATTTAAAAGCTGAAAAACCTCCCAATCGGACTGGCTATTCGGATACGTTCCGGAGGAATAATACTGACAATTAACCGTACCGACTCCCGCGCCTTGCGAAGCAGTAACACCTGAACCGTCCAACCGTAAGAATGCGTTTGAGAAATTCACCGAGCGAATGGCGGACCCAACATTGGGTATGTCAATAAGTTCAAAAGCCTCAAGGTTTCCGATTTCTGGGACGGGAACGGTGCCCGGCGCATAAAACTGGCAGTTAACCGTACCGCTCCCCGCGCCCTGATACTGCGTAACATTAGAACCATCGATACGCAGAAAAACACTTCTATTAGTGTTACTAAAATTCACCGACTGAATCGCGATGAAGCGAATGGGATTAATGGGATCCGACACTATACTTACCTCCCGCATATCAGTGACTGTCAGCATGGCCGGTGGGTTTTACCGGCGCGACCTAGCGACTTCCATTGGACATCGAGCTGTGTGGTGAGGGCAAGAGCGCGGTCCATTCAGCGGACCAGGTCACCCTTGCTCGGAACGGGATTCGCCGCTCCCTTAGTGAACAGCACCGTCTCTATCACTTCCGTGCAGTGGGCTGACGGCACGGTCGACACAAACCCCGCTGGAACCGGATCGCCCTAGCCAGCGTCTGAATAGTTGATCGGGCCGCCCCTGCTCTCCTCCGGGGGCGGCCCGACTATTCGCGTCTAGGTATCAAGGCCGTCCTGTACTCGCGGGCTAGGGCCAGCACTAGGTGACGGGGTCTCCTCAATGCTCGCCCACGTCCCGGGGTTGATGTACAGATTTGTCCTGTTCGCTCGGCGGATCTTCAGCACGCCGCCGTCGATAATCTCGAACTTGTCTTTGTCTCCGAAGCTTAGGGGCGGTTCGGGTTCGCGATTCACCTTGAATGCCATGCCGGCCAGTGTCGCTCCAGGGACATGCCCTGGACAGGTCAAAGCTGGTGGCGCTCTTTGCTGAGTCCCGACCGTTCGACGCCTGCTCGTTGGCGCTCCCAAGCAGCGCGGCGACGGGTCTCGGCGGCGAGAAGTCGGATCTGTCTGGCCTCGT